>JAFWSW010000214.1 GCA_017519205.1 Clostridiales bacterium | reverse complement strand
TTAGAGAAATCGGAGACATAACAATCATGTTTAATGTCCAGGTTCACCGTGATCATATCAATGACGGTGTGACTGCCGCGCTGGCGGAGGACAGACAGAATCTTCTGAGCCTCATCAGGCCGCACGAAATTATCGGCAAGGATGCGTTTTACATTCTCAACGCCTTGCTCAATGATCTCAGGATCGTCTGAACTGCAATACTGACCGAGAAGGAACTCCAGCACATACACCGGAACGTTGGCTCCTTCTTTGATCTTCTTCGTCAGATCTTTCCGCACGATCTTCCCGTCAAAATACTGACGGAGCTTATTCTTTAGGACAGTTCTTCTGTCATCGGTCTCAAAGAATTCCGACATGCTCTTGCCTCCGTTCTATCTATCAGAAGTTGAAGCCAAAATCATCCGCAAACGCCAGATCCATAATAACCGGGTGACGGAACGCTTCAATTCCAGTGGCATCATCATATACGACAAGGTAATACTGCTTGTTCTTATCGTATTTCTTATTCTTAAATGTGAACCGCATCCGGAAGATTCTCTTCTGCGGATCGGCGTCACGGCTGTCAGCGATATAGATATTTTCGTTGGAAATCTTCTCGTTATCCTCCGAGACGAAATACATCTTGTACGTCGTTTTCTTCACGGTATCGCTGACGGCATCCGTCTGGATAAAGTCCATGGTTGTAATCAGGTTCGTGATCTTCTGCACGATGCTGACCAACGCGATCTGAGCTGGTCTTGTTTCCATATGACCGCGTTCCATCTTGATATCCAGCACCGGAACGAGCATTTCCTGCGGTGATGATCCACCGTGGACAAAGTTCTGCCCGCCGCCGGCCACTTTGAAAACATTGCTGCTGACAGGGAAGGATACCTGCTTGGTATCATCATTGTCCAGAATCAACCCCATGGACAGGCTCTGGACACCTTCATCCACAACAGCTTCCTGCGCCACGATGAAGCGCCGATTGATAAATGCCTTCTTATCGTTGATGGCACCGATCTTGTCACTTTCGGAAAGCTTGTCCCGTTTATAGATGAAGCCATGATCGGACGTTATGATAAAGCGGTATGTATTCGCATTCGTAGAGATTTTCCGGATCAAATCCATGATCTCAGCAATCGCTTCCTGACACGCCACAAACACTTCGTCCTCGGTCGTAGCCTTATCGCCACGAGCGTCGATCTGGTTATGATACACATAAACCACCTGCATACCCGTGAAGATATCGCGCAGGTCATTTTTCTTTAAGCCCTTAATATCATCGAACTGCACGCACACACCGTTTGCCTGATGTTTCTGCAGCACAGTCTGTCTGCCGGAGAGATCATTGCACAGAACATCATCCACCAGCACCCGGAAATCATCCGTCATTGTCAGAGATTTATGCGGCAGCAGAGCGGCCATGCCAAGCCTTGTATAGGACGGTAGGACAGAAAGATGTGCTTCCATCTTTGCGGTACACTTCGGGTCATCCAGCATTCGCTTGAACAGTTCCTGCCCAACCTCATATCGCATCGCATCCGAAATGATCACAACCGTGCGCTCTTTTGCGTTGCGCAGATAACGATTATAGAAATTACGCTGCAAAGGCATTTCCTGAAGTGCGCCCGTTTCCTGAATACCCTCGTTCCACTTGGGCATGATCTTGCCCAGGTACTCGTTGGTATAGATGTTCTCGATCAGAGTGCGGAGGCCTTCAAAAGCTCCCGTATCCTCGATTTGGTCAAAGCTGTAATAGAACTTCCGATACTCCTGATCAATCTGGTAATCCTTCGTCAGATACTGCTTGATAATATTCTTGAACCCATCCGGGCAGCTGTAGTTGGCAGCTATGATCAGATGATATGCACTCAGAAGCAGCTGATAGGTCTTTTTCGTCCGCTTTCCGAAATGCATCTTCATCCGCTTCTCACAGAGCTCCGGAATCGTGACGCGATCCAGCATTGCGCCGGTATCTTCAGCGGTCAGACGGTCAACGAGCCATTTCACAAGTATCTGATCCGCGGAGATGAAGGTCTCAACATCAATCAGCATTTCCGGCTGCATCCCGGCAAAGGCCGACATGGTATTCAGGCCGTTAGAAACATGCTTGGACAATTCATCAAAGCGCCCGCTGTAAAGCACATTGTTCATCAGGTTATCCAGGAAGGCGATGATATTCCCGGATTTATAGGAAACGAAGCTCTTCCAGCCTGCCGGCACTTCACAGCCAAGCTGTCGAGCGGTCGATGTGACGAACATCGTAACGATCAGCTTCTCCATCGTCGGTTTGGCATCGGTATAGCCGAATTGCTGTTCGCAAAGCTTCCAAAAGGACGGCAGAAGATCATACTTCTCCATTTCTGCAAGGAACTTGTTGTCTTCCAGCGACCCCTCGGTGATCATAACTCGCAGCACTTCCTCGAAAGAGCAGGTGCGCGTCTTGCATACTGCGCTCAGAAGGCCGACAAGGATATTCTCCTCGTTGAAGTTTTCGATCTCCAGATCATAGAAGCGCTGTGTCCGCTCTTTGCTAGCAAAGAACTTAATATGTTTCTCGATGATCGGCTTGTATTTTTCTTCAATACCGAGATCAACTGACAGCAGAGAAGCACGGTCAGC
>JAFWSW010000213.1 GCA_017519205.1 Clostridiales bacterium | reverse complement strand
TTGCCTGACAATTATTTCCATTTCCCCAAGAGTTGCTTACTTCAACTTTGGTTCCTGCTACCGGTTTTGTTCCCTTCGGATCGCCCTGTCCACCGGATACCGGAGGTGTGGTTGCTTCTGTCGGGGGAACCGTAGCTTCTGTCTGGGACGGGGTTGCCTCTGTCTGAGACTGAGTAGCCTGAGTTGCTTCCGTCGGGGGAACCGTTGTAACTTCCGGTTCTGTCTCCGGTTCTGTTGCAGGTGCTGTCGGGTTATCGACCTGAACACTCTGGTTCGTTGTACTCTGGGCTGTCGTCATTCTGGTTGTTGTAAGATATCCATCAACTATGGAATCCTGAGCCTTAAGCGTATCAGAATGTGCATTGACACTGGCCTTCATCTCTCTGGCTCTCTTTGTATACTGCGAAACTCCTGTCATAGTAACACTTGCCAGGAATACGATGATCGCGATTACAACGATCATTTCCATTAATGTAAAACCTCTTCTATTTTTCATTTGGATCTCCTCCTCACTATTCCTTGTAAATACTATCCTCATCCTCAATGTCGTTTCCCTGATGTCTTGTGTTTTATGGTCACATTTTAACAAGTGGAGGAGTTCAAATTCTAGCAGATTTTGTCACAATTCTGTCACAATTTGTATCTATTTTGTTGCTAAATTTTGTACGGAGAAACAAATTTGTGCATATTGCACATATTCAAGATTGGTTTCGTGCGTTTCGTTTGTATAATTGAGTGTAAGATTGTGACGAATTGTGAAACTCAGGTCATAATTGACAGAAAAATCACTGTTGACATTCCTTCCAGATCGCCTGCGCACGCTGCAATAAGGCGGTTTTCTCGTTTTCAAGATTGCCGTCGATGATCTCGTTCAGCAGCTGTTTCTTGATCGACCCGATACGGACTCCCGCCGGGATCCCCAGTTCGATCAGGTCCTTGCCGTTCACATTCATAGATGAAAATGAGAAACACTGCTGTTCCCTGATCGCCTGATCGAGAAGCACCTCAAACGAAGAAAGCTCGGAGAGCCGGTAGGCGCTTTTCATAGAGTGGGCGGAGATATCCGCACGCTTGACTTCCAGGAGAAGCCGTACGCGCTCTTCACCATATTGCGCAAGACGTCTTCTTACGTTTTTCATAAGCGGATCGAGCGGCACGTCGTGTGCTTTTACCAGAAGGATCACCGTCTCCCTGGTATCCGTGTCCACCTTCAAACGGGTGAGGATCGTGTCAGCCATCGCCGCACTTACCTTCGGATGTCCGCGGAAGTGGCCGATGCCGTCCTGGCCGATCTCGAAGCACGAGGGCTTCCCGATATCGTGAAAAAGGATCGCGGTGCGAAGGACGACCGTCGGCGGAACATAGGTCATCGCCGCCAGAGTGTGTTCCCACACGTCGAAAATATGGTGCGGATTGTGCTGTTCAAAGCCTCTCATCGGAGCGATCTCCGGGAGAAATACAGTAAAGATATCGAAGTAACGGCGCAGTACCGGTGCACAGTATGTCCCGCAGATCAATCGGGAAAACTCTTTCCAGATGCGCTCGACCGACAGGGCGGAAAGCGAGTCCTTGAGAGAAATCATCTCACGGGAGGTCTCCTCCTCGATCCGGAAACCGTGCTCCGAAGCAAACCGCAGCCCGCGCAGGATACGAAGAGCATCCTCGGTAAACCTCTCCTTCGGATCGCCCACAGTACGAAGAAGCCTTCTTTCCAGATCTTTAATTCCGCCGCAGAAATCGATCACCGTCCCATCAGGAGAGAGCGCGAGGGCATTGATCGTAAAATCTCTTCTCTTTATATCTTCTTCTAAAGAACGGGTAAACCGGACTTCCTCCGGATGCCGGAAATCCAGATAATCTCCATCCACGCGGAAGGTCGTCACCTCGACGGGAACACCTTCGGAGATGACCGTGACGGTACCATGGGAGATGCCGGTCGGATGACAGAACTTCTCACCGAATACCTGTATTACTTCACGAGGTTCAGCGGAAGTGGTGACATCGTAGTCGTCGGGTTCTTTCCCGATCAGGATATCCCGGACCGCTCCGCCGACAACATATGCTTCGAAACCGCCGTCGCGAAGGCGTACAAGAAGGCTCTCTATGGCTTTCGGCAGTTTATGGTCGACATGGATCTTCTCGGAAGACATACCCGCCTCACTCACTGTATCTGGCTTTTTTCAGGATAGAAACGCCGGCCTTGAGGTTCACCTTCTTCGGCTCTCCCCACTGCTTGGCATCGTAGAGGGCCATACGGACGATATCGCCCATGTCCTCCATCTTCAGGAAAGGAAGCGCCTGCGGCATCTCGACTCTTCGGCACAGGCTCTTGAATCCGGATATAAAAGCACGCGCCGCCTCGTCCGTCGTCGCGCGTGCCGAGCAAAGATGCGACGCGAGAGCAAGCTGCGCGAGGTCTTCTTTTACTTCTTCAAACTCATATTCCAGGACTGCCGGAAGCAGGATCGACGCGACTTTTCCCTGCGCCTCTCCGTATTTCTCGGCAACGTTTATGATCAGACTGTGTGCCGGACCGAATCCGATCCTTCTGGTTGCCACGCCGGTATAGTAGGGCGCCATCATCATCTGAAGATAAACATCATTTCCGGCGCCGTGTTTGTATGACTTTTCCAGGTAGGAAAAATAGATCGGGATCGCGATCTGGATATTCGCCTTATCGGCAGGGAACTCCTTCGCCATCGGACTGACATAGGCCTCAACGGCATGCGTGAGCGCCAGTATCGCAGCTGTCGCCATATTCTCCATCGGTAGACGCAGGACCAGATCCGGATCAAGGACAGCCACATCCGGAACAAGATATTCACTATAGTACAGGGAGAGCTGTTTATCACTGCGGATCAGGGCACACGCGGAACTCTCGGCGCCGCTGCAAGTCGTCGAAACTACATAAAGAGGAACACCCTTCTTCGGGATCCTGTTGATGCCGCGCATCTGGTACAGGGAATACTCCGGGTTTCT
>JAFWSW010000212.1 GCA_017519205.1 Clostridiales bacterium | reverse complement strand
CCTTCTCGAGGCACGCTTCACTGCTTGTATCGGTATAGAACGACTGCAGGAAAGCAGAATAAACTACATAGTAAACTTCCAGGTCTTCCTCGCTTCTTACCGGAGCATAGAAACGAAGATTCTTCAGGTAATTATTCTCTTTGCACTCACAACCGGAAACAAAGATCGGCTCCTGAGAGTCGTCACGGACACGTCCGGACAAGACAAAATCGAAATAACGGTACGTCGATGTATTTACAGCAGTTGTTTCCGCAGTCTCACCGGAAGCTGCCATTACTGCAGCGATCTCCTCATCTGAACGGTATGACGGTTCAGGACAGTTAAAGCCCATCTGGAAAATACTTCCGTAAATCTTACTGGAACGATACTGTTTAAAGAACATATCGAGAGTGATCTTCAGATTCGGATCCTCATTAGATGCGCGATAAAGCCAGATTCCACCGCCGAGAAGTGCTGCAATAGCAAGTATGATTCCTACGATTGCAAGTCCGTCGATCTTGCCTTTTTTCTTCTCACCTGACTTCTTCTTGTCAGACTTCGCAATAATCGTATCCAGCGCAGTAACTTTCTGCTTCTTATCCTCCGAAGATGCCTCCATCTCTTCAGCAAGTTCCTCAACCTTTTCGAGTGTCAGATCACGCTCAGCCGCACGTTTTTCATAGAAATCAGCAACTTCTTCAGACTCTTCTTCCGAATTCCCGTCATTTTCAGACGCATCTTCCGACTCTGCCTCTTTAGAATCCTTATCAGAATCCTTGTCTTCTGAAGAATCGTCCTCATCCGCCGTATCGTAATCTTTTGTATCTTTTTTACCGGGAATTACTTCTTCGATCTCCTCGTCAAGTCCCATACCGGCAAGTTTGACCGTAAGGTTCTTAAGATCGACTTCCGGCGATTCATTATCATTTTCTAAAAACTTAGCCATATGTATTATCCTTCCATAAAAGCGCTAAAAAAATGATAACATGAATTCGAAAATGCGCAACCTTTTATCCTTATCTTCTTGTCATATAGCATTTTGTTCGATACGATAAAAGCGGATATGAAGGAGGTGTTCGCATGGGGAATCGGAAACACTGTCTTATCACCGGCGGTTCACGCGGAATTGGTGCAGCAACGGCTTATCGTTTTGCCCAGGCCGGATACAAAGTCACATTTTTCTATCGTGCAGACGACGATTCAGCGGAGTATACCAGGCAAAAGATCCATGCCCTTACTTATGATGTTCTCGCATATAAAGTCGATGTCCGCGACCTTGATGCGGTTGAGGCTGCAGTAAAAGAAGCCGTTGACACCTTCGGTCCTGTTGATGTCCTTGTCAGCAACGCCGGCGTTTCCACCATCGAGTTATTTACGAACACTACTCCTTCCGAATGGAACAGGATCATGGACACGAATATCGGCGGCCTTTATAACCTGACGCATACTATTCTCCCCTCCATGATCTCCAGACACAGCGGCAGCATCGTTACCGTATCCTCGATGTGGGGAGTCTGCGGGGCCTCATGTGAAGTCTGCTATTCCACTTCCAAGGCCGCAATTATCGGTTTTACAAAAGCACTTGCCCAGGAAGTTGGTCCTTCGAATATTCGTGTGAATTGTGTAGCTCCGGGAGTTATCGATACCGAAATGAACGCCGTTTTGGATGACGAAACACGGGATGCTCTTTGCGAAGAAACGCCCTTATGCCGTATCGGAACTCCCGAAGAAGTAGCCGATGCGATTTTCTATCTTGCCGAAGACAACTCTTCTTTTATCACCGGACAGGTCCTCGGAGTAAACGGCGGATATATCACCTGATCTAGGTATAAGAATCGGAAATCAAAAAGGACTGTCGTTTGAAACGGCAGTCCTTTTGGTTTTGAATTAAATAGCGAATCAATGCAGGAAAGCTTTTCCGAGGATAAATCCATAGAAGATCTCGCAGAAAGTAAATACAACGCATGTCATAACAACAAATCGCATAGCATGCTTCTGTGTACCTTTCGGTTTCAGGTTGTCAAAGAAAAAGTCGTACAAACATACAATGAAAAAAACAAGCCCGAACGTTTTTAAAATTGGAGAAATATTAATCAAAGCAGATGATTGAGAGTGATAATATATTGCCGTCCATATCCAAGAAAAGAGATTCAATATCGAATACGGAAAAAGAGCCAGACCAATCCAAGATACTGTTGCCAAAAAACCAACTCTCTTCACTTTGAAAAGTCCATAGGCTAAAAAGACAAACAATACCATTGTTCCAAAAGCGAAGAAATCAACAAATACAGTAATAATACTTCGCCAGAAGCCAAAATTCTGAGACACACCTAACGCAAAGAAATAACGGGAATCCGTATTCGGCCAGAAACCAGTCAGAAGATTAAAGTATGCAGCATTCTTCTTAAATATCCAGCAGGAAAGAAGATTAACAGCAAGAATTAATGCCGGAAAGGTCAGCCCCAGCAGAAAAAATTCTTTTACTGCCCGATCAGTACAAGAATTGATTGGATCCTTAAGAAATCCACTCAAAAAACCTCCAATATCATAATCGAAAGAATCGGAAGACTTTGACTTCGACTTTGATTTCGAAGAGTCCGAGTCGGACTCAGAGGAACTCGAATTCGAATCCTCTTCCCTCGATTGAGATGAGGGAGCTGCAAGAGCAGTTGAAGTGGTATTCTTGGGCAACACCACAGCCTTACCGCAGATAGGGCATTCGCGACTATCATCAGAAAATTGTTGACCACATCTTGAACAGAACATATTCTTTACCCTCCACCAATCCAATATATAAAAAATGGTCGGAGTGACCTGACTTGAACAGGCGACCTCTTGCACCCCAAGCAAGCACTCTAGCCAGCTGAGCTACACCCCGACGCTCCTTAAATTCTAACACAACAGGGATAAGTGTCAACAAATTCCATGTATTTTGCTATGTAAAGAACACGCACAATCAAAAAGGACTGTTCCGATGGAACAATCCTTTTATCAGTTAATCGAATTCAGTTTGTGAATCAGAATTCACGGGAACGGGAACCCGGATGCGGAGTGGTATCTTCCTGAGTATTCTCAGAGAAATCTCTTCTCTGACGCTTCTCAAAACGCTCACCGTGACCACGACGCTCACGGTTCGGGCGATCTCCTCTTCTCGGAGCGCTCTCCTCTTCCACATATCCTTCCGGCTTCTCCATGCAGTCACGCATAGAGAGGTTGTATCTGCCCTGGCTGTCAACTTCAAGGAGCTTGACCTTAACAACGTCGCCTTCCTTAACAGCATCTTCAACATTCTCAACACGGCTCCAAGCCATCTTGGAAATATGTACGAGACCTTCCTTACCAGGCAGGAACTCTACGAAAGCACCAAACTGCATAAGTCTGGTAACAACACCCTCATACTCTACGCCGACTTCCGGATCAGCAACGATACCCTTGATGATAGCCATTGCCTTAGCAGCAGCTTCCTGATCAGGTGTAGCAATGTGCAGGATACCATCATCGTTGATGTCGATCTGAGCACCTGTGTCAGCGATGATCTTGTTGATGACCTTTCCGCCGGAACCGATAACCTCACGGATCTTGTCAACCGGAATCTGCATGGTGATGATTCTCGGAGCATACTTGCTGAGCTCAGCACGCGGAGCAGAGATTCTCGGGAGCAGTACTTCATTGATGATCTGCTTTCTACCCTTATTTGTAAGCTCGAAAGCCTTACGGATGATATCGAGGGACAGACCGTCAACCTTAATATCTACCTGAATGGATGTGATACCGTCTTCAGTACCTGCAACCTTAAAGTCCATATCACCGAAGAAGTCCTCGATGCCCTGGATATCCATAAATACGAGGAAGTCATTCTCATCTTCTTCGTTTACGATAAGACCGGTGGAAATACCTGCTACAGGCTTCTTGATCGGAACACCGGCATCCATGAGAGCCAGTGTGGAAGCGCAGACAGAACCCTGAGATGTAGAACCGTTAGACATCAGGATCTCAGATACTGTACGGATCGCATACGGGAATTCTTCCTCAGAAGGAAGTACCGGTACAAGAGATCTCTCAGCGAGAGCACCGTGACCGATCTCACGACGTCCCGGAGAACGGGAAGCCTTTGCCTCACCTACAGAGTAGCCGGGCATGTTGTAGTAGTGCATGTAACGCTTTGATACTTCATTATCGAGACCATCAATTGTCTGAGAGTAAGAAAGCGGAGCAAGAGTACATGTTGTCATGACCTGAGTCTGTCCACGCTGGAAAAGACCGGAACCATGAACACGCGGGAGAAGTCCTACGTCGCAGGACAGCGGACGGATCTCATCAAGACGGCGGCCGTCAACACGAACGTGCTCTTTGAACAGGTAGTTACGTACGACCTTCTTCTCAAGCTTATAAACAGCATCTGCAAGATACGGCAGATACTCTTCATTCTGTTCTGTAAGATAAGCCTCGATCTCCTTTGTGAGAGCATCGATGTTTGCATCACGAACGGACTTATCAACAGCAAGAACTGCCTGACGCATCTTATCCCATGCGAAGTCCTTAACCATTGTGAATACTTCTTCCGGAACATCAGCAGACTCGTATGTGAACTTCTCTTTACCGATCTCGGCAACGATACCGTTGATGAAGCTTACGATCTCCTTGATGGATTCGTGACCGATAGCAATTGCCTCGAGCATTGTCTCATCCGGAACTTCGTTCGCACCAGCCTCAACCATGCAGATCTTCTTGGCAGTACCTGCCAGAGTTACATACATGCGGCTCTCTTTTCTCTGCTCTTCTGTCGGGTTGATGATAACATCATCACCGATCAGGCCGAGAACAACACCACCAACCGGGCCATTCCACGGAATATCGGAAATAGCGATCGCAATAGATGTACCGATCATAGCAGCGATCTCCGGAGAGCAATCCTGATCAACAGACATAACCATGTTGGAAACAACAACGTCATTTCTCAGATCCTTCGGGAACAGCGGACGGATCGGACGGTCAATTACACGGGATGTCAGGATCGCCTTCTCGGAAGGACGTCCCTCTCTCTTGATATAACCACCCGGGATCTTACCAACAGCATACATCTTCTCTTCGTAGTCAACAGACAGCGGGAAGAAATCGACGCCTTCGCGAGGTGTCTTAGAAGCTGTAACGGTGGAAAGGATTGCTGTCTCACCATAACGGATAAGGCAGGCACCATTTGTGAACTGAGCAAGCTTACCTGTCTCGACAACGAGCGGACGTCCGGCCAGTTCGGTCTTAAATGTACGTTCCATAAATGTACCTCCATATATTCAGTTTTATAAGGAGGTAGCTTGTAGATTCATACTCCGTAATCGAGACGGGATATCAATCTACCCACTACTCCCCTTAAACTCTTTGTTCATGCGCATAAACACGCAACATACCTATATTATAGATATATAGGAGAAAAATCAAGCATTTGGGCAAGATATGTTTTGTGTTTGAGCCCTTTTATCGCATATTCGGGAAAAAGAAAAAGCCTTCGGATGATCCGAAGGCTTTTCTAACGAACTTTTTATCACATTACTTTCTGATGTTCAGACGAGCAATGATAGAACGGTAACGCTCAATATCGATACGAGCCAGGTAATCGAGAAGACCTCTTCTCTGACCTACCAGCATCAGAAGACCACGACGGGAGTGGTGATCGTTCGGATGAGCTTTCAGGTGCTCAGTAAGGTGGTTGATTCTTGCAGAAAGAATCGCGATCTGTACCTCAGGAGAACCTGTGTCGCCTTCTTTGAGAGCGTACTCTTTGATGATCTCAGCTTTGTTGATCTGTCCCATTGTTCTTTACCTCCATAGTCCTGTAGCAAAGTAAGTGGTCGGAACCTTCCACAAACTGTGTCCACGGAAAAATACTTGCGTATGATAGCACATCAGAAAGAACTTGTAAATACTTAAGGGCACAAAATCCTTAAATATCTGGAACTCTCGCCATAAAGGATCGAATCGACCATCTTATTGATTTCTTCTTCCGATGATGGAGTTCGAAGAGCTTCAATTCCACGCCATGTATTTCTTCCACAGGTTTTGGACAGATACATCGCCTGGTCAGCGATCTTAACATGATCCGAAACGCTGACAACTGTAGGATGATCCGAGAAAAACGGGAAAGGCGTATATCCGATACTGCAGGTTACCGGACGGTTCTTGGATCCCTGCCCTGTAATTCTGACATCGTGTTCAAACAGAGCACGAACACTCTCGGCATAAGATTCAATACTTTCCGGATAGTTCAGACATACTACCAAAAGAAATTCTTCACCGCCGTTACGAACGACTACACCTTTATTGGTGACTGCCTTCTTTAACGTTTTACCTACCAGAGCCAGGATCTCATCACCAAACTGGTGACCGAATTCATCGTTGATCTTCTTAAAGTGATCGATATCGATCATAAAAATAGCATATGCTCTGTCACCGTATGTTCTTAAAGATCCCGAAGACTTGATATCACAGATCATTTCGGTTTTCAGCATCTGGGACAAAACCTGAAGGAAATACTTTCTGTTAAAGCATCCGGTCGTCTCATCATAATACTTCTCATTTCCGGCCAGATTCATATATCGGTCGATAGAATCGACCCAGGTACCGGTCTTTTCCACACTGACAAACGGATTCTCCTCGACAAGCTGTCTCATCTCCAACGGGAAAGCAGCCGCTGCTTTTTCAGTTCTTTCAGAAATCTCGTTAATAATGTTCTCCGTTGGCATCATGATCAGTTTGTCATAGAGCCAGACAAAAAACGTACCCATCAAAAAATCGATCAGGATCATTCCGACAAAAATAGTAAGGAAAGTAAGGCCCTGTGCCTTCGGCATCTTATGGATAGGAACGAACATCTCATATCCCATGATGTAACTGATAAAGGAAAAGAGAAAAACACCGACGATGATAAGGAAAACCGTTGAGACAATATAGATAAAAGTGGCAGCTTCCTTAAGCGATTTCCATTTACCAATCGCAAAAACTCCACTCATAAATCTTCTGAATTTACGAAGATTATAGGCTACATTCATCAACTTCTCCCCCAAGTTACCATCTTATTTTTGATTATAGCATTCGGGCTCTTCACAAAATAAGAACTATCTGTAAACAATCGCCTATTCTTTGTCACATTACACTCTGAAAATAAAGGAAAATTGTTTCTTTTCGCTCTTTACTTTATCGGGATAATGTTTTAGCATTTATGAGGAATTAATATTAGTAATTCATATTTATATAAAGGAGTGTTACATTATGAATCTTTCACCACTTCAGAAAGCAAGATACGAGTATCAGCCGAAGCTTCCGGGCATGCTCAGAAACGGTATTGCTGATATCTGCGTTAAAGAAGGTGCTGCTACACAGAGCGTAGCAGATCAGGACAAGATCAAGGCTCTCTTCCCTAACACATATGGTAAGCCGGAGATCACTTTTGAAAAGGGCGCAAATACATCCGCTGCTAAAAAGCAGGTCGTAGGTGTTATCCTCTCCGGTGGACAGGCTCCGGGCGGACACAACGTTATTTCCGGTCTTTATGATGCTCTTAAAGCAACAAACAAGGAGAATGTTCTTCTTGGATTCAAGGGCGGTCCGGACGGACTTCTTAAGAACGACTATGTTGAGTTCGATGACAAGTTCATCGATTCTTATAGAAACACAGGTGGTTTCGATATCATCGGATCCGGCAGAACAAAGCTCGAGACTGAGGAACAGTTCAACATCGTTGCTGAGAATGCTAAGAAGAACGGTCTTACCGCAATCGTTATCATCGGTGGTGACGACTCCAACACAAACGCTGCAACTCTTGCTGAGTATATGGCTGCAAAGAACACAGGAATCCAGGTCATCGGCTGCCCGAAGACCATCGACGGTGACCTGAAGAACGAAGATATTGAGGCTTCTTTCGGTTTTGATACAGCTACAAAGACATATTCCGAGCTTATCGGCAACATCGAGCGTGATGCTAACTCCGCTAAGAAATACTGGCACTTCATTAAGGTAATGGGCCGTTCCGCTTCTCACGTTGCACTCGAATGCGCTCTTGAAACTCAGCCGAACATCTGTCTCATCGGTGAGGAAGTAGCCGCGAAGAAGATGTCCCTGGCTCAGATCACCAACTACATCGCAGACGCAGTGGAGAAGCGTGGAAACAACGGCGAGAACTTCGGTGTTGCCATT
>JAFWSW010000211.1 GCA_017519205.1 Clostridiales bacterium | reverse complement strand
GTTGACCTTGAGGGGCAGCAGCGCCTTGGGGTGTACCATGCGGCGAACCTCGTTGCGCAGGATTTTCAGGGCTATGACCCCGCGTGTCAAGTACTACGAATACGTTATTTCCACTTCGGAAGGTTTCGTAAACGATTTTGCGAACAAGAGACTGGAAGAGTGTAAAAAGGAAATGTATCAGCCGATGATGCAGCTCGCGGACAAGATGCTGTCCAATTTCCAATATTACTCGGCAGAGACACTTCTTTCGGATCTGGCACGAATCTTCCCGGATGACCAGATCATCCAGTCCAACCTTTTTATTGCGACATCAAATACTTCTCCGGTCACCACATATTCCGGTTCGGTGGAGGTGATCTGCGTCAAACCGCTTATCGCCGATACCACAGTGGCCTTTGAGATGAACTACGTAGCCTCCACGGATTCGTACTACATTACTGTTTCTGAGTTTAAGGCTATTCTTCAGAGCCTTTATGCCAAGGGATTCTGTCTTATTGATCCGACTTCTATGGCCGATCTTTCCAATACCGGATTTGTTACGACGCAGGAAGTCACCGTACCGGAAGGGAAGAAACCGCTGGTGATCATTCTGGAGGATTTCTCTTATACGGCAACCAGAGAAAAGGTCGGAATGTGCAGACGTCTCGTCTTAAACGATGTCGGCCAGGTCTGTGGTGAGTATGTCAGTTCAAACGGTCAGACAGTTGTAAGTAGAAGTAGTGAAGCAATTGGTATTCTCGATGCTTTTGTCGAAGAACATCCGGACTTTTCCTACAATGGAGTGAAGGGTGTGATCTCACTTACCGGATACCAGTCTATCTTCGGATATGTTACTGATATGGACCAGGTCGATGATAGAAATAACGCTCTTGAAGCGGCAGGTCTTCCTACGATCAATCCGACAGATAAGGAGATCGAGACGAACCGTGCGACCGTCCAGTCTATCACGGATAAACTGAAAGAGTCAGGATGGATCATGGCTTCATCCACGTATGGTTTTATCAATGCGAATCACTGCGAGATCGGCACGATCCAGAATGATACGGAAAAGTGGCTTTCCCAGGTCGGATCGATCACCGGTCCCGTATCGATCCTGGTGTATCCGAACGGTGACTTTATCCGTGGTTCTGATGCAAGATGCGTTTATCTGAAAGAAAAAGGATTCAGGATTTTCTTTGGCGCAGGACCGACTCCGTATTATACTTATGGAGATAATTATCTGTATTTCGACCGCTGTATGCTTACCGGTGATACACTGAGAAATGTCGATTATACAAGACTGTTCAACAAGGAGGACGTATACGATGGCAGCCGGAAAAAGAATTAAGCTTTTATCTGCCCTCCTTTCCTGTGTTATTTTGCTGAGTGGCCTGGTGTCCGGGTGCTCCGGGCTTCTCGGTGCTCGCGGAAATAAGCATGACTATACTCCGATCTACAGTTCCCAGGATCTGTTTAATATGATCTATGATTCTCTGTACCGCTTTGAAGAGGATGTTTTCGTGGAGACCTCTACGTACGATGAATTCATGTCGTACTGGAATGATCTGGATAAACAGTTTGCATTGCACTCTGCTTTCAGAGAGCGTGATATCAGACTTTCGAGACTTGAAAAGAACAATGTCTGCCGCGTGCAGATGCATATGCAGTTTAACGCCTGCGGTCAGGCGATGCAGTATCTGTATGCGAAGAATGTCAAAGATTATCCGACCGAGGAGGCCAGGGAAGTCGGCGAAGCGCTTCTTGCTATTAAGAGAGAGATCATTACTGATGACATGTCAGATGAGCAGAAGGTCAAAAAGATCCACGATTACCTGATCTGTAACTGTGCATATGCGCTCGATAAAGATGTATACACATTTAATGATACTCTGTCTGTTGTGGAGAACGGTCTTTCCCAGTGTCAGGGTTATTCCGAGGCGTTTACCGCACTTTGCCTGTTGAGCGGCGTCGAATGCCGTGTGATCTCCGGTAATTCCACCTTCGGATTCGGAGAAGGCGCACATGCCTGGTGTCAGGTCCAGGTCGGATACATCTGGTACCATATCGATGTTACCTGGGATGATCCGATCCCGGATATTTCAGGATCGATCCGCTATGATTTTTACCTCAAAGGTGATGCCATGATGAAGAGAACCCATGACTGGTGCCCGTATTTTGAGGAGTGTTTTGTTGATTACGCGTCGTAACTTTGAATATTGTATTACGAAAATGTGATATTTATTTTTTTTGCTAGACGAAAAAAAACTATAACACTATAATAACAATAGGTCATTATGGAGGTATTAGAGATGGCGAAAATTGATAAGTTGAACGATTTTATCGTAGAAGAACAGATCATTTGGCAGGATAAGAAGAGAATCCTTGGAATGCCGATCTCTTTTACCAAGTATTCATTCAGTGAGAACCGTTTGTTTATCCAGAGAGGCTTCTTTAAAGTCGTAAAAGACGAGCTTCTGATGTACCGTATTCTGGATGTACGTCTTAAGAAATCTTTCGGACAGAGACTTTTCAAAGTGGGAACGATTGAGCTTTCCACAGCTGATAAGAGTACTCCGGTCGTTCTCCTCGAGAATATTAAGAATCCGGACCGTACCCGTGATGCACTTTCTGCTATCGCAGAGAAAGAGCGTGACGAGAAGCGCGTACTCGGTAAGGAAATGTTCGGTGTTGCTAATGACGGCGCTATCGCGCATGACGTAGGCCTCGAGTAAGAGGTTTTATATACCAAGATTCTACACAACATCGGTAATTGCCGATGTTGCTTGTTAAGGGGATAAAGAGTGGAAACCAGACTGGACAGATATGAAGGCGCTCGCGAGAAGAAACTCGAGCAGTTGAAGCAGCTGATCAAGGAATCGAAGTATATTGTTTTCCTTGGCGGTGCCGGCGTGTCTACGGAAAGCGGAATTCCAGATTTCCGTTCCGGCGAAGGTATCTTCAATCAGGAGAGCGGTCTCTCTTATCGCCCGGTAGATATTATCAGCCATTCTTTCTTTGAAGAGCATCCGGAAGAATTCTTCGATTTTTACAGAAGAAAGCTTCTTTATCCGAAGGCTCGTCCGAATAAGGCTCATCGTGCTCTTGTCCGTCTGGAGAAACAGGGAAAACTGAAAGCTACCATTACCCAGAATATCGATAATCTGCATCAGATGGCCGGAAGTACGACGACGATCGAGCTCCATGGGTCGGTTTTCCGCAATTACTGTGTGGATTGCAAAGAGAAATACGATCTTAATTTCGTACTCAAGACGAAAGGTGTTCCGCGCTGTCCGAAGTGCGGAGGCATCGTCCGTCCGGATATGATCCTTTATGAGGAGCATCTCGAGCATGAGAATGTGGATAATGCTGTCAAAGCCATCAAGAAGGCGGATCTTCTGATCATCGGAGGAACATCTCTGACAGTATATCCGGCTGCAACATTTGCGCAGTTCCTAAAGAGCGACCGCGTGGTCATCATTAATAAGAGCTCTACATATCTCGATCTTCAGGCGATGTTGACGATCCATGACAGTATCGGTACGGTACTTGATACCGTAATTTCCAAGTATATTCCGAAGAAAAAGCCAGAGACGGCAAAGAAGACGACGAAGAAGAAAACAACTTCGAAGACCTCTTCTGCGAAGAAACCCGCTGCCGGCAAGACGGAGTCAAAAGCTTCTGCTGCGAAGAAACCTGCTGCCAAATCGTCTTCTTCTAAAAAGCCTGCAGCGAAGACTTCCTCAGCCAAGAAGCCTTCGACCAAAGCATCTTCTGCGAAGAAGCCGGCTGCTAAAAAAGCAGGAACGAAAAAGAAAGATTGATCGGTGAATGAGCGAAAGAACGGAAAAACGGAACGCTGATCTCGAAAGAAGAAGCTCGGAACTTGATCAAGAACTCAAAGTGATACAGGATAAAGCCGGTCACCTTGCGGACCTTCGTGGTCTGTCGTTTGCAGGTGTTCTGGTTTTTCTTATTTTATTCTTTGTTCGTGATGAGAAGGTTCCTTTTGCTATCGGAGCCGGAGTTTGCTTTCTTATCTTTGTTGCTTTTGTTATCCGTCACGGGCGTCTCAAGGCTCGTGCGAAACGAGTAGCTATGCTTCGTGAGATTCACGATCAGCATATTGCCCGTACACAGCATGATTTTTCCAAACTCCCGGATGACGGGGAAGATTTAAAGATCGAGAAACATCCGTTTTCAGGAGATTTGGATCTTTTTGGAAAGAAATCTCTCTTCCAGCTGATCAGTGTTGCCCATACCGGGTATGGAAGACGTCAGCTTCAGAAATGGCTTCTTACCGCCGCGGAGGAGAAAATGGATCTTTCAGAGATCAAGGCCCGTCAGCAGGCGGTTGAGGAGCTCTCGGGAAGGATCGATCTTCTTGAAGAACTGGAAGCCAGTACCAAATTGAATGTGAAGAAGAAAGCCTCTCCGGCGGCACTTCTTGCGTTTATCGCTTCAGAAGTTGCTTCGGCAGGTACCGTTATGCGAGCCCTTCGCATCGTAAATACAGTTCTTCTTTGGATCTCATTTATCGTTGCACTGTTCATCAAGGGCTATGTTTTCTTTGTGCCGCTGTTCTTCTTTGCGGTACAGCTGTTCCTGATGGTATTTAGTTATAAGGCTAACGATATGAGCTTCTCTCTTGTAGAAAAGTTCTATCCCGAGCTTCGTGCGTATTCCAACATTTTTACCGCGCTGGAAAGTG
>JAFWSW010000210.1 GCA_017519205.1 Clostridiales bacterium | reverse complement strand
TTAGCAGCAGCCTTCTTAGCCGGAGCCTTCTTAGCAGCAGCCTTCGGAGCAGCCTTAGCAGCAGCTTTCTTTGCAGGAGCCTTCTTTGCAGCCGGCTTCTTAGCAGCTACCTTCTTAGCCGGAGCTTTCTTAGCAGCAGCCTTCGGAGCTTCCTTCTTAACTTCTACCTTCTTAGCAGCATCAGCCGGCTTAACCTCAGCAACAACGGCCTTTACTGCATCTTTGTTTGCACTCTCTTTTACCATTTTGAGAATCCTCCATTAAGATGTAATTATGATTAAAAATCACGCAACCAATTTCGTGCATCGGTTTCCTGATGCGACTTCATTATAGCATAGTAAGAATTTTTTAACTATGTACAATATGCCGATTATTCA
Organism: Clostridiales bacterium; assembly: GCA_017519205.1. Classification (GTDB taxonomy): domain Bacteria; phylum Bacillota; class Clostridia; order Saccharofermentanales; family Saccharofermentanaceae; genus Scatonaster. The sequence continues at coordinate 5,485 of JAFWSW010000210.1, read as the reverse complement.
CAGTGCTTTCGCTGCATTTGTGAAGTATTTTCTACTAGAATCAGCCGCGGATCACGCGTTCTAATTCAGATGATGTGAGTAAACTATACTTCGGATCGTTCACTTTTTTCACGCAGAAAATGTATAAAACACTCAGGAAATAATCCGCTGTTTTTTCTGCATTTCCTTTCGCAAAAGAACCGTCTTTCTGTCCTTCTTTTATGACGTTTTTCATCATCGAAAAGAGCAGATCGTCAGCGCTGGAACGCCCTTCCGCACGGTCTTTCAGCGCCAGCAGAAGATAGTTGGTATACGCTTTATCATCTTCTATCTTTTTCAAAATATAATCTGTGATATAACGGAGTTTTCTAACTGCAGGAACATCTTTTTCTTCGATGGCAAGAAGTTCTTCCGTCGCGATTTTTTCCTTCGCAAAAAGCACTACCGCGTCGTACACTTCTTCTTTCGTATTATAGTAAACATAAAGTGCACCCTGAGAAATTCCGATGCCCTTTGTGAGGTTTCCGATCTTCGTTCCTTCGACACCGTTCTTCGCAAAAAACGCAGCCGACTTCTGAAGTATTTTCAGTTTCGCTTCTTCTCTGATCTTCTCATTTTGTTCTCTCGATCTCGGCATCTTTTTCTCCTCCGTTTTTCTTCTCCAAAAGCACCCGTCGCAGCTTCCATCTGCGCACCTTCATCACACAGTTCGTCTTCAGCGATGCGCACAAATGTCGCGGGCGGGTGCTTTTCACACATAGGTATTGCACGGCTTTTCCACTGAATGACTGTTCATGTTAAGAGTAGCATCCGGGGTGTCACCGTGCAATAGATAAACGGAAGTTGTATTCATAACGTAATGAAAAGATGCAAATGTTTTTACGCTTTCATCAGATTATGACGGCGGATCGAAATGATACAGAGGATCAGTAAAATTACCGGAACAACAAACATCAGGATCAACATGTTATTTTCAAATGCAGCCACCTCTGTTACGAACGACAGCGCCGCGATCAGCAATGTTACTAAACCTGCAATGGAAAGGATCGCCGGATCTTTCATTTTCCGATTCAGATTGCTGCAAAGTGAAATCAGAAATACGATTCCCAGATAGATAACTAAGAAAGCCATTGTGTGAAGACAAACGGAATCCCAGGGTATGAAATCAACGCCGGTCATATAGCCCCAGCCTGCGGATTCATACGATCTCACACTCTGCATAGCTATGGCGCCATCCTTAAGTTTGAAACCGCCTTCGAGGAAACAGTCAGATAATGCGATCAGGAAAAATGTCCAGATCTCACAAATCATAGCCGGAATGAATTTCGCGAGGAAAATGACCGTCCGGCTACATGGAACAGCAAGTTCAAGCGCAGCTCTTTTCCCCCAGAAAGTCAGATACACGTCGCGGATCAGATAGATGTACAGGCACACGACGATAATGATAAATCCATAGTCCGTCACTGCCTCCATACTATCATGCAAAGGCCAGTCTACGAGAGTTCCGATAACGTATTTGCCATCTTTCTCTTCACATACGTCTAACCACGATTCGGGGACACTTTCATACACCTCGTACTTTACATACGGGTCTGTTCCGGCCTTATCGTTTTTGAACCATTCACCCTGAACGATCATGGAAGGGATCGTCATCAGAAGCGGAATAATAACACCGATGATGATGTATTTTTTGAAGTTCCGAAGTGCAAGTTTCACTCCGAGACTTCCAATTTTATTTTGCATTGCTTCTTTGTTTTCGCTCGTTGTATTTTCATTCATCATCTTTTCACCAAAAGAATTTTCACTCATTGCCCTTTCCTCCTTCCTCATATCGGAAAGTATCCTTGAAAATGTCGTTCAGTTTTTTTCCGTATTCATCACGAAGAACATCCGCTTCACCGGACAGACAAACTTTTCCATCCTTCAGCATGATCACTTCATCAAGGATCTTCTCGATATCCAGGACCAGATGAGTACTGATGATGACTGAATTTTCTTCTCCAAATGAACCGAGTATCGTGTTGATGATGAACTCTCTTTTTGCAGGATCGACGGCCGCAAGCGGTTCATCGAGAAGATACAGTTTCGCTCTCCTGCTCAGGAAAAGCACCAGCTGCACCTGTTCTTTTTCTCCTTTCGACATCGCGGAAAATTTGCGGTTCTCATCAAAGTGGATCTTCTCAAGAAGCTCCTTCACTCTTTTCTCGTCAAAATCGGAAAAGTACTCTTTCATGTATTCGATCGCGTTTTTTATTCTTCTAAAATCATCGAACACAAAATAGTCCGGAAGGTAACTGATCACATTATTCGTTTCTTTGCCGATCGGTTTTCCGTCCACGCGGATCTCTCCTGAATCCTCTGTCAGAAGTCCCATAAGAAGTCGGAACAAAGTGGTTTTTCCGGTGCCGTTCGGAGCAAGAAGTCCGACGATCTTTCCCGTTTCCACCGAAAGCGATAATCCATCCAGAACCTTTCTCCCGTGGAAGCTTCTTGTAAGATTATTGATCTTCACAAGCTCACTCATTTTGTGTCCACCTCCTTCAGGATACTGAGCGCTTCGTCCTTCGAAAGTCCGAGCAGCTCCATCGCCTGCATATACTCTCTTGCTGCATTCTTCGCGTACCGCAACTTCACTTCCGCAATTCTTTTCTCATCCGTTGTTACGATACGCCCGCTTGTTCGGTTCGTCATTGCTAACCCCTCACTTTCCAGATTTGCCATCGCACGCTGCATCGTATTCGGATTCACTCCCGCCTGTTCCGCAAGCTCACGGACAGAAGGAAGCTTACTTCCCATCGGATACGTACCGTTGATGATCGATAGCACGATCTTGTCATAGATCTGCTGGAAGATCGGCCGGTTCTCTTTAAACTCCCAGGGCATGAACACACCTCCTCACATGCTTAATAAAATCATCGACACACTTTTTGTAGAACAGCTTCATCTGAATAAGTCGAAATACATCGATGGAACAGTTTGCCAATATTCCTCGAAGTAACTCTCGATCGAAACAGTTCGAAGGAATCATTCATCGAAACTGTACTACTTGATTAGTACAATAATACGCTCGAGGTGATTTGTCAACACCCTTCTCTCATTTTTCGAACAAACTCTTCAGGATTTCCTTCCTTGCGAAAAGCACCCGGCCCTTGTCAGCTACGTTTCTTCGCGAAAAGAACCCGGCCCTTTCTTCGCGAAAAGCACCCGGCCCTTGTCAGCTACGTTATTGATGCCTCCCGCCTGCTGCTGATCAGGCAAAAACACAAATACGGGAAAAAGGCCTGAAAAGAATGTCAGGCCAAATTCCAAATAATCGAAATTTGCCTGATTCGCGAGGGGGTATATATCGGGCAAAAATCACCTTTTCGATCAATAAACCCGAAAACCAGGTGATCAAAAAGGAGAGTCGGGTGCTTTTCGGGCAGAAAAAGTCAGGCAAAAATCGAAATACAGGAAAAAGGCCTGAAAGAAAGTCAGGCCAAATTCCGAATAATCGAAATTTGCCTGACGAAAACTCCGCACATACCCCCCGGGGGTATGCAAAAAACATTCCAAAAAGGAAGGAAATAATAGTCGATGCACTCAACTACTCACGTATGACGAAAAAATCTTCGACACGCCTACTCACGAGTGAAGAAAAAAACCTTCGACATGCCTACTCACGTATGACGAAAAAAGACTTCGAAGTGCCTACGTAGAGCGAAGCTCGAGTACAGCACAAGAAGTCTTATTTTCGTCATCCTTAGGATCCCGTAAAATCGTACTTTCTTACGCCCAGCATCCAGAACTTGTAGCTGAGGTAGAAGAACAGTACGCCGAGGGCGGGGGCGCACCAGGTCAGTACCGGTATGTTGTCCGCTTCGAGGATCGAGAGGCTCGGATAGTATGCGACGAATGCGATTGGGATCACGAACGTGAACAGGATCCGGAAGACGCCGTGGAAGATGTTCGACGGGTACTTCGCGAAGTCCTTGAAACGGAACATGATGACCATGACATATCCCGAGCCGACGATCCAGAAACAGGTCGCGGCGGCTGCATTCATGATCGCGATCATGAAGAGCGATGCGGTCAGGAGGAACAGCACGAGCTTAAGCATCACGAGCGGCGTCACGGGGATGCCGATGTGGACCCACGCATACACGAGCGTGCCGATACCGAAGGCGAGCTGGCCGAGTCCTTTTACATCGAAAACCTCCGACATGAAGTAGAAGAACACGTTGATCGGGCGGAAGCAGTACTTGATAAAGTCACCGCTCTGCACCTGGAATCGCAGGTTCCAGTTATTGTCGAAAAAGCACTGGACCGGCGTCAGCGCGATCAGCGAAAATCCGTAGAGGAACAGCATGTGGTGGTAGTCCCAGCCGTTGATCGACGGGAAGTTCTTAAAGAGGATGAGGAAGGTCACGAATCCTGAAAGATTCGTCATGATCATGCCGATCGTGGAGATCACGAAATCCGCACGGTAACTCATCTTGCTCTTTAAGTCCTGCACCAGGATCTTCCGGTAGATCCGCGCATAGAACCCGAAGCCTCTCCTCGGCTTTTTCAATGTATTTACAGAAGCACTTTCGTTCATTGGTTTACTCTCTTTCTGTATATCGATTCTTCTTTAGCCGCCGTTGACTGTGATCTTTCTTACGGCGTGGTTCCAGAAAAGTGTGCCGGCGACGGTGAGGATCAGCGCCCATGCGAGCTGCAGTCCGAACATCGGAAGGATACCCTCGATCGTGTCGGCGCCGTTCTTTTCGAGAAGGATCGTCAGCGGGATGTCGTACACGGCGCGGAACGGAAGGTAATCGACCACGGTCTTAAATCCGTCCGGGAAGAATGCCAGGGGGATCGATGCACCGGAAAGAAGGAGGACGATGGTTTCTTTCACGATGTTGATGCCCCAGGTCGATTCCGTGTAGAGGCAGATCGTTGCGACGATCATTTCCATGCTGAAGTTGACGACCAGCGCGATCACTGTCGCGATCGCAAAGTAAAGAAGGTTGATTCCCATCGGGATCGCGCCGTTGGTGACGATCATGACGACGACGAATGTCGGGATGAAAGTCAGTGTGAAGAGAACCACGTGCGAGCCGCTGTAGCTCCAGAATGTGTAGCTTCGGAACTTCATCGGTTTCAGAAGATCGAGGATGATCTTTCCCGACTGGATCGAGCGGCTCATATCCCAGACGACGAACATCTCGAGGAAGTTAAAAAGCGCGGTCGCGAGGATCAGGTAGATCATCGTGTCGGTAAAGGTCATGCCGTTGACGACGTCCGTTCCGGCGGAGTCGTAGATCGCTCTCCAGAGGAAGTACACGAGCACGAGATAGATAAGATTTGCAAAGAGCGTGACCGCGGTGCCGAGGCGGTACTGGAGAGATTCCATGATGCCCGCACGCGTCAGCGCCAGTCTTTTTCTCAGGTTCATTTCGCGCCTCCTTCTTGGTCAGCCTCCGCTTCGCTCACAGCCGCGGCACCGGCAGCCTCTGCTGCCTCGGCGAGTGCTTTTGGA
>JAFWSW010000209.1 GCA_017519205.1 Clostridiales bacterium | reverse complement strand
TTTTCCGTTTGCGGGAGACTATAGTAGTCGAAATATTCATTGACGTAGCTTCTGGTGATGGAATCGACGTCTTCAAGATATCCTCTACAGTTGATGGATTCAACCAGTACACTGTCATCACCTGTATCGATATAATCGTATGTCTGCTCAATGATACGGGTCGCTTTTTCTTCGTATTTATTGGGGATGAAAACGATCAGATAACGGTCTTCACCGGCGTCGTTCTGTACCGGAGCCAGATAGAACTTGCCGTTTTCGTTTTCGCCGAAATAGTCGTAGATGCAGTAGAGTTTTCCTTTATAGAACTTGCCCTTTTTATAGTTGTCGCAGGAAGTGCCGAATACGTTTTTCTGAGCCAGAAAGTATCTGGTCGTCTTCGGGATCTCAATAAGGGCAAGCACGATCGCCATCAGGACAAGGACCAGTGCGATAACAAAGTGTATCCGCATATTCTTGCGGGTGATCTTCTTAACAATGGAAAAGTTACTCATGGAATGACCTCTCTTTACCTCGGGATGCTCTTTCTTGTGAAAAGAACGCATTAAGTATATCATAATATGGTATGGAAAATTCTTTTTGAGGAGAGGCACTGCAATATGGATAATCATGTGAATAATCTTTCTGCGACAGGGAATGCGTTTTCGCCTTTACCGGGAGCAGCCTCCTCTGGTGCGATACCTCCGTTTTCCAAAAGAGAGATCAATTCTTTCCGTCACAAGGCAGAGCTGCCGATCTATTACACGATGGTCGTCCTGAATGTCCTGATTTTTCTTCTTGGAATGATCATCTGCATCCTCGCGTTTAATGATCAGGGACCGCTGACCGAGCCGATCGGCGATTTTGTAAAGGAAGAGCTTCTTGGTGTCAGCCGTTTCGTGGAGATCCATCAGGAACTGATCGTCATCTTGATCGGTCTTCCGTTCCTGCTGATGGCGGCGGTATATCTCTACTATGCGCAGTACCGCGCCAATTCCGTCCGTATCACGGAGAAGAATTTCCCTGAGGTCTATGCGGTGGTCGAGGATTATGCCCGCCGTCTTGGCATGAAGAAGACCCCGAAGGTCTATCTTACCCAGCAGAGCGGTGTGCTCAATGCGATGTCTTCCTTTATCCTTAGAAGGCAGTATGTGGTGATCATGGCCGATCTGTTTGAGGTGGCGTATCGCGAACACCACGATCTGGAGAGCATCAAGTTCATTATCGCGCATGAGATGAGCCATATCCGTCTCGGACATGCGACGTTTTCTTATAATATTTCGATTCTGTTTGCCAACTATATTCCGATCCTGTCTTCGGCACTTTCCCGTGCCAGAGAATACAGCTGTGACCGTGTGGCCCAGCATCTGGTCGGAGTAAGCGGCGTGGAACCGATGCTGGCCCTGATCGTCGGCAAACACCTTTATAAGAAGATCGATGTTGAGGACTATGTACAGCACTGCCGTGAAACCAGAGGCTTTTTCGTATTCGTTCTGAATATGCTGAGCACCCATCCGATCATGCCGAAGCGTATCCAGGCACTCCTGAAGGATCATGGCAGCGGAAGACTGTTCTTCTGAGAATAGTGATTTTCAATAAAATTATTGTTTCATGCAATTTGGACAAATTCATCTTGCAAAAACCAAAGGTTAAATTGAAAAAGTAGAAAAAACCGTTTTGGCGTTGACAAGCGCCCTCGAAACCTATTTACTATATACGTGCACAAAGACGTGTATCGTCTAATTTTGCAAGCAGGAGGAACACTACATGAAAAATATCGTGCTGAGTGACAAGAGTTATCTTCTCGAACAGGACCCGTACCAGTATACACTGCAGGACGTAGAAAAGCCGGAGCTTTTCCGTGAACTGTTCCCATATGCTGAAGTTCCGAAGATCGCATATAACTATAGAAAAGTTCCGATGAACATGCCGGAAAACATCTATATCACTGATACTACTTTCCGTGACGGACAGCAGTCCAGAGCTCCGTATACGACACAGCAGATGGTAGAAATCTATAAGATGCTGCACCGTCTCGGCGGTCCGAAGGGCATCATCCGCCAGACAGAGTTCTTCGTTTATTCCCAGAAGGACAGAGAAGCACTGGAGCAGTGCATGGCACTGGGATATAAGTTCCCGGAGATCACCACATGGATCCGTGCGACCAAGTCCGACTTCGCTCTTGTAAGAAACATCGGTATCAAGGAAACAGGTATTCTGGTTTCCTGCTCTGACTACCACATCTTTAACAAGATGGGTCTTACAAGAAAGCAGGCAATGGATAAGTATCTCGGTATTGTTAAGGATGCGATCGATGCAGGCCTTCGTCCGAGATGTCATTTCGAAGATATCACACGTGCCGACTTCTACGGCTTCGTAGTACCGTTCGCGACAGCTCTTATGAGACTTTCCGAAGATAGCGGTATCCCGGTAAAGATCCGTGCCTGCGATACGATGGGTTACGGCGTACCGTTCCCGGGTGTTGCACTTCCGAGATCTGTTTCCGGTATCATCTATGGTCTCCAGCACTACGCCGGTGTTCCGTGCGAGATGCTCGAGTGGCATGGTCATAACGACTTCTATAAGGGTGTTGTAAACGCTTCTACCGCATGGCTCTATGGTGCGCAGGCAGTTAACTGCTCGCTCCTCGGTATCGGTGAGAGAACAGGTAACGTTCCGCTCGAGGCAATGGTATTCGAGTATGCACAGCTTCGTGGTACGCTGGACGGCATGGATTCCCGTGTGATCACGGAGATCGCTGATTACATCTCCCGTGAGACACACTATGAGCTACCGCCGATGACACCGTTTGTAGGAAAGAACTTTAACGTAACCAAGGCCGGTATCCACGCAGACGGACTTCTGAAGGATCCGGAGATCTACAATATCTTCGATACAGAAGCACTTCTGGATCGTCCGCCGCTTGTTGCAGTAAGCAATGTTTCCGGACTTGCCGGTATTGCCTGCTGGATCAACAACTACTACCGTCTGGCCGGCGAGAGTGCCGTCAGCAAGAAGGATCCGTTCATCGCGAAGATGAAGGAGTGGATCGATGCGGAATACGATGGCGGCCGTGTAACGGTCATCTCTGATGAAGAGATGGTTCATCTCTTTGAAGAGACTGCTCCGGAAGTGTTCCAGAAGGTTGCAAGACCGAAGTACTGATTCAAGAAATAATTAAGCACATAAAAGAATAACCACTCTGCCACTCAAACAGTTTTTGCTTCGCAAAAAACTCGTGGCCTAGTGGTTTTCTTTTATGCTTTTTTTCTTTGGAAGACTATGCCTTCGGTCTTCCGCCTTGCTTCATGCGTGGTTAGGTGCTGCTGGTGGCAACTACACCCGGAAGTACTTCATCGCCAACGGAAACAGGTGCGTCGATGACAGTATGGTGAATCTTCGTTGAAAGCGTGAAGATCTCTTCTTTCGGGATCTCGCCTTTCGATTTGACGCTGACACGTCCGATCGAGCCGTCCAGTTTTCTGACGCGGATCGTGGATGTCAGTGTACGCATCGGGTGTGAGATCTCCGAAATGCCGTATTCTTCACCTCTCGGACAGCTGTTACCGGTGACTTTCGGATCGGATCCGAGTGTGACGGTAAGCGTGCAGCCTTTAGGGCAGATGATGCATGTCATACGGCGGACCGCGCTGTTACCATCTTCGGTAGGAGAGATGCCGTTTTCCAGTGCTTTTGCCGCATCGGGATCGATGGGACGGACGATTTTGCCGGGGAATACTTTCGGGCTGGAAACTGCCTGCTCCGAAGTGGAAGAGGCTTTCCCGGAAACATACAGGGCAGCTGCTTTTCCGGCTTCGATCGCTTCTTTGGTAACGTTATCTGCAAGATCGTGGACGTGAAGGACGTTGCCGCAGGCAAAGATTCCGGGTACTGATGTCTCGTGAACATCTGAAGAGAAGGGACCGCCTGTCTTCGGGTCGATAGAAATACCGGCCTTTCTGGACAGCTCGTTTTCAGGGATCAGACCACAGGAGAGAAGAAGTGTATCACACTCGATCTCCTGTTCAGTACCAGGGATCGGGGTATATTTATCATCTACCTGCGATACGGTAATGCCGGTAAGGCGCTCTTTTCCATGAATAGCGGTAACGGTCCGTTTAAGATAAAGCGGAATGCCATAATCCTGAAGACACTGCGTGATATTTCTGGCAAGTCCTCCCGGCTGGGGAGCGATCTCGATACAAGCGAGGACCTTGGCGCCTTCAAATATCATGCGTCGTGCCATGATGAGGCCGATATCGCCGGAACCGAGAATAACGACCTTTCTTCCGACCATATAGCCGTCAATGTTGACATAGTGCTGGGCAAGACCTGCAGTCATGACACCGGCCGGACGGGTACCCGGGATCGCAAGTGCGCCTCTGGCTTTTTCGCGGCAGCCCATTGCGAGGATGATGGCTTTGGCTGAGATCTCGATGTAGCCATCTTTTTTATTCATGGCATAGATCTTCTTATCCGCTGTGATCTCCATGACAAAGGTGTCGAGCAGGATCTCTACAGAAGGGTGGTCAACCGGATTCACAGATTTCAGTTCTTCGGTGGCGCGGTATGCGTACTCCGGACCGGTAAGCTCTTCGCCGAAGTAAGAGAGACCAAAACCGTTATGGATGCACTGGTTCAGAATTCCACCGAGTTTCGTGTCGCGTTCGATAAGAAGGACAGAGGTACATCCGTTTTCAGCGGCGCTTTTGGCAGCGGCCAGACCTGCCGGACCTCCGCCGATAATGACGATATCGTAGTTTCTCATGATTCCACCTCCTTTTCTGCATCTCTTTCAAAGAACAGATTGGAGCCGTTGGCGTCCTGAAGGATAGAAAGATGTGCCGGAGGAAGGGGAGTGCTTCCGCAAGGAACGGCAACGTTACGGGATTGTTCTATGAGCATTTCCACGATACGGGGGCCGCAGAATCCTCCTTGGCAGCGGCCCATTCCGGTACCGGCGCGTCGCTTCACGGCATCCAGTGAAACCGGCGGGATCGGGCTGTTTAGAGCGTCCCGGATCTCACCCTCGGTAATACCTTCGCACCGGCAGACGATACGGCCGTATGCGGAATCCTTTTTGACGAGCTCGGCGCGTTCTTCGTTACTCAGATCACGGAAATGGATCTTCTTTCTTGTGAGATCGTACGATGCTTTTTCCGGAAGAGAGATGCCGGAATCCTTAAGCAGATCGACCATATACGGGCCGATAGCCGGGCTGCTGGCAAGTCCCGGTGACTTGATGCCGGCCGCTTCGAAGATGCCCTGTTCTTCCGGTATTCTCCGGATGATAAAGTCTTCTGCGGTGGAATTGGCCCTGATTCCGGAGAAGTTCCGGATGTTATCGCGCCAGGAGATATCCTTGACGGAGAGAGCTGCTTTGGCTTTTACTTCGGCAAGCTTTTCCGCTGTTGTTGAAGTGTCTTCCGGATCACCTTTCAGGATCTCGGCCGTCGGACCGCAGATCAGGTTTCCGTGGACGGTCGGGGAGACCAGGATACCCTTGCCGTTTTCATCGGGGCACTGGAAGATCACGCGTCCGACACGGCTTCCCTCGGATTTATCGAGAAGATAGTACTCGCCGCGAGTGGGAACGATACGGAAATCGGGCTCGGAAACAAAGCCGTGCACGATATCCGAGTACACTCCGCATGCGAGAATGACGGTATTTGCTTCGATATTCTCCTGAGTGGTCTCCAGAATGTATCGGTTGTCAGACTTTCTGATACCGGTGACCTTGCAGTTCCCTAAGAACGTGCCGCCGTTACGGACAAAGACTTCTGCCTGCGCCAGACAAAGTTCCCAGGGATTAACGATACCGGCGGATGGAGCGTAAAGAGCGGCGATCGCTTCTTCGGAGATGGAAGGCTCCATCTCGTGAAGCTCTTCCGAAGAGATGATGCGAAGGTCCGGAACTCCGTTGGCATTTCCGCGGTCGAGCAGTTCCTGAAGAAGGACCTTATCTTTTTCAGAAAAGGCCAGGACCAGTGAGCCGCATCGGGAGAAGGGGACAGAGAGATCGGCGCACAGTTTCTCACAGCGCTGATTGCCCTCTACATTCAGTTTTGCCATAAGCGTGCCGGGTTTCGGATCGAAGCCGGCATGGATGATGGCACTGTTGGCACGTGTTGAGCCCATGGCGACATCATTGTTCTTATCCAGAAGGAGAACAGAAACATCGTATGGAATCAAATTATATGCGATCGAAGCGCCGATCACTCCGGCGCCGACGATGACAATATCGTATTTCATGAGATCCTCTTTCTGCAGGACAAAAGGTCCCGCGAATGTTCTCTACCATTTTACTATACTCCTGAAGCAAATTGACATCCTTCGGGCAAATCGGTATACTTTTGAGTGCTATTTATATATGCGCGTGCGTGCGCGATGAAAGAGGAGTCAATCATGCGAGTATCTAAGCTTTTCATGTCAACACAGAGAGAAGTACCTTCCGATGCCGAGATCGTGAGCCATCAGCTCATGCTTCGTGCCGGCCTGATGCGTAAGGCGGCCGCCGGTATCTATTCATATATGCCGATGGGCTATCGTGCCTATCGTAAGGTTGAAGCCATCGTCCGTGAGGAGATGGATAAGGCCGGTGCTCAGGAACTGATCATGCCGGCAGTTCTTCCTGCCGAGACCTACATGGCTTCCGGCCGCTGGGAGAAGTTCGGACCGGAGATGTTCCGTCTGAAAGATAGAGGAGGACGTCAGTTCTGCCTCGGCCCGACGCATGAAGAGCCGTTCACAGAGGCTGTAAGAGATACGATCCGTTCTTACCGTAATCTTCCGGTTACTCTGTATCAGATCCAGCACAAGTACCGTGACGAGAAACGCCCGAGATTCGGTGTTGTCCGTTCCCGTGAGTTCGTCATGAAGGATGCATACAGCTTTGACGTTGACGAGGCAGGTCTCGATAAGTCCTACCTCATCATGAAGGACGCTTACTGCAAGATCTTCGACCGCTGCAATCTTGACTACATCCTCGTAGATGCCGATTCCGGCGCAATGGGCGGTTCCGGTTCCCAGGAGTTCATGGTTAAGTCCGCTGTCGGTGAAGATGCGATCGCATAC
>JAFWSW010000208.1 GCA_017519205.1 Clostridiales bacterium | reverse complement strand
TGCTGCTGTGCAACCAGGGGTTCGGATTCTTTACCCATTACTATCCGCAGGTCGGAGCTGTCTATAACAGGAGCCTTTTCGGGTACAACAAGAAGACACATATTACCCATGTGATCTGCTTCTTCCCGGCATGCGCTTTGCTTGCATGGATCTGCACATTGATTGGATAAAGGGGTGTCGTTTCCCGGAAATCAGTAAACCAGACTGCTGATTCCCGCAACGATCAGACCGACCAGGGGACAGAATACCAAAGGCCATATGACTAGGTGTTCGGGAACACCCAGAGTTTTCATCCAGGTTTTGGTTTCCCATGCTTTACAATGCTCAGTGCCAGGTATCATGACTCTGTTCAGGTTGATTTTCCGAAAGAAATAGTCAAGACCGATGAAATCACCCAGATTGATGAAGAACATCTCTATATATCCGGTCCAAAAGAGATTCCAAAACCCGCTGACACCTGCCATGTGGCTGCTTACGATCATGTAAGCAAATATCAGAGGGTATAACGGATAAAGTATAGCAGAAAGAATAATCACTTCTTTTCTTTCTCTTGCCGGGGCGGCTTTTCGTATTTCGGCCGGAAGCATATTTTTGAACGAATTCGGGATATATGTCCACAGAAGTGCAATCGTCAGATTAAAAGCCAGACACAAAAGCAATCCGTCCAGTATTGTTCTTGCCCAATTCATATTGATCGTCCGTCCTCTTTTCTTTTAGTGGCCTTCTTTCGGAAACCAGGGAATACATCGGTTTACACGCTTTTTGTATTCGGAATACTCTCTGCCATAGAGTTTGAGAAGCCATTTTTCCTCGGTGTTTTTCAGTACAATGGTCATAAAGAGCCAGTCTATAAGGATCAGGGGAAGAAGGAAAAGGTTGTGCCATATAAATCCCGCGCCGCTCAAGGCGATCCAGATTCCACTATACATGGGATTTCTGACCCAAGCGTATATTCCGGTCGTGCATAGTCTGTTCTCGGAGATGTTCTTATCCATATCCGAACCAAGTGCCCCCTTATACCAGATAAATGCACCAAGAAGAACCAAAATAACTCCGACGATACGGAATACCCATGCCGAAGCTCCTGTTACGATTCCGATCTGAAAAACATATGCAAATAGAACAATACATAGAATGCTAAGAAAAACCATTGAGTAGATCAGATATGGTCCGATGCCGAAAAGTGGAAGTTTCTGGCCTTCCTTTACATAATTCTTCAATTTCATCCCCTTCTTTCCATAGTTAGCTTCATCTAACCATGTGCATTATATCACAACTGCATCATTGTTATCCGCGAAAGAAAAGGCAAACTTGAATGATACGGGATGAATTAAAAATGCTCCTCTGTGAAATGATTCACAGGGGAGCCTTCCGCTACTGATAAGCTAATCGTTTGTGTTCTCAGTTTTGTAATCAGCCTTCGGAAATAGCGCCGGCCGGGCAGGATGCCTCGCAGGAACCACAGGAAAGACAAACCTCAGGATCAATGCTGTACTTTGTGTCTCCCTGGGAGATTGCGTTTACCGGGCAGCCATCCATGCATGTACCACAAGCAACACAAGCATCAGAAATTACATATGCCATATCTATATCCCCCTTTCATGTTTATGGTTCGATTATTTCATCAAATATCTGAACGTTCAATAGAATGGACGTATACTTAACTGAAAAACTACATGTTGTTCATTTTTGGTGCCGAAAGTGTGACGAAGTGTTGCCGGGGCAACGCTTTTGCGGGGCTTTTGTCTAAAAAGAGTGTTTGCTTTCAGATTTTGAAAGGTAAATCTACCGTTGTCCTTTGAGGATGAAAGCGAAATCAAGAGAGAACTGAGTATCATTTGGAGCAAATCTGATCAAATGGAGTAACCATAGACTAACTTCTGTGCTACACTCTATGTTGTAATAAATGGAGAGTGCCTATGTTTGAAGATTTGGTCAAAAAGCTATCGCCTAAATCCCTTGGGAAAAATGTGCGATTCGAAAAGGTATCTGAATGGATCAACCGAATGACGTTCCTTGTTGGCGGGGAGCTGAATCCGGCGATACAGTCCTATGTAGTCATGCCTTTTGAAGGGATGGGGATTTTCTATTACGATGTTCCCAGACAGATCGATTACGGAATGGCATGGAGTGACACTAAGTCGCTGCTTTTGAGCGAGGTCAGGTACTTCAAACTAAACTATTGTATGGATGGCCGTGTCGAAGTCTTTATGCAGGGCAAGGGGAAATATGCCTACCTGGAAAAAGGAATGGTAGGTTTTGATGAGAATGACCCTGCGCTGCAGCTTTCTTTTACCAAGGATCGTTATCGGGGATTCGGACTATATTTCAGTTTTGAACTGATGAGTGAAAATGATTTAACGACTCTTTCATCTTTCGGAATCACCAAAGCAATCGCCAGAGCGTTGATCGACAGAGATGATGAGTGTTTCCTTGGGAAGGCTTCTCCTGAATTTCAGGCAATCATTGAAGATATTGCACATGGAATCGAAGACCGTACGATCGATCTCCCAAGAGCCCGTATGCAGTCGGCACGTCTGCTGTATCTGCTTTTCCATGATGATGTTGTTCCGATGGAGAAAAGTGAGTATACGACTTCCGGTCAAAGAAGGATTGCCGAGGAAGCAAGAAAGATCATCCTTTCGGACCCGGGCGTTCATGTAACGGCCGAGGAAATGGCGGAAAGGCTTCACTGTACTGCGCCGGCGCTGAAGAAGTATTTCCGGAAAGTGCATGGTGTCCCTATGTATTCTTTCCTTCAGAAAGTCAGACTGGATCAGGCGGAGGAATCGCTTCGGAGGTCGAAAAGGAGCATCGCTGAAATCGCGGAAGAAGCAGGATATGTAAATCAAAGCAAATTCTGTTCACTATTCAAGAGTAAGTACGGGGTAACACCTTCCGAATACAGACGGTTACATTCATAGTATGAGTGAACAAATAATCATTAAAAAGCCCTTGCGCACCTAGGGTTATGTTTAGTGCGCCCAGAAAGGAGAAGAAAATGTTTATTGAAGTGAAAAATGGAGTAAAAGAGTATGGATCCGGAGAGAGTCTGATCCGTGCGATGGATGGAGTAGAGTTCGGAACAGAGAAAGGGGAGATCACTGTTATCCTGGGACCTTCCGGATCAGGTAAATCGACTCTCCTGAATATGCTTGGCGGTATCGATACGCTTGATTCCGGTTCGATCCGTATCGGTGATACTACGATTTCCGGTCTTGGAAAGAGTGGACTTTCTGAATATAGAAGAAAGCAGGTCGGGTTTGTTTTCCAGTCGTATAATCTGATTCCGGATCTGACAGTGCGCGAAAATGTCGAAGTGGTAGCGGATATCTCCGCATCACCGCTGCCGATCGATGATCTTCTGGATAAATTGGAATTGACGAAGCATAAGTATAAATTCCCTAAAGAACTTTCCGGCGGTCAGCAGCAGCGTTGCGCAATTGCGAGAGCTTTGGTCAAGAATCCTGAGATCCTTCTCTGTGATGAACTTACCGGTGCACTGGATTCGAAGTCTTCCCGGGATGTTCTCCGTATGCTGGAAAAGGTGAATGCCGAGTATCAGACTACGATCCTGATCATCACCCATAACGAAGGGATCTCTCATATGGCAGACCGTATTATCCGGATCCATGACGGTAGAATCATCGAAAACAGTATGAACAGTAATAAACTCGCTGTTTCGGACCTGTCGATTTGAGGTGAGCGTCATGACACTGAATAAACGATATCTTAGAAATGTAAAGAGTAATATTTCCTTCTATTTGAGTATTACTCTTCTGACCGCACTGGGAGTATGCCTTCATGTGGCATTTGATTCTTCTTTTGGGGTGCAGCAGGAGAGCTTTCAGAAGCTTCTTTCGGATTCTCTTCCTGAAGATGCTGAGATTATGACCATGTTTCCTGTAGATGATATCCAGGATCTTGAAAACGAGTACCATGTGAGTATGGAAAGACAGCCGTATATCGATCTGGATATGCAGGGAACAGAGGCTGAGGTGCGTGTCTTTGCACCAGGGGAGAAGATCAATCTTTATCAGATTCAGGAAGGCTCGGATCTGAAAAATGAAGACGATATTCTTCTGAGTGGTCTTTTTATGGAACGCCAGGGATTATCGATTGGAGATACTATTGAACTATCCGGAAAAACCTATCACATCTGCGGTAAAGTTATTAAGACGGATTATCTGTTCTGCCTGAAGAATATCTCGGATACGTTCTCGGATGGCGATCGTTTTGGCGTAGGCGTGGTCCTGAACAGTGCTTTTTCCGAATATGACAGCGCGGATCAGGCGGTCGTATATGCAGTACGATACGAGGATGGAGCAGATTCGGTCGCCTTTCGTAAGGCGGTCAATGAAAAATTCGGGATTCTTTCCTATGTCGATATCGGTAACAACTCCCGCCTTCAGAGTCCGAAGGACCAGTTCGATGAACTGGATTATACAGTAAATATTATCCTTCCGGTATCGATGATCTTTATGGTTCTTCTAATCGCAGTCGTGCTGGGAAGAAAGATCAAGAATGAAAGAAAGATGATCGGTGTGCTGCATGCACTGGGATATAAGCGCTATGAACTGGCGCTACACTACAGTGTGCTCGGTGCGATTCCCGGTATATTGGGCGGTATTCTGGGTATCCTGGCGGCGATTCCGCTGATTGGACCTCTTTCAGATATGCTCATCGAAGATAAGATGGAGGTCTTTTATGAGGTCAGTCATATCACACCGACGGCGTGTCTGGTTGCACTGATCTTGCCGACTGTTTGCTATACCATCGCTGTATTCATTACTGCGCTGATCAATATGCGAGGTAGTGCCATCGACATGATCAAAGGTCTTTCGAAGAATAAAAAGAAGAGAATGGGTCTTCGTAAAGCGAAAATGAATTTCCGTACGAAGTATAAGCTTCGTGCCGTCTTCAGTCACTTCCCGAGAACTCTTCTGGTGATCCTCGGAATTGCGCTCGGAGGAACACTGGTGGCATTTACATTCGCATGTGTGGATTCGATCGACAGATATGTGGATACGAGTGTAAAGGCGACCGGAGATTATGAATACGAGTATTTTCTATCCTCGATTAAAACAGGTTATCCGGAAAAGGGATCTGCCGTTATCGCTGCCTCTTTCGAAGTGGAAGATAATCCTGATCTGATCACTCTGATGGGTGTGGATGAGAACAAACTGATCGATGTAAAAAACACATCCGGGGAAGATCTTCCTCTGGAAGAAGGAAAGTTCTATATCTCGGAGATGAGTTCCTATGCGTATCACGTAAAGGAGGGGGATACCATCACGATACGGAATAATGCGGATCTGAAGGAATATGAGATCCATGTGGACGGGATACTTGTAAATGGTTCACAGTCTCTGCTGATCGCTTCGAGAAAAACGGTCAATTCGCTCCTTGGGATGCAGGAAGATGCCTATACGATGGTCATGAGTAAAGAAAAAATCGACTATCGGGATTCCGAACTTCTTCGCGAGGTCAGTAAGACTTCTCTTGCAGAAGCTCTGGACAAGACGATCAGTCAGGGTATGCACGACCTGCTTCTCCCTATAACGATCATAGCGATGGTGATCTCAGTCATCACGACTTATCTGATGGTCAATATTCTTCTGACAGAGAGTTCTTCCGTGATCTCTATGCTGAAAGTGCTCGGATACCGGAATAAAGAGATCAATCGGACAGTGACATACATTTATCATGCATTGGTCCCGATCGGTGTGGCACTGGGTGTCTGGTTCGGATTACTGATGAATAAACTGAACTTTGAAACTCAGGCAGCGAAGTATAATTCGTATATAGAAAACTACGTGACGCCGAAGTCTGTAATTATCTGTGCGGGAATCACGATCATATCCTATATTGTATCCATGTTCCTTCTGTCATCCAAAGTGAAAAAGGTGGAAATGGTAGAGAGTCTGAAGAACAGTCAGGAGTGAGAAGGAATTATTTCGAATTCTTTGCTTCCTTGAGATGTTTCTTGATTTTGCTGAACGTCTTTTCGCTGATGTCATGCTCGATGCGGCAGGCATCCTCTGCGGCGGTCTTTTCATCAACACCGAGATATACGAGTGCCTCTGTGAGTACACGATGGCGCTCGTATATGCGTTTGGCGGTTTTGGCGCCCTCTTCGGTCAGAAGGATCTCACCATCCTCACTGACTGCGATAAAGCCCTTCTGCTTCAGGATACCCATTGCGCGGCTAACACTTGGTTTGCTAAGCTCCATCTCGCGTGCGATATCGATGGAATGTACATTTCCTTTGCGCTTCTTAAGTATAAGTATGGTTTCGAGATAATCTTCACCGGATTCATGAAGTCCGTTCATATATGTGCTCCTTCTATTGTTATTGCATCGCGATAAGAGAGGTAAGTTTGTTTGCCAAATTCAGTATAACACATTATATCAAAGATTTTGGAGAAAAATCTTTGAATAGTATGCTTGATTTTCAAAAGTGGTTAGCATATACTAACCGCGGACAAAAGTTAGCAAGTGCTAACATAGTAGGAGGGGAGTATGAAACTTAATGAATTAAAAGAAGGAACGATGGCAAGTGTGCTTTCACTGGATGCGGATATGCATCTTCTGTCGAGGGTGACTTCTATCGGGGTGACGGAAGGAACACGGATTCAGGTCGTGAAGAATGACAAGAAGATGCCGATCCTCATCTATGTACGCGAGACACTTTTGGCCCTTAATAGAAAAGACTGTGAAAAGATCGAAGTGGAGGTGATCGGATAATGAGTACGATTGCTCTGCTTGGACAACCGAACTCCGGTAAATCTACTGTGTTTAACCAGCTTACCGGTGCACGCCAGCATGTAGGTAACTGGCCGGGAAAAACAGTTGAAAAGAAGGATGGTTCCTTTAGTTATAACGGTAAGAAATATGAACTCATCGACCTTCCCGGAAGCTATGCACTCTCTGGAAACTCTGATGAGGAGATCATAACTGAAGACTTTATCAAGAGCGGAAAGGCAGATCTTGTCTGCATTCTAGTAGATGCCTCCCAGCTTGAAAGAAGCATGTATATGGTTTCCGAGTTTGCATTATTGGATAAACCTGCGGTTTTGCTTCTGAACATGATGGACGTTGCTAAGAAACAGAATAAGGAGATTGATGACAAACTCCTGTCAGAACGACTGGGAATACCGGTGCTTCCTTTTACTGCTGCTGACGGAAAAGAATATGGAAAGCTTAAGGACATGCTTGAACAAGAGCTTTCCGCCCCACATAAACTTGTTTCCAAACCATGGGTAGTTGATTCCGGAAAAGAGAAAAGCATTGATCTTGTAAAGGCAGAAAGTGAAGCGAAATTCCAGTGGGTCGCCGAGATGCTCGACGGTGTCACGAAGACAAAGACTGAGAAATACGAACTGTCAAAGTTTGACCGCGTCGCGATCCGTCCGGTGCTGGGAAAACTGGTATCGATCGGAATCATTCTTCTTGCTTTCCTGGTCGCTATGATCGTCTGCATTCCGTTTATGAGTCTCGGTTCGATGATCCCGAAGTATTCAAGCGGTCCGATCTCGGATGCTCTTACGAGTATAAATGTTCATCCGTGGCTGGTATCGATCTTCAGCCTGATGATTCCGAATGTTATCTATTTTTCGCTTTCCATGGCGGCATTTGTTCTCGGAGTCAATCTGGTTTTCGGGTTCCTGGAAGAAGTCGGATTCCTGGCACGCGCCGCTTACCAGTTCGATGGTGTTCTGAGTAAGATCGGACTTCAGGGTAAGGCAGTTGCTCCGCTTCTCATGGGATTTGGATGTACGATCGGTGGTTCCTGCGGAACAAGAGTTATGGACAACTGGGGACAGAAGATGCTGGCCATGGCGGCAGTGTGGGCCATCCCGTGTGCATCGATCTGGTCGATCATTCCTGTCGTATCCGGGATGTTCTTCCCGGCGTGGGGAACACTTCTTATCTGTCTTTGTATCCTTCTTTATGTAGTCTTTATGATGTTTATCGTATCTAAGGTATTCGGAAAGAAACTCGCTCCGATCGAGACGCGTACCGGCATGATCATGGAGCTTCCTCCTTACCATAAGGCGCACTGGAAACATATCTGGAAGGAAGCTTTCTTCAAGGCTCTCGACATTTTCCTTCGTGCTCTTCGTACGGTAACGATCATCTCGCTCCTGTTCTGGGCTCTGTCATACAGCGGAAGCGGAGCAATCGAGGACAGCATTCTCTATAAGATTGGTACTGCAATCGAGCCGGTAACAAAGTTCTTCGGCATGGGATGGAGAACATTTATGGCATTCCTGAGCGGTGCTTTTGCCAAGGAAGCAGTTCTGGGTGTCCTGAACGCTGTATTTGTCGGAGACAATTCGCTCCTGAATGCTACGTTTAACGCAAAGACGGCCGGAGCGGATGCAGGATCGCTCTCTACGATCATGAGTAACTCAGTCTCCCAGGCGGAAGCACTGGCATTCATGTTTGCCGTAACATTCAACATCCCGTGTGTCATGGCCCTGTCTACGACATACCGTGAATCACACTCGCTCAAGTGGACGGCTCGTGTTGCAATCTTCTATTTCGGTTCGGCATTGCTTCTGTCCTGCGTCGTCTACCACGTAGCTTCGCTGTTCTTATAAGAGGAGGAAAAAATGATTCAGGTAACAATGAAAATTCAGGGTATGGCCTGCAGCATGTGTGAAGCGCATATTAATGATGTGATCCGTAAGGTCGTTCCGGATGCAAAAAAGGTAAAGAGCTCACACAGTAAAGGGGAGAGTTCTTTTGTCACGGAAGAAAAACCGGACATGAAGTCTCTGGAACAGGCAATCGAGGATACGGGCTATCAGGTCACATCGGTGTCTGCTGCACCTTATGAGAAAAAGAAATTCGGTTTATTTTGAAACGATGAATAAAGGAGAGAACGAACTATGATGAAACTTGTGTTGATCCGACATGGAGAAAGTGAATGGAACAAACTTAACCTGTTTACAGGCTGGACGGATGTGGATCTGAGTGAGAAGGGGCGCGAAGAGGCAAAGGCGGCCGGACAGATCCTTCTCAAAGAGGGATACGATTTTGATATCTGCTTTACCTCTTATCTGAAGCGTGCGATCCATACACTGAATATCGCACTGGATGAGATGGACCGTGCATGGCTTCCGGTAATTAAGTCCTGGAAACTCAACGAGCGTCACTATGGCGCGCTTCAAGGGCTGAATAAGTCGGAAACTGCTGAAAAGTATGGTGAGGAGCAGGTTAAGATCTGGAGAAGATCTTTTGATGTAAAACCGCCGGAGCTTACTGAAGATGATGAGCGTTCTGCAACTAAGCAGGCGATGTTCCGCGATGTGGATGCTTCGCTCCTTCCGAAAAACGAGAGCCTTGAGACAACGATCGAGCGCGTGATCCCGTATTTTGAAGAAGTGATCAAGCCGGAAATGAAGGCTGGTAAGCGTGTAGTTATTGCAGCTCACGGCAATTCTCTTCGTGCTCTGGTAAAGTATTTCGACAACATGTCTTCTGAGGATATCATCGGAGTCAATATTCCGACAGCAGTTCCGCTTGTTTATGAATTCGATGATGATTTCAAGGTGATCCGTCACTACTATCTCGGTGATCAGGAAGCTCTGAAGGCGAAGATGGAAGCTGTGGCGAATCAGGGGAAAAAGAAATAAGAAAACCCTTGACATCATAAGGATTCTGGTGCATGATATCGGTGTTAGTTATCGATGATAGCTAACGCCGATTACTTTGTGAGGAATGAATAGATCCGCATGCCGAGAGACAAGTCTATAAGCCATGGAAAAGTGAATCAGGCCATCAAGGCTGAGTTCATTGAAAAGGGATATGAAGCGGCTTCGATCCGCAGTATCGGTGCCCGTGCGGGCATGACCTCTGCCGGACTATACAGACACTATGAGGATAAGGCGGCGATGTTTGATGCGATCGTTTTTCCGCTGGTTTCTGAGATCCGTGACTGGACAGAAAGACATATCCGCCAGAAGTATGAGATGGCCG
>JAFWSW010000207.1 GCA_017519205.1 Clostridiales bacterium | reverse complement strand
TCCCACGATCCCCCAGTATTCTTCTTCATCCGCATATCCGAGTTTTCCGGCATACCATTTCATAACGGCTTCCACCGTGAAGGCATGCTGGATATGGAACGGATCCTGATTATACTTTCTCAGGATAGTTAAAGCTTCGTCTCTTGTAATCATAATTATAACCTCAGCAAGTGTATCCGGGCTTGACGTACAGTGCTTTTTCATCGGCAAAGATCTGGCCCTCAAATACCTGTTCCTTCCAGTTTTCTTTCTCTACTTCCTTGATCGCGACCGATACGGAAGAGAGGTTGCACCCGAGAAGTTCCGCAACATCTGCGGCAACCTTATCGGCACACTTCTGCTTCACTTCTTCTGTTCTTCCCGGATAACATTTGATTTCTACATGTGGCATTTTCGTTTCCTCCTTTAATCTGTAAAAAAACCTTCCTGTTCATAATGTTTTTCTTCAGGAAATCTCGCATATGAAGTACTCATTCTGCGAAATCCCCAGTGCTCGTAAAGCCCTATATGTTTCGGGTGCGTATAAAGGATCACGTTGCATCCCGAAAGCCGCTTCAGAATCTCGTCGATGATGTGTTTTCCGATCCCTTTTCCGCGGTATTCATCTTTCACCGCGATATTATAGATCGCGCCCTGGGATATCCCGTCCGAGATCGCTCTTCCGACACCGATCAGTTCATCTTTTTTCTTTACGAAGATCGTCACATAACTATTCCGGAACACCTGCCTTTGCGTGTCACTATCAAGGTCGCTTAAACCATAGTATTTCAGAAGTTCGCTGACTTCCCTAAAGTCGATATCTTCGCACGAATCGATGATCTCGTATGTGCTGCTGCTCATTATTTTACTGCTCCGTTTTGGATAGAGGAAGAGACTGCTAATATAGCAGCCTCCTCCCCATAAGTGAGATTAAACGACGGATGGATCGTTCCGTCAGTTGTTGTCGTAGATGTCTTCCGTAAACGTCAGACTGCCACGATAACCGGCATAAGTTCGGTTGAAGATCAGCCGCTCGCTCATCGGGAAAGAACCCAGGATGAACTGGATGTCTTTCTCGAGCGCGATCTCCCTGTCATTACTGGAACCGACAAGGAGCGTGATCTCCTGCTCTTCCTCGCGGATCGCCTGATTGATCTCATACTGATCCGTCAGGAAAAGCACTTTCGGCGGGCGGGCATATTCGAGGTCCGTGATCTCCTTAATGATCGCTTCCTTGTCTTCCGGTCGGAAAACAGGTTCGGACACGATGACCAGCACCGGCGTAAAACTATAATCATTGGCAAGGTATCTTGTGAATCCCACAGCATTATTCGCATCCGCGACGACCGCGAAGCGCTTCCAGCTCAGGACACCGATGGCCTGACCGAGGTAGTTGTATACATATTTTTCTTCGTCTGCGATGACTTTCTCCACCAGATCCTTATCGAGGTTCAGGGCTTCGCCCACCGCACGGACGAACTTCGTCGTATCGGTCGCGCCGACGAAAAGTCCCGGGATACGGAGGCTCGGCACGCCGAACTTGGATTCGTACTTGGCTGCAGGACCCTTGAAGATCCACGGATTGACGATGATGTTCAGTGCCGCACTAGAACTCTTCTTTACATCCTCGATGCCCTGTCCTTTGGTAAAGAACGTATTTACCCTAAGGCCCAGACGCGAAAGGATGCGGTCGATCTCTTCGAGCGTTCCGCTCCAGAACGGATCGTGATACGGGATGATGCCGAAGATGTTGACGAGTTTATCGTCCTTTTGAACATCGCTCTCGATGACTTTATCGAGGAAAGTATTCCATACGGTCTCATATCCGAGATTGCTGTCTCCGGTAAAGCCGGGAGTTTCGATCGGATAGACCGGAATGCCTTTTTCAAGGAATTCATTTGTGACACTTGCGATATCGTCGCCGATGATGCCGGCCGTGCAGCCTGTCAGAACGAAGTATGCATCGGCGTCGATGATATCAATAGCTCCCTGGATCGTCGTTCTAAGCTTATTTACGCCGCCGAAGACGACTTCCTTCTCGAGCATGTTACTGGAAGGGATCGAAACCGAGCTGACGAAGCACGAAGACTTGTGTCCGGACTGGCCCTGTTCGGAAGCAGAGGACTGCATGCAGCAGCCGGGGCCGCTATGGAAGATCGGGCAGACACGGTCGAGTGCACCTAAGACCGAATTGATACCGGCAAGAGCGCAGCCGCCCTTCGGGTTTTCCATGATCTCTGACATGTCAGTTCTCCCCCTCTCTGATGATGTATTTAAAGGCATCTTCCGAATACCAGGACTCCTTATACGGGAGCTTGACATGCTCGGAGATCTTCTTGTTAAAGCCCGGATTTTCGAGCTGGTCAGCGATCTTATTTCCGAGGAACAGAAGGCCGTCGTAACCCATCGTCGGACGCTTTCCATCGAGTACGTGTGTTGTCGGAACGCCGAGTCTTGCGGCCCATTCCGGTACTCCGATAAAAGCATCGGGCTTGAGTTTCTTGACGAGGTTGACCTGCTCGAATGGCTGCATGTTCGCAATATCCACGACGAACTCTTTGTGGATGCCGTTTAAGTATTCGATATCGACCTGGGCATCGTCATCGTAGGTCGGAGTCTCGAGTCCCACGAGTTCCATGCCGAAGTCATCGATCAAAGCCGCCGCGGCAAAAGAACGTCCCGTTCCGCCGCAGATGAATACTCTCTTTCCCTGGAGCCGGTCGCGGAGTTTCTTGACGAGTGGTTCGATCCTCTCATGTTCTCTTGCGATGATCTCTTCGACTTCCTTTTCTTTCCCGACGACCTTTGCGATTCCTCTGTACCACTTATCGGTATTACGGATACCGATCGGCATAACGGTGTGCGAATACGGGATATCGTATTCTTCGTAGAGAGTCTTCATGAACTCATCGGCAAAGACCTTACAGATCGAGGTGGAAGCTTCGGCTGCCGGGATTTTCCTGATCTTTGCGAGTGAGCTGTAGAAAGGAATATAGTTGACTTTCGCACCTAAGAGCTGGAGCATTCTCTCCATCTCTTTCTGGTCGGCATAGCTGACCGTCGTCGGCGCGAAAAGATTGATCAGGCCAGATTCCTTCTCGACTTTCTGATGCTTCAGGATATACTTGTTGATCGAGATGAATGCCGCATCAAAACCGGATGCGCAGATCTTCGACTTAAAGCCTTCGCAGTGGATAGGGATGATCAAGGGATCCGGATATTCGCTCTGAAGATCCGAGCAGATCGCATCGATATCATCGCCGATGATGCCGGATGCGCAGGAAGCAAATACGAAGATCAGCTTCGGCGAATATCTTTCGACGGCCTTCTGTACCGATTCACGGAGTTTCTTTTCACCTCCGAAAACGACACTCTTCTGATCGAGATTCGTCACGATCAGGCGCGGGTTCTTGACATTTCTTATCCCTCTGTGGATCTGTCCGACACGGTACATATCGATCGCCATGATCGCGCATCCCACACAGCCTTGCGGAGAATGGGAAATAAAGACAGCATCCTCCAGAGACATCAGCGCTGCGAGGCTGTTGATCTGCTGGCACTGAAGGCCCTGCGCGAAACTTCTGTCTGCTCTTTTGAGGCAGCCCTTCTTAAAGTTCTCGCTGACTTCCTGTCCGGTCGTACCGAGATCGTTGAGACGGTTCGGTTTACTTTCCCTTACACCGGAATATGTCACTTTTGCCATATGAACCTGTTCCTTTCCATCCGATTCTACGGATCAGTTCTTCGCTTCGATCCGTTTGTCCGAATCACTTTTTCTTATCGTCTTATTCTTCCTCTGCCGGACGGATCTGCCGGAGAGACTGGCGGTTATCGATCTTGTAGTAGTAGGAAGAGATCTTATCGAGAGCATCTTCCACACTTACTTCGATATCGAAGACCGAGATGGCTTTCTTCTCAAACTGTTTCTGCGCCTGAAATCCGATCTTCTTGCAGACAACCGCTCTACAGTCTTCGATCAGCGCGACCTTACCGAGCACTTCGGTTCCGCCGCCGCATCCCTGGCCGTTTCCGCCACAACCGGAGCCATTGCCGCAGGACCCGCCGGTCCCGCAAGAGGAAGCCTCAGAAGCCGGGGCAGGTGCTTTTGCCGAAGGATCGGAAGGCGCTACATGACGGATCTCCAGAAACTCCAGATCCTGTCCATCGACACGGTAAATATAGAATTTGTCTGTCTCGCCGAACTTCAGGTCAACATTGATGCCGTTAGATGAACCAAACGCGATATTATATGCCATATCCATGGACTCCTTTTCTCAAGATTTTTAAGAATATACCGGGTGCCCCCCGCACCCGGCATATCCTCACGCAATATTTCTCAGTTGAATCGGGAAACTGCTATCGTGTAGATATCTTCGATCAGGCGGATACCGCCTTCGTATCCGGCATAGAAGCTGTCGAAAACGACCTTATCCTGTACCGGCCAGGAGATATTCAGGAAGTTGCCCTTAAGGCTCTCCGTGATCTCCTTTTCGTAGTAGCCGCCGAGAACGAGCGGATAACCGTGATAGTCGTGGTTCTTGATCTCTTCGTGGATCTTATATCCGTCGGTCTCAAAAGAAACTTCCGCCTCGATACCGAAGTTGAGTTTTTTGAATTCTTCCGCGATACGGTCACGATGGTTCTTCGGTGTATCATCGACAACGAACTGCTTTGCCGGGATCAGTCCGAGGTCATTGACCAGGAACTTCGTAACGGCGAGAGAATACTGAGCATCCGCAACGACAGTGAACTGCTTGTTGATGACACGGTTCTCGAGGAACAGATCCGCATAGCGGCTGATGAGGTAGTAATAGTAATCCTCATGCTCCTTGATGACAGCTTCTACCTTCTCTTCCGGAACGCCGGCGAACTTACCTACTTCACGCAGGAACTTACTGGTTTCCGTCGCGCCGATCGGAAGATTCGGATAGTGAAGATACGGGGTGCCGAACTTCTTTTCCATCTTCTTGACGTTATTTAAGCCTACCCACGGAGATACGAGAAGATTGAACTCTGCTTCCGGGATCTTGTTGATGTTCTCGATACCGCGCTTATAGCCGAAGATCGTATTCGGAGTAAGACCGAGCTCCGCGATAAGCTTTTCGAGCTGACGGAGATTTCCGAGCCAGAAGAGATCCTGATACGGGACATCTGCCCAGATATTGATCAGGCCCTTCTGCTTCTTATCGGACTTCTTCAGATACTGGTCAACGATTGCGTCGACTACCTGCTCGTGGCCCTTATAGTTGTTGCCCTTAAAGCCTGCGGTCGGTGCATAGACGACCGGCTTTTCCGCGTCTTCATATCTGGAAACGACTTCACCGGAATCATCACCGACGATCTCCGGGATACATCCCGTAAGTACGACATAAAGATCTGCGTCGATGACCTTCAGTGCATTACCGATCGTGGAATCCAGCT
>JAFWSW010000206.1 GCA_017519205.1 Clostridiales bacterium | reverse complement strand
GATGCAGGAGGATGCAGTTCTTCCGAAGTATGCCCATGACGGCGACGCCGGTATGGACCTTTACAGTGTGACGGATGTGGTGATCCAGCCGGGTGAAACTGTTCTTATTCATACAGGTCTGAAGTTTGCTATCCCTGTCGGATATGAGGTTCAGATCCGTCCGAGATCCGGTCTTTCTCTGAATACACCGCTTCGTATCCCGAATGCCCCGGGAACGATCGACAGCGGCTATAGAGGAGAAATCTGTATCATCATGGAGAATACGTCTTCAGAGAAATATGCGGACGGACAGGTGCTTTCGCTGACGGAAAAAGGTAATAAGAAAGGCCCGTATCGCATACAGAAAGGCGATCGTATCGCTCAGATGGTCGTGGCCAGATACGAGAAGGCTGAATTTGCCCTCACAGACAGTGTTGAAACTATTGGTATAAACCGTGAAGGCGGTTTTGGTTCGACCGGCGTGTAAGTCTGTGGTAAAATAACATAATTCTAAGGAAAGGCGAGAAAGACGATGCTGAATATTTATATTTCGGAAGATGTGAAAACGAAAACCGACAGAACCATCAGCAAGATCCGCAAGGCAGACAAGTTCTGCGATGACTGCTGGGTCAATCTTTTCGCGCCTACTGATGAAGAAATTCAGGAACTGGTGGATAAACTGGATGTGCCGGAAGAGTTCCTCAGAAATCCATTGGATGATGAGGAGAGACCGCGTATCGATACAGATGAAGATACCGATTCTCTTCTGATGATCGTTGACATTCCGCTGGTTCAGGATAACGGGCGACCGGATCTTCTGGAGACTGTTCCGCTCGGTATCATCATTAAAAAGAGACAGATCATTACGGTATCACTTCGTGAAGTGAAGATGCTGAATGCTTTTGCGGAGAATCAGGTCAAAGACTGCAAAGTCGGTTACAGAAACCGTTTTGCGATCCAGATCATGTACGCAGCAGCCGGCGAGTTTCTGCGCCTTCTGCGTCAAGTTGATAAGAGCATCGAATCTTCTGAAAAAGAACTTGCGAAGATCACGACAAATAAAGAACTTTACAGACTTCTTGACCTGTCGAAGACATTGGTTTATTTTTCGACATCCCTGAAGTCAGATGAGGCAGTTCTCGAGAAACTGAATCACGGACCGACGACGATCCGTCAGTATGAGGAAGATGAAGAACTCCTGGATGACGTTATCATCGAGTTCAAGCAGGCGATTGAAATGGCGGATATCTATATGTCCGTCGTAAGTCATACGCTGGATGCGTACGCGTCGATCATCAATAATAATATGAACGACATCATGAAGATCATGGCAGCTGCTACGATCGCTCTTTCCGTACCGACGATCATTTCCAGTTTCTTCGGACAGAACTGTCCGATGCCATGGGATTCCGGCTTTTCTTCCAATCCCATACCGTTCTTTATTCTTTTAGTTTCCGGTATTTTCAGTATCGGAGTCGCTGTTATGATCCTCAAAAAGCACCGGATGCTCTAAGAGGTGGATATGGGAAAAGGTATTACGAAACGAGCAGGAAAAAGACTTTCGCTTTCCGGACTGATCGTCCGTATGGCGCTTGTTCTTAGTATTCTGGCGGCCGCTACGATCGGTGTTATCGTTATGACCACTTCTACGGCCAACAGCCTGATGAGTATTGATAAGAAGCCGCTTCCGAATATTCCCTCGAACGTTCTTCCGCCGTATTCGGCGACCAGCTTTACTTCTGCAGATGAACAGACGCAGCTTTCCGGATGGTTTTTTAAGACGGATGATCCGATCAGTACGATCATCGTCGTGCATGATACCCAGTCAAACCGTCTGCCTTTCAGTGTATCGATGGTTCAGATGATCGAAGATTTCCTGAATATGCACTTCAATGTTTTCCTGTTCGATCTTCGTAATTCCGGTGAGAGCGATGGTACGATCTGCGGTTATGGCTATCTAGAGTGGATGGATGTTCTAGGTGCAATCAAGCATGTTAAGAAGATTTCCGTAACGACCGATGTAGTGCTTTATGGAATCGGATCCGGCTGCAGTGCCTGTCTTCTGGCCATTGATAAGCTTCCGCCGTCACTGGATACGGAAGTTCTGGAGAATTATAATCAGAAGATCGCGGATCTCGGATTTGATGTGAGCTATGTAGCGGGCATCATCCTGGATTCTCCGGCAAAGAACTCGGATGATTATATTACTCCGTTTGTTATGAAAAAGTCGAAACTGGCTTTTATTACGAAAAATTTCGTTCCGTATGCGATACGAGTATCCTCCGGTGAGTCCGGAAGCGTGAATCTGGCCTCGGAGATCTCCAGACTTCCGATCCCGGTATGTATCATATACGGTGGACGAGATACTTTTATCGGGTCGGATAAGATCGGTCAGATAGTGGAAGAGAGAAAACGACTGAATCCGAATACGACCATGGCAACGATGATATCCGGTGCCGGTTACTGTGAGGCATATATGATCGATCAGAACGGGTATCGCCAGACGCTTAAGGATTTCCTTGGCGCATACTTCAAGTAGAGGCTTATATGTCAGTGTTAACGTTGGGAATTGAATCATCTTGTGATGAGACAGCATGTGCGGTCATTGAGGACGGCCGGATCGTCCGTGCCAGTATGATCGCATCTCAGGCGGATCTTCACAGCCAGTATGGCGGTGTTGTCCCTGAGATCGCTTCGCGTATGCATGTCGAGGCGATCGTTCCTGTGATTTCTGAGACGATGAAACAGGCGGAAGTCTCCTACGATGACATTGATGCTGTCTGTGTTACGAAAGGCCCGGGACTGGTAGGTGCCCTTCTTGTCGGAGTTTCTGCGGCAAAAGCACTTTGCGAAGTCAAGAAGATCCCTCTTGTCGGAGTGAACCACATGGCCGGCCATATTGCCGCCAATTATCTTACGGACATCACATGGGAACCGCCGTTCCTCTGCCTGGTTGTATCCGGCGGACACAGTGAGATCCTGCTTGTTCGCGATTATTCCGATATGGAGTGCATCTGCAGTACCAGAGATGACGCCGCAGGTGAGGCTTTTGATAAGATCGCCCGTGTGATCGGTCTGGGGTATCCAGGCGGTCCGAAGCTGGATAAGGCAAGTAAGTCCGGAGATCCGAAAGCATATTCTTTCCCATCTCCGAAGATCACGGATTCTCTCGACTTTTCATTTAGTGGCATTAAGACTGCCGCTCTGAATACGATCAATCAGGTTCGGATGAGTGGGGAAGATGTGAATATAAATGATTTTGCTGCATCATATCAGGATGCGATCTGTTCGATCCTCTGTGACCGTCTGGATCAGGCCATCAGGAAGACCGGAATGAAAAAGATCTGTCTGGCAGGTGGAGTATCCGCCAATTCATGCCTCAGACAAAAGGTTTCCGATCTTGCCGCAAAGAGAAGGTGCTCGCTTTGTCTTCCGAAGATGGCATATTGCACGGATAATGCTGCAATGATCGCTTCCGCCGGGTATTACGCATTCCGTGAGGGCGTACGTGACAGCCTGGATATGAATGCATATCCCTCACTTGAACTGGGAGGAACATATGGCAATTAAGAAAGGTATCAAGGTGATCGCCGAAAACCGTAAGGCTTTCCACGATTATTTCATAGATGAGAAATTTGAAGCGGGTATAGTGCTTTCAGGAACGGAAGTTAAATCACTTCGGGCCGGAAAAGTGAACCTCAAGGACAGCTATGTGCAGGTCAAAGAAGGGGAGATATTCCTTATCGGCGTGCATATCAGTCCGTATGAGCAGGGAAACCGTTTCAATCTGGACCCGATGCGGACGAGAAAACTTCTGATGCACAAGAATGAGATCATCCGCCTGTTTTCAATCGTTAAACAGGATGGATTGACGATCGTTCCGACAAAAACAGCGAGAACAAAATTCCTGTCTTAAATCAAAT
>JAFWSW010000205.1 GCA_017519205.1 Clostridiales bacterium | reverse complement strand
GTATTGGAGCTGGTATCGATCGTCAGACGGTACTTGTTCTCCAGCTTCTTCGCTACGCTCTCGGCATATTCCACTGCTCTGTCCGTAATGGTCAGGATACGGATCTGCTCCGGCGCCATCCAGGTCGGCAGCGCGCCTGCATACTTCTCGATCAGGTATGCCAGGGTTCTTTCATAGCAGCCCAGGCTGGTTCTGTGGATGATGTACGGCAGTTTCTTCTGTCCGTCGCTGTCGATATAGTACATACCGTACTTCTCTGCCAGCAGCATATCGATCTGGATCGTAACGAGAGTATCTTCTTTTCCGAATACGTTCTTGTACTGGATGTCCAGCTTCGGTCCGTAGAAAGCTGCCTCATCGATACCGATCTCGTACTGTACGCCCAGGTCGTCCAGGATCTTCTTCATGGCAGCCTGTGCCATTTCCCACTGCTCCGGAGTACCTTCGTATTTGTTGTTCGGGTTGGCCGGATCCCACTGGGAGAAACGGAAAGTACAGTTGTCCAGCAGCCCTACCGTACCCAGGAAATATTTGCACAGGTCAAGGCATCTGCTGAATTCCTCTTCCAGCTGGTCCGGACGGATCATCAGATGGCCCTCGGAGATCGTGAACTGTCTTACACGGATCAGGCCGTGCATCTCACCGGAATCCTCGTTACGGAACAGGGTGGATGTCTCACCCAGACGCATCGGCAGGTCACGGTAGCTTCTTTCACGGTTTAAGTATACCTGATACTGGAACGGACATGTCATAGGACGCAACGCGAAGCATTCCTTCGTCTCATCGTCCGGATCGCCCATGATGAACATACCGTCACGATAGTGATCCCAGTGACCGGAGATCTTGTAAAGCTCTCTCTTTGCAAAGTACGGTGTCTTGGTCAGCTGATAACCGTTCTTCTGCTCTACATCTTCTACCCAGCGCTGCAGCAGCTGAATAACTCTTGCACCCTTGGGCATGATGATCGGCAGACCCTGGCCGATATAATCTACAGTTGTAAAGTATTCCAGCTCACGTCCCAGCTTGTTATGGTCGCGCTTTCTTGCCTCTTCTCTCTGTGTCAGGAACTCATCCAGTTCTTCCTTGCTCTGGAACGCGATACCGTAGATACGCTTCAGCATAGCGTTATCGGAATTGCCGCGCCAGTATGCGCCTGCAGTGGATAACAGCTTAAAGCCGTTATGCTTTACATAGCCCGTGGAATTCAGGTGCGGGCCTGCACAAAGGTCGGTAAACTCGCCCTGCTTGTAGAAGGAGATCTCCTCTCCTTCCGGAAGATCGTTGATCAGTTCGATCTTGTACGGCTGGTCCTTCATCAGTTCCAGCGCCTCATTCTTAGGCAATACAAATCTCTCCAGCGGAAGTCTTTCCTTGCAGATCTTCTTCATTTCCTTCTCGATCTCTTCCAGTACTTCCGGTGTGATCGCCACATCAAGATCCATATCGTAGTACCAGCCCTCATCGATCGAAGGTCCGATTGCCAGCTTTACCTCCGGATACAGTCTCTTTATTGCCT
Source organism: Clostridiales bacterium (assembly GCA_017519205.1). Taxonomy (GTDB): domain Bacteria; phylum Bacillota; class Clostridia; order Saccharofermentanales; family Saccharofermentanaceae; genus Scatonaster. The sequence goes on along the minus strand of JAFWSW010000205.1, from coordinate 4,229 downwards.
GCGCCATGATATGGGAGCAGGTATGCCAATAGGTCTTCCGAAACTCCTTGTTTTCAAATGTGTACTCTTTTGATTCTTCTGCCATGTTGTTGCACCATCCTTTCTTATAATTAATATGTCATTGTTTCCCAAAATAAAAATCCCTTGCACACAGTTACTGTATGCAAGGGACGAAATAACAATAGTCTTTCCGCGGTTCCACCCTGATTACCGACTTGCTGCCGGTCTCTCTTTTGACGATAACGGAATCACCGGGCACCGATTAAGGGCCTGCTCCGGGGTGGTCTTCACTTCGCTTTCCGCCGCAGCGCTTTCAGCCGGTGACGCTGCTCTCTGTTGACTTCCGACAAAACTACTGTCCCCTTCGACGCATAAATATTTGGTTGCTTATGTCCGCTTACAGTCCGATTGTTTCTCGGAGTGGCTCGCAAGCGGCCACGACGTTAAACTTTCATCTTGTTTATACGAGCAGGATACGGGAGTCGGACCCGCCTCTCAAGCTTGGGAAGCTTGCATACTACCGATGTACTAATCCTGCATTTCTAAAGCCCTATTCTACAAGACTTTAGAGGCCGTGTCAAGTTTTTCTAACTTTTTTTCTAACTTTTGGGGCATAAAAACTGCCCCAAAAATCAGAACATGACAAAGGTTTTCATCTCATCATCTGCCTGCTCTTCCGTAGTATGTACGTACAGATTCATGGTCATTGCAAAATCCGCATGTCCGAGGATTGCCTGTAAAACCTTGGGACTTTTTTTGTTCTCGATCCACCGGGTAGCAAAGGTATGTCTCAGGCAATGCATCGTCAGGTTATCAATCCCTATCCGTTTCGTTATTGCCGTCAGACTGCGATTGAAACTTGTATTCCTTGTAGGCTCTCCATCCTTATTCAGGAATACATACTTTTCAAAGCCCTCCGACATATCCCCCTTTAAGGGGATGACTTTTCTCTGATCTCTTCGCTTACACAGTATCTTATAAGCCGTCGGGTCGAGAGGGATCGTTCGCTGACCTTTCTCCGTCTTGGTGGAATTCTCCCGGAAGCACTTCTGATCATTATCCCAATACAGCGTCCCGTTGATCCTGATTTTCCGTTCTGCCCAGTTTATATTTGACCATTTTAATGCAGACAGTTCACCACAGCGTAATCCGGTATGAAGCGCAAACACAAATTCATCATAATGCGCACTGAACGTTCCCTTTTCTTCAAAAAGCCTCTGTTCCGCCTGCGAAAGTACCCTTCTTTCCTTCTGCTTACCCTTAGGCATATCAAACTCCACTTCATCCAGCGGATTCGTATTGATCAGCTTTCGGCGGCGAGCTTCCTTGATCAGCGAAACGATTATATATTTCACCTTCGAGAGCATACCATTTGCATCATTCTTATCTATGCAGGCGATCCAGATCCGTTCGATGTCTTCAGAAGTAACCTGATCGATATAAAGATCCCCGATATACGACTGGATCCTGTGTTCGTACCTGCACCGGTAAATACGTATCGTATTATACTTGCATTTACGCTTATGGATGATCACTTCCGTCAGCCAGTCCTCAAAAACTTCATCGACCTTTTTGCGACAATGCATAACCGGCTGGCTCTTCGCAGTACACTGCTCCCTGCCATTTGCTTCTGAATGAAGGTCCTTGTGCTTTTCTTCTATAAGCCACCGTTCCGCTTCTTCAAAGTCCTTAAAAGACTTCTGTACGCGTTTACCATATTGATTATCAAAGTGCGCCATATAATAAGTATACACATTTCCATTGCACTTTTTTGTGTATGTACTTATCCCCGTTTTCTTCTTGCCTCGTTTCCTATCTGCCATATTTCCTCCTTTCCGGCAGACGAGGTTCCCAATACAGGTATTATACCATATCAGGAACCTCGCGTGTGCTATAAATGTTTATAAGTAGTAGTGCTTGTTCAGGTAATCCTCGAACATATTCCGCCGGATCAGGAATTTCGTTCCAACACGGACCGTAAAATCCCCGTCCGGTTTCTTAACCAGTTCACGGATCTTTTTCGTCCCGATATTGGTATACGCAGCCGCTTCCTCTATCGTCAGAAGAAACTTGCGGTCAATTGCAACATTGTTTTTCTGTTCCATAACGCTTTTCCTCCCATTTTTCTTTGTCAGCCTTGCAATCCGCCGGCCGGAAACAAAGTCCGGCAACAGACTGCAAAAACTTATTTTTCTGTATAGATTCTTTGTTCCTCATTCCTGAAAAGCCCGTATTATCCGCATTCAAATGGGATTTCCATCTGCGTGCCGTCTTCGATGATGGTTTTTTCCTCTCTGTTTCCGGAGTTTGTTTCCACCCTCATCCAGCCCCGCTGTTTTCCGTAATGCGGTATATTTCTCGGATTTGGATACGCCTTCCAGCCGGTGATCGTCCCGTTCATGATCTCCCCGATCTCTCTGGCCACACTGTTACGCGGTTTTCCAAATTCCTTCAAGGCTTCGTTATAGATCTGCTGGACACAGACCACATCATTTTTCGTATGATCCAGCCATTCCTGGATCAAACCAGTCCAGGTATCTTCCTGCATAAACGGTCTCTGATACTCGATCAGGTTCTTTTCCATCTCGGGCGGAAGCTTAAGCCGTACCTTTCCGTCACCGTACAAAACCATCATCTCCGCCCACATCTGGTCAAAGTACGCCCGGGATGCTGCCTCATCTTCCAGGATATGGATCTCCGCCTTGGAAGCATCGCACATGACCGGCAGGAATCTTCGGTTTCCGCTCCGGTCCAGGGGCAGGAAATTCACCACATTGGTCGTGCCGGCAAAGACGCACTGTCTCGGAATATCTTCCGCTCTGGTACCGTAGGGTTTACGATAGTTATCGACCTGACTGCTTAAGAAACTCTTGATAGCTTCGTTATACCGGGTATTCAGTAAAGCGAGCATCTCGGCCATCTCACAGAACCAGTGTCCGGCCAGACGTTCGTAGATCTTGTCATCATCCAGCTTCTTGATACTGTCCGTAAACCAGCTGTCGTTCCCACACAGAAAACGGACAAAGGAAGATTTTCCTGCTCCCTGGCCACCCACCAGGCACAGTATGTATTCAAACTTGCATCCCGGCCGGAATACCCTGCTGATCGCCCCCAACATACATAACTTCAGCGCCTCATATTCAAAGTCGCTGCCGGCCGCTCCTAGGAAATGCGACAGGGCATATCGCACCCGTTCCACACCATCCCACCGAAGATCCGTAAGGTAATCCCTGACCGGATGGTACTCGCGTTCTGCCGCTACGATCTGCAGTGCATGCTGCAGGGACTTATCGTTTCGGTAGTGATAATACTTTTCCATGTAATGCCGGATAAAGACCTCATCCTTATCCGTAAGATCCGTTACTGCCCGGCTCCATGGCATCGCTCCCTCCAGTTCGATCCGGTTCCTAAAAAGATTGGCTCTGATACTCCCCTTGAACAGGTCATCATTCTCCAGGATGATCTTCGCATTCTCGATCGTGCTATACGGCCAGCCTTTCTCCGATTTGTCCAGCATCGCATCCACATAGTTCTGATTCTGTGTCAGTATTTCGTTTTTCAATTTTTTCTATCTCCTTTACCATTTCTTCATATTCGGAGCGCAGCTCCTCATCTGTCGCTTCAAAAACGCAATACTCAAAGAGATAATCCACATAGGACACATCTTTGAGTGCGCAAACAAAAAGAGGACTCACATCAGAGTCCTCACTATCCTTTGGTTCATATCGTGCTATCCTTTTTCTCAGCTGATCGTGGAGCACGGAAATGCGTTCAAACAGTTTTCTTTTATCGAGGATCCATCGCCTCTGCGCATCCACTCTTGCGATATACTGTTTTCGTCCGGTATCTTTCTTCCTGGCATCATCGTATAAGATACCAAACTCCTCTGCCAGCTTTTCTGCGGCATCCTTCATTCCTATCCCGTAATAATTCGCCGCAAAGTCGATCGCATCTCCCCTGGCTCCACAGCCGAAACAATAGTACCGCACATCCACTTTCATACTGGGATATCGGTCTGCATGAAACGGACAGCAGATCATCTTACTCCGATTCGGTCTTAATCCTGCCATAGTAGCAACATCGTAAGCCGTAACACTTTCCTTTACTGCCTGAAATACATTCATTCATCGGCTCCTTTCCGCCTCTCGTTTCCTGGTCTTATGCTGATCATAAATCTGTTTCTTAAAGGCATAAGCCTGGGAAGCCGCCTTCTTATACTTCTCCAGATC
>JAFWSW010000204.1 GCA_017519205.1 Clostridiales bacterium | reverse complement strand
CATACAGACCTTTCCCGTGCGATCCAGTCCGTCCAGAGCTTCCGGACCTGTACGATAAGAACTACCATCGGCGGATGGCTCTTCCGATACTTCTTTGTCAAAACCTTCTCCGGATTATTCCTAGTATAAACGTCACTAATTAACTGGACTTTTTAAGCGGCAGAGTATCTACAATTATTTCCTCTGTAGGGTCGATTTCATCAAGCTTGTATTTCCAATGATAAACAACCGGTTCAGCATTAACCTCGTCAAAGTACCTGTATATACGGCTTATAAGCTGTTCCTTGCTGCTTACTCGTATTCCCTTTAGCATCTGCCGTGTCATTTTGCTGAAGAAACCTTCTACCAGGTTCAGCCAGGATCCGTGTTTCGGGGTGAATACAAACTCGAACCTTCCCGGAACTGTCGCAAGATACTTCCTTGTGTCCTCAGAAGAGTGGACTTTGAGATTATCCAGTATCAGGCGGATTTTATCACCTGCGGGATATTTAGCATCAAGCAGCTTTAAAAAGTCTATGTAATCCCTGCTGTTATGGGTTTCTTTCACCAGTGGAATTGCCTCCCCGGTTTGCAAATCAATACCGGCTAACAGAGAGACTGTTCCAAGACGCTTATACTCGTAATCACGGCTGATCGTTGAATGCGCTTTGTCCGGATTTAAGTCTTCTGATGTGTTGGCCGTAGCCTGAATGCCCGGCTTTTCATCATATGAAATAACATGTATGGCCTGTCCGTCCTCTTCAAAAGGTATCAGCTGTCCCTTCTCATCGAACTGCATGGAGAGCTGTTTGTAAACAAGGAGTACGTTATGCATCTTCTGGTCGAATTCAGGATCTCGTTTTTCACAATAATAGGTGATCTTGTTCGGCTTTATGTCAGACTCTTCCAGGATCGTGCGTACCTTGGACTGGCTGATTGTTGACAGTCTCATGTGTCCTGCACTCTCCGCAAACTTGTTGATATGCTTTGTGAGGAGTGCTCTCGTCCAGGTCTCAGCAGAATATCCCAGATCGACGGGCTTCTGACAGGCGATGCTGATGATCCAGGCTTTTTCGTCATCGGTAATCTCTGCATTGCGCCCACGACCGGGAGCGTCATAAAGTGCGTTCTCAACACCGCCTTCAAGGTACTTATTGATGCAGAGCATGACGCTTTTACGGTTCATGCCTACTTTATCGGCGATATCATCGATGGATGTTCCATCTGCCTTGAGTATCAGGATGCGTGCCCTGTTCACGGTCTGCGCCTGTATTGTGCGTGCCCTTGTCTGGGCTTCAAGGTATGTGCGTTCTTCGCTGCTAAGCGTTATATTTGATGCTTTTCTTCCCATGGATAATGCTCCTTTTTTCTGGTAGAAACATTATACCATGAAATGCAGATAAAGTCCACTTATTTAAAAACATTTATAATAGTTATCCCCTATCACGGACAGGATGCGCTTGAAGCGGCAAGGGAATACTGTGAGCTGTATAAAAAGACCGTATCGTCGGTTTCACCCGGCAGCAAATATGCACTTTCCTTCTGTGATGTTACGGTACAAGCCTGGGACCGGAATACAATGACAGGAAAAGATCAGGCAGATCCTGGTCAGGAAAGCTGCGATCTTCTTTTAGAATTCCTGTGGGCAGCGGATTCCGAGCAGTCCTGGCGCTGGCATACCGCAGGCGGTCCTTATGCCTATCTTGGAGATCGGACCGATGTACCGGGAAACACCTGGAGCAATTCGCTTTTCGCAATTATCCATCTGAAAGAGAATGGATGGAACCTGGAAATCCGGGGAGCGACACTGTAGCAAATGCAATACAGATTGATGCAAAAGTGGAGTTCTTCCTCTTATATTTTTACTGTCCAGATTTTCGTGTAAATACTAAGAAAGGAACTGGGAAGTAATGATTCATTCATGCTTTTTTCAGGATAAATAGTTTACCATTTCAGGATTGTCTGACGAAGATAAAAAACGGAAAGGACTATCATACTGAAAATGCGACGGATTCCGGCCTTACTGCTTTGCATACTGTTTATGATGTCCGCTCTTTCTGCTTGTAAGAAGGAGAAAGAGGAGGATCTTCTTGTCGACGGCGGAGATCTCTCTGTTTCGGCAGATCAGGAAGCGGCGGAGAATCCGGTTTATGTGAATGATTCCGAGATCTATAACACAAGGACCAATTATCTTCTGGAGAATGAGGAATCCGTTTTCTTTATGAGGGGAGGCGGGGCGAGTTCTTCCCTCGGCGTTTTGACTTTCCTGGCGGCGGCGGACCGTGTCTCAGGTGCGGTCAGCCCAATCTGCAGCAAACCGGACTGCACGCATGACGATATTTCCTGCACTGCATATACGACGATGGGCGGTACTTACTCCGCGGTATCAGCTTCCGACGAATGGGTTTATTATACCACAAGGACATCGGAAGGAAGGAAACTGCTCCGGAGAAAGCTTCCGGACGGTGCGGAAGAAACCATTGCTATCATTAACTCTGATAAGATGCTTCCCGAGCATCCGGACACGGTTTTCATCATGGACGGAACCTGTATATACGACGGGGATTATTATTCGTCCGTCTGCGCAGGAGTAAGCGGCGATGAAGGCATGAGCCGTGAATCGGAGCTTTATGCGACGGTTTACCGTGTGCCGGTTTCTTCCGGAAGAGAGGAGAGAACGGTTTTTCAGGAAAAAGTGACCGGTTATGACGGGTATCAGATCTGGCTGATGCCCCGAAGTGAGGGACTGTATATTATTGTGATACAGTCTAAAACAGAATACGAGAATGATCTTCCGGTCAGCGCACAGGT
>JAFWSW010000022.1 GCA_017519205.1 Clostridiales bacterium | reverse complement strand
ACGGAGCCGATCGATTATTCCTATGAGATGGTAGAGAAGATGCAAAAAGCAGGATTCTCACTATGCCTTGTTTCCAATGCTAAATCGGAACGCTCCGCCAAAATTGCCGAGATGCTGAAGATCCCATGTGTATCATATGCAAATAAACCGGGAACTTCCGGAGTCTTTAAGGCTATGGAACTTATTCATGCTTCGAAGGAAAGTACAGTAATGATAGGAGATCAGCTGTTTACCGATGTCGCAGCAGGTAATAAAGCCGGTCTTTTCACTATCTTTGTTGAGAGATATTCGAAAAAAGAAGTGTTTTATGTTGTTCTGAAAAGATTCCCTGAAAAGATCATTCGGTTATTCTGTCGGTTCTAATAATCAATTTTTCTTGTTTTCTGTGCATGGTGAATAATATCAATATTTTTACCTAAAAATGCATGTGCATTTGTCTGTAAAATCCTATCAAATTATCTTGCGTTTTGTTTATTTTGCCTTCGCAAAAACTATTGAGTCGTAAATATATAGTGATATTCTGAAGGCGTAAATTAAGCAAATGAAAGGATAGGATGGTTCCTATGAGTAAGAAATTTTGTAAAGGCAGAAAAGTAGTTTCGTTAATGATGAGTGCTGCTGCAGCGATGAGTATTAATATCGCTTTGTTATCTTCTGCTAGGGTAAAAGTAAAAGCGGCGGAAAGCACAAAAGCGATCGTATTTGATACCTCGGTACTTGAAAAGAATGTGAATACATCAAAGGCGGCGACCGTTTATTATGGTGTATATGAAAACAGGCCTCTCCCGTGGAGAGTGATCAGCTACGACGGTTATGGCGCTGTAACGTTTCGGGATGCAACATATGATGCAGTTACTTTATATTCCGATGGTTCTCTTTTTAGAAGTGAGTTTAATACAGATCCGGCAAAGGGTAACGCATACAAGGACTCCACACTTCAGTCTGCCGTAAATGCTTTTACTTCTAATGCGGTTACAAATAATGAACGCGGTGCGATCCTCCGGAGAGATTTCGGTGTCGGCATGTATACAGATCATCCGGTATATTGCTCAGGCGTTCTTGGATCACCTGTATGGGATCAGTACTTCTGGCCGCTTACGACTGATGAGGCGGTGAAACTTGATCATGGTCTTCGTGCCAGAGGAGATTATACCGCTTTGATCTCTCCCGGTAAGCCGGCAAATCCGAATGACGTAAATGTTATCGGTAACAAGGTTGCATGTGTTTATAAGAGCAGTGATACGACCTGGGATGTTTCCGTTGATGGTTTTGATGCCAATGATTGTTATAATGTGCGTCTTGCATTCAGTCTTTGGTTTAAGAATATTGCGATGCTGAGTGCTTCTGAAAAAGGAACAGGTAAAGTATCCGGTGAGGTTGGACCGGATTGTCTGAAGGCAGTCAGTGATTATGAAATCTCTTCTGATAATTCATGGAAGGTCACATTAAAAGATGGCGGAAGAGGTTCCTTTACAGCTTCTCGTGATGACGACGGAGCCGCTGTTTCCGGAAGAACCGTGAGCATTAAGTATGATAACGCTAAATCTGGTGACAACGAATTCGTATCTGTAATCCTCGCTGATGCTTCAGATCCGAACACTGCTCTGTACTATGGTAATATCGCAAAGGATTCCGTATCCGGAACTGCGGAACTTAAGATTCCGGAAGGCCTTACCGGTGAATATGTTTTGAAGGTTTTCTCCGAACAGTGCAATGGCGCGAGAAGAACAGACTATGCTTCCGGTTTCAGAGAAATCAAACTTACAGTAGTAGAAGCAGCCGTTGTTTCCGAGGCGGCTGCAGGTGCGGAAAACCTGGTATATAACGGAAAAGAACAGACTCTGGTTTCTGCCGGAAAAGCAGTAAATGGTACTATGCAGTACAAACTCGGTGAGGACGGTACATATTCCGAGAAGCTTCCGACAGCTAAAAACGCTGGTGAATATAAGGTTTTCTACAAAGCAGCTGGTGCTTCCGGATATGCAGACAGCTATGAGAAGTCTGTAAGTGTAGTTATCGCAAAAACACAGGCCAAAGTAACTCCAAACAACATTTCCAAGACCCTTGGACAGGCTGATCCGGCACTTACCGCTACCATCTCCGGCCTTGCAGAGGGAGATAAAGCAGATGTGATCTCTTATACGATCTCCCGTGTAGAAGGAGAAAAGGAAGGTATCTATCAGATCAATACTGATGGCAAGAAGGATCAGGGCAATTACGAAGTCACATTCGCTACCGGTGCTTTGACCATCGCAGAAGGAGAAATCATTTATACAGTTTCTGATAATATGGGCGGTGCTTACACGATTGGCTGCAATAAGGATCTTGTAGTTACCGTAAAGAGAAATGTAAATGACGAGAAGACTTTCGATAACTACCGGGGAAGCACGGTGGATGGTAAAGAAATCACCAAGGATCAGGGAACAGCCACAAAGGGCAGCCTTGTTCTTACAGTGAAGAGCTCCTACCTCGACACACTCCCGGAAGGAAAGCATACGGTTAAGGTATCCTTTATCGATGGTGAAGCAACAGCTGAGATCAATATCAGCAAGCCGCAGGAAAAAACCGAACCGCAGGAGAAAAAGGAGTCGAAGGAGAAAAGCATTCCGAAGACCGGTGATACTTCTAAAGATAATAGTCGTCTTGCCACCGGTTTGATCATCATCTCCGCCCTTGGTATTGCCATAGTAGTGATCAGCAGCAAAAAGCGTCATGACTAAGACGGACTTCATAAAGAGCGACGAAGAAAAAGCATCCTGAAAAGGGTGCTTTTTCATTGCTTCAGGCGGGCGAAAAGCACTGTGTTTGTGGAAAATACATAAAATTGAAGAATATAGTGCTTTTTACTTGCGGATTTGCAGATGTTCATATAAACTGTTATAACGTAATAAAATGGATAACATAATTTTGTGTATATTTCGGAGGAACATTTATGATTAGCGCTGGTGATTTTAGAAATGGTATGTGCTTTGAGATGGACGGTCAGGTTTTCCAGGTTGTGGAATTCCAGCATGTAAAGCCTGGTAAGGGTGCCGCTTTTGTACGTACAAAATATAAGAACGTAAAGACAGGTTCTGTTGTTGAGCGCAGCTTCAACCCGAACGAGAAGTTCGAGCAGGCTCAGCTGGAGAGAAACGACATGCAGTACATCTACGCTGATGGCGATCTGTACTACTTCATGGATCAGGAAACATATGAGCAGCGTCCGATCTCTAAGGAGAACATCGGCGATAACATCCGTTTCCTTAAAGAAGAGATGATCTGTAAGGTCCTTTCCTACAAGGGTGAGATCTTCGGTGTTGAACTTCCGATCGTTGTTGAGCTTGAGATCACTGAGTGCGAGCCTGGTGTCCGTGGTGATACGACAAACAACGCAACTAAGATCGCTACTCTGGAGACAGGCGCTACTGTTAAGGTTCCGCTCTTCGTTAACCAGAACGAAGTTATCCGTGTAGATACACGTACAGGTGAATATCTGGAGCGTGCATAATCACACGTTCTGATCATTCTTCGAGAGGGAATTCACAATATGGGTGAGAATCTCGTATCGGAATCAATTAAAGGCGAACGCTCGATGTCGCAGGGCTTTGTTGCACAGTATGCAGCAGAAGCCGCCCTGCGTGCAGAGGGCGTTGCTCGTCTTACGGCATCTGTACCGGTCATCCTGAAAGAATCCCTGGGATTTGTTCATGAGGGAAAGGGTGTACGGGTCGAGTTTTCCGAGAATGAGGAAGGTTTTGTTTCCGTTACCGTTTATCCGATCGTCTATTATGGTATGATTATTCCAGAGGTGGCATGGTCTATTCAGGAGCGTGTCAAAGAAGACGTCGAGAAGTACACCGGACTTGTTGTGGAATCTGTTAATGTCCATGTTTGCGGTGTTGTGTTAAGGGAGGAAAAGAATTCATGAATCGTCTCGTTCGTTTTGTTCTGATCGTTTACTCGACGATCCTTGCGATATTGTCATTGCTGCTTCTTTATGCGCTGGCAGATGACGGAATCTTCGCAGATCTTCTTTCTCCGCTTTCCAATATCGTAACTGATCCGGTCAAGAAGTATATCTATCTCGCTGTGCTTCTGCTGATCCTTATCTCATGTGTTATTACAGTGACATATTGTCTTTTGAACGGCAGACTCAGTAAGACGCGTATCCGCCAGACAGAGATCGGTTATGTTGAGATCGGTGTGGATGCGATCGAGAGTATTGCACTTAACTCTGCAAAGAGTGCGCAGGTCGGTATTAAGGCTGCCCGCGCCCGCGTTTCGTCTGCGAAGAACAATGCGATCCGTGTTTATCTGAGCGCAGTCCTTTATTCCAACGTCGAAGTTCCTTCGACCATGGGTAAGGTTCAGGAGCGTATTAAGAAAGATATTGAGAGATATACAGGTATTACTGTTGATAGTGTTTCTGTTAAGGTAAGCCGCGTTGAGCCTGTTGTTGCGAAGGTGGAACGTTAATTCATGAGAGCCTTTTTCATCAAATTCTTTGATATGCTGAAAGACAAGAATTCCGGTAAGATCGGTGCCGGTATCGCGTTTTTCTTTGCTCTGTTTTTGGTGATCTTCGGCTTTCTTAAGACATTGTTTATTATTGTCCTTACCGTGATCGGTTACATCATCGGCGCTTTGATTTTCGCGGATAAGGATAAAGTGAAGGACTGGATGGATAAGATCCTTCCGCCCGGGAGGTTTAGATGAGTAGAAGAGAAGCTCGTGAAGCAGCTTTCGCATTTTTATATCAGTTGAATTTCAGACAGGAGCCTGTTTCTGAACAGAAGGCGATGTATCTTGAGGTACATCCTCTCGACGAGGAGGATCTGCCGTACTTTAATGAGATTACGGATGGAGTCTTCGAGAAGAAGGATGAACTCGATGCTGAGTATGCGAAGTATCTGAAGGACTGGAAACAGAGCCGCCTTCCGAAGGTCGATGTCATGCTTCTCCGTATCGCGGTATATGAGATGCTGCATGTTTCGGATATCCCGGTAAGTGTTTCTATCAATGAAGCGGTAGTTCTTGCCAAGAAATATAGTTCGGAAGAGTCGAAGAGTTATATCAATGCGATTCTCGGCAAGGTCGGAAGCACACTGGAAAAATAATGGAACAGACGATCCTTTCCGTTTCGGAATTAAATGCATACGTGAGCACACTGTTAAGTTCTGACAGTGTGCTTTGTCAGTTATGCGTCAAAGGTGAGATCTCAGGGTATAAGCGTTATCCGTCCGGACATGCCTATTTTCAGCTTAAAGATGAAAACAGCTCAGTTTCCTGTGTCATGTTCAAGGGGAATTTCTCCCATATCGACTTTGTTCCCGAAAACGGCATGAAAGTCCGCATTTACGGACGTGCCGGAATCTATGCCGTTGACGGAAAGTTCCAGGTATATGTTTCGTTTATGCAGGAAGATGGCCTGGGTGAACTATATAAGGAGTTTGAGCTTAGAAAAGAAAGAATGGCCAAAGAAGGCTTATTTGATGATGCACATAAGAAGCCGATCCCGTATCTTCCGAAAAGGATCGGTGTGGTGACATCTCCCAAGGGCGCTGTAATTCAGGATATTATAAATGTCCTTAACCGCCGATATCCGAACTTTGACCTTCTGATTGCGCCTTCTTCAGTGCAGGGGAAAGAAGCTTCATCGGAACTGATCCACGCATTGAAAATGCTTGATTCCAGAGACGATATCGATGTAATAATTTTTGCTCGTGGAGGCGGCTCCATGGAGGATCTGTGGTGCTTTAATGATGAAGCGCTCGGACGTGCCGTGTATGAGGCAAAAACGCCTGTTATTTCGGCGGTCGGACATGAGACGGATTATACGATCTGTGATTTTTGTGCTGACCTTCGCGCACCAACGCCATCAGCAGCAGCAGAACTGGTGATGCCGAATAAAGAGGAGATCATGGCAAGACTTGATGTTTCCGGTGGTAAACTCGCTTTTGCTATGCGGAATTTTATTCGGACCAAGAGACATCAGTGGGACAGCCTCACGAAGCATAGAGCCCTTCTGGCTCCGAAGTTCCGTATCGAGAAGGAGATGCAGCGTTATGATATCCTTCTCGGTAAACTGAATGAGAAGATGACAGCCTCCTATGAGCGGAAGAAGGGTGCTTTTGCCACGGATCTTGCAAAACTTGAGGCGCTTGACCCGATGAAGGTCCTTCTTCGCGGTTATTCCCGTGTAACGGATGCTTCCGGAAAAACCGTTGATTCTATAAAGTGTGTTAAAATAAAAGATAAGGTTCTGATTTCTGTGCCGGATGGAGCGATCCGTTCGGTAGTCACGGCAATCGAGACAAAAGAGGGTTAAGAGTATGAGTGAGAAGATAAATATGACCTACGAGCAGGCTGTCTCCGAACTGGAGGAGATCATTTCCAAACTTGAATCCGGAGAAGCGTCTCTTGATGATTCGATTGCTTTGTATTCGCGTGGAATGGAGCTTTCGAAATTCTGTAAAGATAAACTGGATGATATCGAGAAGAAGATCAGTATCCTGACGCAGGATGGTTCGACGGAAAGTGCTTTTGGAGAATCGGTATGAGTGAAAAGATCTCGTTTTTTATGAAGAAGTATCAGGACCGTATTGAGAAACTCCTTCTGGACGTTTTTCCTTCGGAGATTTCGGATGATCCGACTGTAAAAGCGGCGATGTACAGCCTGCTTGCCGGCGGGAAACGTATCCGTCCTGTATTGATGTATATGGTTTCCGATATGCTACATCTCGATCTTGAAGTTGTCGATGATTTTGCCGTAGCGATGGAGATGGTCCATACATATTCTCTGATCCACGACGATCTTCCGTGCATGGATGATGACTGTCTGAGAAGAGGAAAGCCCACATGTCATATCGCACATGGTGAAGCGTTTGCCCTTCTGGCCGGTGATGCACTTCTGAACCGAGCATTTGAGAGTGTGCTGCTTGCTGTAACGAAGGATCCGAAGACTGCTATGGCTGCTTCGTATTTTGCTGAAAATACCGGTATCCGCGGAATGATCGGCGGTCAGAGCATCGATCTCGCTTCGGAAGGAAAAAAGATCGAAACCGGTCGCCTTTGTGAGCTTCATGAGAAAAAGACGGGTGCACTTATCAATGCATCCTGCCTTATTCCGTACTATATTTACGCCGCTGAGCATGGTGAGAATAAGGCCGTTTTCGATCTGATCCATCGTTTCTCGGCCGGTACCGGACTTGGTTTCCAGATCAAGGATGATCTTCTTGATGTTCAGGCAGATGCTTCTGTCCTTGGCAAAAGCACCGGTAAGGATGAGCGTGATAACAAATCTACATTTGTGACAGTCTTCGGCGAGAAGAGCGCTCAGAAGATGCTGGATGATACATACGGCGATGTCTATGAGGCACTCGACGAGCTTTCCATGCTCGGATGGGATGTTACCGCGCTTCGCCAGTTCAGTGATGTTTTGCAGAATCGGGTGCAGTAAGATATGAAACCGACACCGATCCTGGATACAATTAAATGCCCGGAAGATGTGGCAAAACTGGATTCTACCCAGAGAAAGCAGCTGGCGGAAGAAATCCGCGATTTTATTGTCGACCGTGTCAGTAAGAATGGCGGACACCTGGCTTCCAGCCTGGGTGTTGTTGATTTGACGATTGCTCTGCTGTCTGAGTTTGAGCCGCCGCACGATCAGATCGTATGGGATGTAGGTCATCAGGCCTATGCATATAAACTTCTGACCGGAAGAAAGGATCAGTTTGAGACTCTCCGTCAGTATGGCGGTATTGCCGGATTCCCTAAGATCGCAGAGAGTAAGTACGATGCTTTCGGCGTCGGACACAGCAGTACATCTGTATCTGCAGCGCTTGGTCTTCTTCGTGCCAAGAAACTGAAAAACGATGACGGACATGTTATCGCCGTTATCGGAGATGGCGCAATGACCGGTGGTATGGCGTTTGAAGGCTTAAATGATACGGGTCATTTCAGCGAGAATCTTACCGTTATCCTAAATGATAACCAGATGTCTATCGATAAGAATGTCGGCGGATTGTCCAGAGCACTTTCAAATCTCCGTTCATCCACGAGATATATTAAGGCGAAGAGCCGTGTCGAGCGTTTCCTTCTGCATATTCCTCTGATAGGACGACCAATCGCAAGATTCATCATGATGATTAAGACCTGGTTCCGACTTCTGATCCGCAGAAATGTTCCGGTTATTTTCGAGGATCTCGGCTTCCAGTACTTCGGTCCTTTTGACGGACATAACATCGACCTGCTCCGTAAAAAACTTAAGATCGCGAAGGCGATCAACGGTCCTGTACTGATACATATCGTAACGAAGAAAGGTAAAGGATATCCGCTGGCGGAAGAGAACCCGTCTTCGTATCACGGCGTGTCGCCGTTTGACAGAGAGACCGGAGTGAAGCCTTCAAGCACAAGAACGTTTACCAATTGCTTTTCCGACTCGGTCGTTCGTATCGGCAAGGAGCATGAAGAAGTCGTAGCCATCTGTGCTGCGATGATGACCAGTACCGGTCTTGCCAACTTCAGGAAAAACATGAAACTCCGTTTCTTCGATGTCGGTATCGCCGAGGAACATGCCGTGACTATGGCTGCAGGAATGGCTGTAAACGGATTTGTTCCTGTTGTTGCCCTTTATTCGACATTTGCCCAGCGTGCATATGACCAGCTTCTCCATGATGTATGCCTTCAGGATTTGCATATGGTTCTGGCGCTTGACCGCGCAGGAATTGTCGGTGCGGACGGTATGACCCATCAGGGTATCTACGATATTTCCATGATGCTTTCCATGCCGAACGTAACACTGCTCTCTCCATGCAATTTTGCAGAACTTGACCGTATGCTCGAATATGCTGTTGCTGATGCAAAAGGACTTGTCGCCGTTCGTTATCCCCGTGGAGGACAATGTGAAATCCTTGAGAAGATCCCTTCCGACGATGGAATTGGTCCTCGCGTGATCCGTGAAGGTGAGGATGTTGCGATTCTTTCTCTGGGCGTGATGTGTGAGCAGGCTCTGCTTGCGGCTTCTGAACTTGAAAAGAATGATATTCATGCCAGAGTGATCGACGTACGGTGTGTGAAACCATGTGATATTGAAACCTGGAAAGAGCTTCTTTCCGGTATTACCAAGATCGCTACGATCGAAGATGGTATAGCACAGTCCGGATTTGGCTCTTATCTGTTGACTTTGCTCGAAGAAGCAGGGGAGATGTCCCGTATTACTCATTTCCATATCTTCGGTGTTTCTGATCATCCGCTTGTCGCAGGTAATCGTAAGCTGCTTCTTGAAAAAGAAGGTATGGATGAAAAAACAATCGAAAAAACTATTCTTTCCTGGTTTTGAGCCCGAAATATAAGTGACGTTTATAAAAATGTGCTTATATGATAATGCATAAATGTTCAAAATTCTGTATAATTAAAGAATCTTCGAGAAGGGTCAGATGATGCTGGCTTCCTTCTTATATGTAAGGAGATCCTTGTCATGAAGTTCGGATTTGTCATTAATGAGGAAAAAGACCCCGGTCTGGTCTTTGCTTCGCATGCAGTCGAAGTGATCCATTCCAAGGGTGGAAGTGTCATTCTTGATTCTTCGTATAAGGGATCTGTTTTGGATGGTAAGCCGGGTGTCATTATCGGTTCCTATTCGGACAGTGATATCCTTTTCTCTCTTGGTGGAGACGGAACGTTCCTTCGCACGGCACATAAGCATCTTGGTGAGAATATCCCCATGATCGGTGTCAACCTCGGAACGATCGGATTTCTGACCGAGATCCATAAGGATGATTTTGAAGATGCGGTTGACCGTCTTCTTTCCGGAAATTATACACTGGAGAGAAGGACTCAGCTGGATGTTACGCTTCTTTCTGAGGACGGCACGGTCAAGGAGCACGGTGTATGCCTGAATGATGCCGTAATTGCCCGTGGCGCAAATCTTCATGTGGTATCTCTGGATCTTCTTATTGACCATGATCATGTCGAGAGACTGTCCGGTGATGGTGTTATCCTTTCTACGGCAACAGGCTGTACTGCTTACTGTCTTGCGGCAGGAGGCCCGATCGTAAAGCCGGATCTGGATATTTTTATGGTTACTCCTATTTGTCCGCATACTCTTCACAAGCGTACATATATTGTTTCCGGCGACAGTTCAGTCGAGATCATTATCGAACGATTCACGGATCCGCCGATCATGTCCCTCGATGGACGTCCGAATATCGAGCTTGCGTATCATGACCGTATCCTTCTGAAAAAGTCCGAGCAGGATGTGATCGTGGCGAAACTCGGTTATAAGAATTTCTATCAGACGGTAAGACAGAAGATCCGTGCAAGAGGTAGTTTCTATGAAGATGGCGAAAAATGAGCGACAGGAAGCGATGCTTCGTCTGGTGCGTGCAAAAGAGATCAGCACGCAGGAAGAACTGGCTAGAGAACTCGAGGCAGCCGGCTGGCAGGTAACTCAGGCGACCGTTTCCCGAGATATCAAGGATCTCGGGATCATTAAAGTGACGCTCCCTTCCGGTGGAACAAAATACAGTGTTCTTGACCGGACCGGTGATGTAGCCCCAGGAAGGCTTCTGTCCGTATTTGCCCATTCTGTTCTGTCGAGCGATGTAGCGATGAATCTGGTCGTGATCCGTACGCTTCCCGGAATGGCCAATGCGGCTGCATCGGCGCTGGATTCGATCCATCTTTCCGGTGTGGTCGGCTCAATAGCCGGTGATGATACCGTATTTGTAGCCACTCCGAGTCCGGAAGATGCACTGGCGATCCAGGCCACGATCAAAGATATGAATAACCGTATCAACGCGGATTTGTAAGAGGTTTTTGTGTTACTTAGTCTGACGATACAAGATTTTGCCATAGTCGAATATGCATCGTTTACTCCCGGAAAAGGATTGAATATCCTGACAGGTGAGACCGGTGCGGGTAAATCTCTGATCATTGATGCCATCAGTGCCCTGCTCGGTCATCGTATCGGACGTGACTATGTCAGAAAGGATTCTGATAAAGCCGTCATTGAAGCTGTATTCGACGGAATTTCAGCCGTTATTCCTGATGAGGTGCTTTCTGAATACGGTATCGTTCCTGAAGAAGATACATTGATCCTTCTTCGTGAGATAAGTAAAGACGGAAGAAGCCTGGTCCGTGTAAATGGACGCACAATGCCTGTTTCTGTACTGAAGACGATCGGTTCCTATCTGATCGATATTCATGGTCAGCATGATCAGCAGACGATCTTCGACAGTTCAAAACATCTCGGTATTCTTGACGATTATTGTGGAGCGGAGCTGACTCCTCATATCTCAGCTTTCTCCGCCAAACTCGATGAATACCGTAAGATCCTTCAGTTAAGAAAACAGTATGAGTCGGATCCCGAAAAGAGCCGGCAGATGCAGGATCTTCTGAAGTATCAGATCAAAGAGATCGAGGACGGTGCTTTTTCCGAAGGAGAAGAGGAAGAACTAGTCGAGAAACTCAAGGTGCTCAAGCAGGAGGAAAAGAGACGTTTCCATCTCTCCTACGTTCAGGACGCACTTTCCACAGATGATTCGGAATCTCCTCTGTCTTCGCTTCAGAATGCTGTAGAACACCTGGATGCCTTGACCGCGATCGATCCGTCCTTCTCTGAAAATGCTCAACAGCTCAGATCCCTGGTCATGGATCTGGAAGGAATGAGGGATACTCTTTGTTCAGAAGATGCTGTTTCTCAGGAGTCCTATGATGAGGTAGAGGCACGATTGGAGAAACTCCGTGGATGCACTGTGAAATATGGTGGAAGTGTTGCCTCCATGAATGAGTTTCTGAACGATGCAAAGAAACGCCTGGAAATGCTTCAGGAAGGCGATACGAAGATCAAGCAACTTAATTCAGAGCGTGCCCATATGGAAAAAGAACTCGTCGCGCTGGCGGATAAGATCCATGATATCCGTGTTGAGGCAGGGAAGAAGCTTTCATCTGATATCGTCTCCGAGGTGCAGTTCCTCGGCCTTTCGAATGCAACATTTGAAGTCTCCTTTACAAAACGTCCGAAAGAACGCTTCTTCAGTAAGACCGGTTATGATGAGGTCGAATTCCTTTTCTCGGCCAATAAAGGTGAAGATCTGAAACCTCTTTCTAAAACAGCTTCCGGCGGTGAGGCGGCGCGAATCATGCTGGCGGTCAAGACGATCCTTGCTCGTGCGGATGCAACGCCTGTTCTTATTTTTGATGAGGTGGATTCCGGTATATCCGGTGAAGCGGCGAAGGCAGTTTCCCAGTCGATGAAAAAGCTTTCACAGTTCCATCAGGTGTTCTGTGTCACGCATATGGGGCAGATCGCGGCAGCTGCTGACCAGCATTTCTTTATTTCCAAGGATCAGAGCGGGGAGAGAACGAGGACGAATATCGAAGAACTTGATGAAAACGGCCGCGTATTCGAGGTCGCAAGACTTCTTTCCGGCAATTCCGGCGATGTTCAGTCGCAGATCCTTGCCAAGAATCTCATTTTTGAAAGACGATAAGATCAGGAGAGAAGAGCCTTCATATCTTCGGGCATCTCTGAAGTAAACTCCATCCATTCATTGGTGATCGGGTGATAAAAGCCGAGTTTGCAGGCGTGAAGCGCCTGCCGGGAGATCCTGTCTTCGTTCTCGATATGCGGCATTTCCGGATTCGGGAAATCGTTGGATCTAGGTCCGTAGAGGCCGTCGCCGACCAGCGGATGACCGAGAAACAGGGAATGAACGCGGATCTGGTGACATCTTCCAGTCTCCAGCTTATACGAAACTACTGACAGGTTTTTCTCCGGTATCTTCTTAATCGTTTTATAGTGAGTAACTGACGGATGGCCGTCTTCGCGTACGATCCTGATCATTATGGAGTTCTCATCGCGCCCGATAGGCTTATCGATCGTTCCTTCTTCCGGTTCAAAAGCACCGTACACGATACCTACATATTCTTTCTCCATTCTATTCTTGGATACTGTGTTATGGGCATAGCCGTTCTTTGCGATAACGATCAGACCAGATGTTTCACGGTCCAGACGCATAATCGGATGAAGTCTCTGGTCACAGAGCCTTTGAAGAAGAGAGTCGTCCATATGCTGCCAGGATGGATGAGTGACGAGGTTTCCGGGTTTCTCACATACGATGATCCAGTCATCCTCGTAGTAGATCCTGATATCTGTATCGGGTTTTGAATGAATTATCCCTTCAGCATCGTCATAGATGATCAGGATCTCATCACCGGTTTCCGGGGTCGCGATCATGCGGGCAGGGAAGCCGTTCAGATACAGTTCGCCATAAAGCCGGATACGCTTGCACAGAAGGTTGGACATCTGGTAACGGTCACGGAGAATGTCATAGATTT
>JAFWSW010000203.1 GCA_017519205.1 Clostridiales bacterium | reverse complement strand
TAAACTGTTGCGGAACATAGACGTTCGGGTCTTCTGCCGCCATCTTCTCTGCCAGTTTGAGGCACTCATCGATAGCCTTACCGATGTCGCCGTCATCGTGGATCAGTTTGACCTCGGCACCATAATGCTCAACGAGGTAACGGCGCTCACACGAAACGGAGTCCGGCATGATGATGATCGTACGATATCCGCGGACTGCGCCGACCAGCGCCAGACCGATGCCCTGATTTCCGGATGTCGGCTCGACGATGATGGTATCCTTGGTGATGATGCCGTCCTTCTCAGCCTGCTCGATCATGTTGAGTGCGGTACGTGTCTTGATCGATCCGCCGACGTTCAGGCCTTCGTATTTTACAAGCACACGGGCGCTGTCCTCACCGACCATTCTCTTCGAGAGCTGGATCATCGGTGTATGCCCGACTGCTTCTAAGACATTGTTGTAAACCATTGCTATTCCTGCTTTCCACGGGGTACTGCCCCGGAAGATTATTTCCTTTCGCCCTCGGTTAGTAATTACCCTATTCCCCTAAGGTTATAAGGACAAATGCTTCACTATTTTATATCCTAAAGGCAGAAGTAGCAAGAATCTCCTTGAAAAGCACTTTTCCTGATTTGCGTTTTCATCCTTTCATTACAGTTTCTGTTCCTATAAAAGTATTGCAATTCCTTGCTTTCCGTGGTATCTTTTTGTCATTGCGGAAGTGATTTTGTCAAAGAAGAAAAAGCGCCCGCAATGTTTGACCGCCACGGAGCATTCGTGGTTAGTAGGCCATACGGACAGCCGGGTCAAATGCCGAAGCGGCAGTTTTTACTGCCTTATTGAGTGGGAAGTTCGAATTCCCTTAATGTTGATAAGTTGGTTATAACTTGTGAATAATCAATAAGAGTGCGATGAAGCTTTGGCTTTGAGGACCTCTTGCCCGTGGGCGTGAAGTAGCGTTTTCCCGGAAAAGATTTTCAGTAAGTTAGGACCATCTTGGAAAGGATGGATCATATGGCGCACGAGAAACTTCGTCTCTACGGCTTTAACAATCTGACCAAATCCCTGAGTTTTAACATCTACGATGTTTGCTATGCCAAGACGGCACGCGAGCAGAAGGATTATATTGCGTACATTAACGAACAGTACAACTCGGAGCGTCTTACGAAGATCCTGACGAACCTCACCGAGATGATCGGTGCGAAGGTACTCTCTATCTCCAAGCAGGACTACGAGCCGCAGGGCGCATCGGTTACACTTCTCATCGCAGAAGAGTCCATGATCCCGCATATGGAAGCCGAGACCGTGGTCGCTCATCTCGATAAGAGCCACGTTACCGTACACACCTATCCGGAGTACCATCCGGACACCGCTATCGCAACCTTCCGCGTGGATATCGACGTCGCCACCTGCGGCGAGATCTCCCCGCTCTCCACATTGGACTACCTGATCGGAAGCTTCGATTCCGATATCATCACGATGGACTACCGTGTCCGCGGATTTACAAGAGACGTCAACGGCAAGAAGATCTTCCGTGACAAGAACATCGTGTCTATTCAGAACTATATCGATAAGAAGACGCTCGAGCGCTATGATGCGATCGACATCAACGTCTACCAGGCGAACCTCTACCACACCAAGATGCTCATCAAGGATGTGGATCTGCAGAACTATCTCTTTAAGACAGACGTCTATGAGATCGCGCCGAAGACAAGACTCGAGATCACAAACAATCTCCGTAAGGAAATGATCGAGATCTTCTCCGGAGCAAATGTATTTGAAGCACCGGAAGAGGAAGATTGATCTTGGATAAGGATTTTCGCAAAAACCAGGACCGCGCACCGATCGCGGAAGCACTTGAGGCCTACTCTTCGGAGCGGGTCGTTCCTTTTGATGTGCCCGGACATAAGCACGGCCGCGGAAATCCCGAGCTGACCGAATTTCTCGGTGAAAGAACCATGACGCTCGACGTCAATTCCATGAAGCCCCTGGACAATCTCTGCCACCCGGTCTCTGTTATCAAGGATGCCGAAGAACTCGCGGCGGAAGCTTTTGGCGCGAAGGCGGCTTTCTTTATGGTGGGCGGAACCACATCCGCAGTACAGGCCATGGTTTTCACTGTCGCCGCCCGTGGCGATAAGATCATCGTTCCGAGAAATGTCCATAGAAGTGTCATCAACGCGATGGTCCTCTGCGGCGCCATCCCGGTATATGTTGACCCGGGTGCCCACGAGGAGCTCGGCATCGCACTCGGCATGCAGCTTGTTGACATCGAGGCCGCCATCCGTGATAACCCGGATGCAAAAGCGGTCTTCGTCAATAACCCGACCTATTACGGCATCTGTTCCGACCTTCGCGGCATCGTGAAGCTCGCACATACGCATGGTATGCTCGTCGTCGTCGATGAAGCCCACGGCACGCATCTCTCCTTCTCTGACCGTCTCCCGGTCTCGGCAATGGAAGCAGGCGCAGATATGGCTTCCGTCTCGATGCATAAGTCCGGCGGATCACTGACGCAGAGTGCATTTCTTCTCGTCGGCAGCGCGCATCCGTTATGCGAAGCGGAATCTGATTCCGACGCGAAAAGCACCGGCAACGATCCGGAAGAGAACCGTGAACCGTCGATCGACCCCGCCTATGTCCGTCAGATCATCAACCTGACCCAGACCACCTCCGGCTCGTACCTTTTCCTGTCGAGCCTCGACCTGTCGAGAAAAAGACTGGCGCTGCACGGCAAGGAGCTTTTCGACAAGGTGATCGACATGGCGGAATATGCCAGAGAAGAGATCAATTCGATCGGCGGCTACTATGCCATCGGATCGGAGCTCGTTAATGGAAATGAGATCTTTGATTTTGATAAGACGAAGCTCGTCATTCACACTCTTCCGGTCGGTCTGGCCGGCATCGAGGTGTATGACCTTCTTCGTGATGAATACGATATCCAGATGGAGTTCGGCGACTTCGGCAACTGCCTCGCCTATCTTTCCGTCGGCGACCGTGTTCGCGAGGTGGAGCGTCTGGTAGGAGCTCTCTCCGAGATCCGCCGCCACTTCGGTAAAGACCCGATCGTGTCGCTTCCGAACAGTTACATCGCACCGGTAGTAGTGCTTTCCCCGCAGGAAGCATTTTACGCGGATGCCGAGCACATTCCTTTTGAAAAAGCGATTGGACGCATCGCCGCCGAGAGCATCATGTGCTATCCTCCGGGAATCCCGGCGCTCGCTCCGGGCGAGAAGATCACCGAAGAAGTCCTCGAGTATCTCCGCTACGCGCAGGAAAAGGGATGTCAGATCACGGGTGCGGAAGATGCAAGTCTCAAGACTCTGAAAGTCGTAAAAGAAAGAACCGGATACTGATTCGTTCCCGGATGAAAAAGAAGGATCACGGGATCGTGATCAGAATAAAAAAGCAAATAAAAAAGGATCCTCAAATGAGGATCCTTTTTGCAGTTTCGATTACTTGCTTAATTCAGTAAAGATTACTGCATCGGCTGAGCCGGAGCTACGTTCTTCTTAGCATTGATGTTCAGCAGAACAACACCAGCAATGAGTGCGAGTGCGCCGATGATCAGGAAGAAGAATCCGATACCGAAAGAAGCAGCATCCTTAACGATCTTGTTAGCATCGCTAACATCGCTTGCTACGTTGCGGATATCAACAATTGCCCAGATAACTTCTGCAGCAGCCAGACCGGAAACGACCGGCTTCTTGTCGAGAACCAGCATAACAACGATAGCGATAACGAGGATCAGATGGAAGATACCGTGATGACCATAATCGCTCATCAGGTTACCTGTCTCGCTGATGCCCATGAACGAAACCTTAGCAGCCGGAAGGAATGTGGCAAGAAGAATTACCAGAGAACCGGCGAGCAGGCAGATCGTTGAAGGACTCTTAAAATCGATTTTTAATTTATCCATAATATATACCCCTCCTAAAAAAGTTGCTTATATTATACATTATTTTTCCGCGTCAAAACAATCTGATATTCAAAGTTTTATCCAACATTTTTATTACATCCGGCCGTATCCTCTGCCCTATTCGTACAACAATACGGAAATACGGTTTATTTCTTACCTCATGATCCATTATGCCTTACGTATTTTAGGTGGTATTATATAGATGTCGGTCTAAAGCCGAATATAAGAAATCGGAAGGAGGATCATATGGATCTTTGGTTTTCTGAATTTCATACTCCATCAGTCAAACTTGCGATCAAGGTCGACAAGCAGTTATATAGCGGCAAGAGTGAATTCCAGCGTATCGACGTTTTCGAGTCGCAGGAGTTCGGCAGATTTCTCACACTCGACGGCTACATGATGCTCACGCAGAAAGATGAATTTATCTATCACGAGATGATGGTACATGTTCCGATGTGTGTTCATCCCGATACGCGAAAAGTACTCGTCATCGGTGCCGGTGACGGCGGTGTCGTAAGAGAGCTTGTCCGCTACGATTCGATCGAGCACATCGATGTGGTCGAGATCGATGAAGAAGTCGTGAAGGTCGCGAAAAAATATCTCCCCTTCACCGCATGTGGATTTGACGATCCGAGAGTGCAGTGTCACTTCGAAGACGGACTGAAATATGTGCGTCATCACGAGGATGAATATGATCTGATCCTGGTCGACTCCACCGATCCTTTCGGACCGGGCGAGGGACTCTTCACCAAGGAGTTCTACGGCAACTGCTATACCGCGTTAAAAGAAGACGGCATCATGGTCAACCAGAACGAGAGCCCGTTCTATGCGAACGATGCCCGTGCCATGCAGCGCGCGCACAAGCGCATCCATGCGAACTTCCCGATCTGCCGCGTATTCCAGGCGCACATCCCGACCTATCCGTCCGGCCACTGGCTCTTCGGTTTTGCATCGAAAAAATACCATCCGGTAAGAGATATGCATGCCGCTGACTGGAAGTCGCTCGGCATCGAGACGAAATACTATAACACGAACCTGCACCGTGGTGCCTTTGCACTTCCGAACTATGTGCAGAAACTTCTGGAAGCGATGGAAGAGCTTCCCGGAAATGATACAACTACGACTCTGAACGGCGGCACGATCCGCAGTTCCGAAAGCAATGCTAAGAAGGGAGGCAAGTCCTGATGGTCGATCGTATCGAGAAAAACTTCTTCGCACTGAACTGTCCCTATGAGGACGCGGAAGCGGTCATCTTCGGCGCCGGTTTTGACGGCACGACATCCTTCCGTCCGGGCACAAGATTCGGTCCTTCCGCAATGCGGAACGAGAGCATCGGACTGGAGTCCTTCAGCCCTTATCAGGACAAGGATCTCGAGGATGCTCCGATTTGTGACAGCGGTGATCTGGATCTTCCTTTCGGAGATGCGGAAAAAGCACTCTCCCTCATCGAAGAGGAAACACGCCGCATCTTAAATGACGGCAAGTTCCCGATCATGCTCGGCGGCGAACACCTGGTGACGTTGGGTGCTTTTCGCGCAGTAGCGGAAAAATATCCGGACGTCGTTGTTCTTCACTTCGACGCACACTGCGATCTTCGGGAAGATTATATCGGAGCGAAGCTCTCGCACGCCTGTGTTCTAAGGCGCATTCACGACATCGTCGGCGACGGCAGGATCTACCAGTTCGGTATCCGTTCGGGCACGAAGGAAGAGTTTGAATTTGCAAAGACACACACGAAGATGGAGCGCTTCAGAGCAGATAATTTCGACGAAGTCCTCGCACTTCTGCGCCTTTCCGAAAAGCCCGTGCCGGTCTATCTGACCGTCGATCTGGACGTCCTCGATCCGAGAGAATTCCCGGGAACCGGAACACCGGAAGCAGGCGGACTGTCGTTTGAAGATCTTCGCATCTGCCTGATGCAGCTGAAGGATATCAACCTCGTGGGACTCGACTTCGTAGAGCTCTCGCCGCCATATGATGCAAGCGGCTGCAGCACTGCGCTGGCACTGAAGATCCTGCGCGAAACATTGATTATGAAATACGGAAAATAAACAGTAAAGGAGATACTACTATGGGAAAAGCACTTATCATCGGTTGTGGCGGTGTCGCTTCTGTGGCAATCGCAAAATGCTGTCAGAACAGCGAGGTCTTTACGGAGATCATGATCGCGAGCAGAACGCTCAGCAAGTGTGACGCGCTGAAGGAGAAACTCCAGCCGACGACAAAAACCATTATTCATACCAGACAGGTCGATGCAGATAAGGTACCGGAGCTCGTCGCCATTATGGAAGAGTTCAAGCCGGATGTCTGCCTGAACCTCGCCCTTCCCTACCAGGATCTGACCATCATGGACGCATGTCTTGCGACGAAGACTCCTTATGTCGATACCGCAAACTACGAGCCGCTCGATACCGCGAAGTTCGAGTACAAGTGGCAGTGGGCATATCACGACAGATTTAAGGAGGCCGGTATCACCGCACTTCTCGGCTCCGGCTTCGATCCGGGTGTTACGGGTGTCTTCTCTGCTTACGCACTGAAGCATCAGTTCGACGAGATCAACTACATCGATATCCTCGACTGCAACGGCGGTGACCACGGTTATCCGTTCGCCACGAACTTCAACCCGGAGATCAATATCCGTGAAGTATCCGCGAAGGGCAGCTACTGGGAAGACGGCAAGTGGGTCGAGACCGAACCGATGGAGATCAAGAGAGTCTATAACTTCGATCAGGTCGGCGAGAAAGATATGTATCTCCTCCACCACGAAGAGCTTGAGTCCCTCGGCAAGAACATCCCGGGCATCAAGCGTATCCGCTTCTTCATGACCTTCGGCCAGAGCTACCTCACTCACCTCAAGTGCCTCGAGGACGTCGGCATGACATCCATCGAGCCGGTCATCTACGAGGGCCACAAGATCGTGCCTCTGCAGTTCCTGAAGTTCATGCTTCCGGATCCGGCAACCCTGGGTCCGAGAACCGTCGGCAAGACCAACATCGGCTGTATCTTTAAGGGCAAGAAAGACGGTAAGGAAAAGAAGTATTACCTCTACAATGTCTGCGACCATCAGGAGTGCTACAAGGAAGTCGGCTCACAGGCCATCTCCTACACCACAGGCGTTCCGGCCATGATCGGCGCGATGCTTATCATGAACGGCACCTGGAAGCGTCCGGGCGTATATAACATCGAAGAATTCGATCCGGATCCGTTCATGGATGCGCTCAATAAATGGGGCCTCCCGTGGATCGAGGACTTTAACCCGGTAGAAGTCGAGTAATCACAACACAAAACAAAATCAGGACCTTCCCGCTGAACGAAGAACGAAAAACCTTCGGAAGATGCGGGAAGGTCTTTTTGTGTTTATCTTTTTTGATGATATAATCGGAATAGTATATAGAAGCAGCTTGAGGGGTAAGATGGACACAAGTAAATTATCAGATGAAAGAATCAAGAACCTGGGAGAGAAGATCTTCTTTGCCATGTTCATCCCCTGGATCGTTCTGATCATCCTGGCTGAAACCACAGTCGCATACAACTATTCCGATCTTTGCTACTCCATCATCAACGTCCTGAAGCTGTTTGTCCTTCCGGCCGGCATGGTCGTCATCAACCTTATGTTTTTAGGCAAGAACAGTTTCCTCAAGAACCTGCTCCTGCTCTCCGTCTTCGTAATGGTTATGGCGCAGTTCTGCGTGGTGACGTATGACGAGGATCTTCTTCTTTGCACCATACTAGTCATCAGTTCAAGTCACGTACACTTTAAGAAGCTTCTTAAGACCTACCTTCTTACATCCGTTTCTGTGGCTGTGATCACGACCATTTTAGCGGTTGCCGGGATCATCGAGAATATCGTGAATCATCAGAACGGCATGACCAGATATGCGCTCGGTGCGATCTGGTGCACCGACTACTCCGCCAGAGTATTTTATCTTCTGCTGATCACCCTTTATCTTTACAGCAGGAAGATGAAGATCTACCACTGGGTCGGTCTTCTGGCGATCGTATCCGTCGTCTTTAAGTTCACCTTCGGAAAACTGGACTTCGTCTGCATGCTTCTTTCTATCGTTATCTTTTTCATCCACGAATCGATCGAGAAGCAGTCTCCCGAAAAGAAGCTCCGTACTTCATGGGAAAAGATCTGGGAGAAACTCTCCCCCTTCTTCACTCCGGCGGCAGCCGCTCTGATGACCGTTCTTACGCTCGCTTACTCAGCTGACAACCGCTTCCTCGTGAAGATGAGTGATATGCTTTCGGGCCGTCTCTATCTCGGACACCGTGCATTTAAGGAGATGGATATTACTCTCGCCGGACAGAACATCAAGTGGATCGGCATGGGTGGTATTTCTAACGGCGTTGCACCGGAAGGATATAATTTCGTAGATTGCTCTTATCTGAACATCCTCTTCACCTTCGGCATCATCGTCGCTTTGGCGGTCATTGCGCTCCACGTGTTTATGGCATATAAAAACCGGAAAGACACCGCGTTCATTCTTGTCATCGCCCTGATCTCTCTGAACTGTATCGTGGCACACCACTTTATAGAAGTCGCTTATAACCCCTTCTGGGCAGCGCTTCTTGCAGGAACAGCCTGCGCAGCGGCAAAGAAGGATACTTCCGAGGAACCTGCAGATGAATAGGTCGGAGAGTGCTTTTAAACATCTGGGAGTTATTCTACTAGATCTCATTAGTGTCTCGATCTCGTTTTTTGCTGCCTTCTTCGGGTATCACTACGTCAAGATCGGCGTGCTACCGAACTTCGATACGTACGATGGCGCGTACCGCATCATTATCGTACTGATTTTCCTTACGCATCTCTTCTATGCCTTTTCCGGAGAGTCCTACTCGAACATCCTGCATAGAAACGCCGTCGAAGAGATACGCGGCATCGTCTGGCACAATATCAAGCTTCTCGCCACGATCCTGATCGTATTGTTCTTCCTGAAAGAATCCGCTACGTATTCCCGACTCATCCTCGCCATCTTCTTCGCGTTGAATGTGTTCTTCATGTCCATCTTCCGGACCATTTACAAGAAAACTCTTCTTCGTACAAAGAAGGGCGGCGCCGTGAATACGGCCCACATGCTTATCGTCACGGAGAAAGAAAATGCGGATGCCCTGTCTTCCCTTCTTGCTCCAAAAGCATACAGCGGATACGAACTCGTGGGGTGCGCGGATAAAGATTCGTATAAGTCCTTCGTCCGTGAAAACGTCATCGATGAAGTCTTCGTCAGTTATCCGGAAGGCGAGATCAGAAACGAGATCATCGAGACTCTTGTAGACATGGGACTTACCGTCCACATCGATATCGGACAGTATTTCGACCAGACACCGAACTCCCAGATGAATAACATCAACGACCGCTCCGTCATCACCACGGCGATCAACCCGATGACCTTCCGTCAGAAGTTCATCAAGCGTCTGCTCGACATCATCGGCAGTATCTTCGGTCTGATCTTTACACTGATCCTCTTCATCATTTTCGCTCCGATCATCTTCATCCAGAGCCCCGGCCCGATCATCTTCAAGCAGAAGCGTGTCGGAAAGAACGGACGTATCTTCAACTTCTACAAATTCCGTTCAATGTATCCGGATGCGGAGGAACGGAAGAAGGAACTCATGGAACAGAATAAGATGGAAGGTCTTATGTTTAAGATGGATAACGACCCCCGTATCTTCCCTATCGGCCGCTTCCTCAGAAAGACCAGCCTCGACGAATTCCCGCAGTTCTGGAATGTTCTTAAGGGGGATATGAGTCTGGTCGGAACCAGACCTCCGACACTCGATGAATACGAAAAGTACTCTCTTTATCATGCGAGCCGTCTGTCCATCAAGCCGGGTATCACGGGTCTCTGGCAGATCTCCGGCAGATCGGACATCACCAACTTCGAAGAAGTCGTCAAACTCGATCGGGAATACATCAGAAACTTCTCCACCTTTGAAGATCTACGGATCATGCTGAAAACCGTAACCGTGGTCTTTACCGGCAGAGGTTCGGTATGATCTGCTGTTCTTCTTAATCGAAGTGTGACTACTCCTTCTCTTCAACATTGATTCCATTAATTTCAAGAATTTTAAAATGTGTTTTTCGTTTATCTTCAGGAGGAAGTTTCATATAATCTCCATAAGTCCATGTTAAGTACTCATCTGCCATATCCATGCCATTAAGCTCAATAGACTCAAAAGTATACTTCTTTCCCTTTCCGTAAAACTCGGCTGGCACAATTTCTTTTGTCCGATATGCGCCCATAATGTTGCCGATATATTTGGATTTCCCTACGTCATTTTTTCGAAGAAGCTTATCAATTTTCACCTTCTGCTTATATGGGGTTGTCATCTTTTCAACAGGTATTCTTTCCATAATCCAGAGGAATATTCGTTCCATCCGTCCCCTTCGTCTTTGACGATCGATTGAATCTTTATAACAAAGCGACATTAATGCACGATGAAAAAGAACACGGAAGAAATATATCTTCCTCAGTAAACGATTATTGGGCGATCCGTCTATGGGAAAAATATCAATGGAAGCATTGGTATATCTGTTCTCATTACCGATTCTTTCTTCCTCAACCTTCGTATTCGAGTCTAGCACACGCGTAATATAGTACTGATAATTCGGATCCGTACGGTAATTCACGATTCGGAGATTGGATGCCAGCTCATCAGGTGCAATCTTCAGAAAACTTTCATAATCTTTTCGAGGCATTCCTAAATCAACGTCATCATCCCAGGGAATGAACCCCTTGTGACGAACCGCTCCCAGCATCGTTCCACCAAGCATATAATATGAAAAACCATGTTTCTCGCAGATTCTGACAACTTCTTTAACTATATCCAGATCAACTTGGTGAAGTAAATCAATATTACTCTTTTTTCCTTTCATCTCCATGCTCAGTATGTGCACCTCTCTGTTTGATTCCATATGTTATCTGGCTTCGGTATCGCAATTCGTTTTCAAATACATTTCGTCGATCGGTATATTCGTCATCGATGGATGAAGGATACGTTTAGTATGGAATAATATCCTTCCCGGCTCAAATATCATGCATAGTTTACTTCGGCCAAATCTGTTTCTTCTACGGTGAATCCGGTTAATTTTCCTATGGAGCGAATCATCCGGCGTGTTATCACGACTTATCATTATGAGATCAGCTGCAGCTATGTCATTCATTATCTTTTCCCGCCAATCCTGCCAACCGCGATTTGTCTGGTCTGTAACTCCACCTGCTGCAAATTCATACAGTACAACCGGTTCAGGATAATATGCAGCAACAAGTCCGTCATAGGTCATTATCTCTCCAATATAATCTTCGCAATAGATAACTTTGTCTTGAATCAGTTCCAAATATTCCCTAATAGTGTTTTTCTCATAAAGAATTGCAGTACCTGTAGCGACATCTCTGAACGTACAGTATTGACGCATACACTTTTTATCGTTTCCTTCTAAATACGACTTTGTTAGTTGTGGTCTTGATTGATGTCTGATATACTCTCTTTTTCCGGAATCATCAATGGTGAAGTAGATCATTTGCCCAAAAGACCACTTTCTTTTACTCTTCTCAAGGAAATCAACATGGTCTCTTAACGATGACGTTCCGTAAAGAGCATCTCCGGTTCCGATTGTTCTCACATACTGACCTTTAGCATGATAAACCGCATCCAGAATATTCTTTACCGTTCCCGCATTCTTCTCATGAGAAAGCAGCGTATAGTTTTGAAAGCCTTTCTTTTCAATATACGCTCTTGCCTCCTCGAAACAATTATTAATCGATCCATCATCAGTAATAATCAGTTCGAAATCTATTCCTTGCTGTCTAACCACTGAATCAATAGAGAACAGAAGCCTCTCGAGCACCGGCTTATATGTTGCAATGATTACACTAACCTTTGTCATATTCCCTCGTTTTACCTGCTCGGATCGGTATTAATATCGTCATGAGAGGTTTTACTCTCCCCGTCAACAGCGTTTGCATCATACAAATCTTTTTTCATCTTGCTCGTGCTGATCTCCGGAGTTCTCGGAAGATATACTACTTCAACACCTTCCTCTTTTAAAAAGTCGAATTTCCCCTTCCAATCATCGCCCATAACAAACGTGTCAATATGATACTCGTGCATATCTTTACGCTTTTGTTCCCAGCTTTCCTCGGGGATAACCAAATCAACATATCTTATGGCTTCAACCAATGCCTTCCTCTGTTCGTACGTAAAATAGCACTTCTTGTGCTTCTCGTTCCAATTAAACTCATCTGAGGAGATTACTACTATAAGATAATCACCGAGTTCTTTCGCACGGCGCAGCAGGTTAATATGTCCATAGTGTAAAAGATCAAATGTGCCATATGTGATTACGCGCTTCATACTCTGTCCTCCTGATATATCACTTTTGATAACTCCACTTTCTACTGCTCACTTCTCACTGATAAATGCCCTGAAATCTTCATGGTCCCGAATATAGTCATCAACACTATAGAAATCTGAGGCAGCAACCACCAGGACAGAGTCTTTCTGTATCCAAAGCATTTCTCTCCAAGTCGGCTGACTGATCACCACACCGACAGACGGATCAGATAATTCGATTTCCTCTCGGCAATCTTTATTCTCAAGTACTAGTTGAATTCGGCCATAAGGGCAAAATAACACCTGTTTCAATGTTTTATGGGCATGAAAACCTCGGCGGACACCTTCTGGGACTTTTGAAATGTAGTAAATTCTTTTTATATCAAACGGAATATCTTTACTCGCTTCAAAAAAAGACAACTCTCCGGCGCTAATGGTCGGAATAGTCTTTATTCGGATGACTTTGCATCCGGCTACAGTATCTCGAAGATTAAATTCATCGCCTTTAAGAACGGAGTACCATTTTAGATCCTTGATTTCTTTATACCGTTCACTGAAGGACCGCGGAACATCTAAAACCTCATGAAAGTTATGCTTGTCATAGAACTTTACTGCGCGAGTATTACTGCGGCTTACACACCAATAAACACTTTCTAGATTAAGTTCTTCAAAGGCTTTTCTGAAAACTCCCTCCATTCCAAACCAAGCATAGCCTTTCCCCATAGCTTTGCTGCGAACAGTAATCGCAAATTCCGCAGTGCCTAACTCGATATGCTTGAGACTTACCGTTCCCATGTACTCATCTTCGTCTGAGGTGATAGCTAAATGGAGATTATTCGCATCCGTCCAACTATCGGATATAAACTTTTCCGCATCCTTCATAGTTTTATTGATAAAATCGGCATGAAGATGCCCTACAACAGAAGGGTCATGCATCCACTCCAACATCAATGAAGCATCTTCAAGTTTTAGTTTTCTCAGTTGCATTCTGTTCCCCTTTATACAAATGAGTTCACGGAATCAATTACATACTGTACTTCTTCATCAGTCAAACCATAAAACATCGGAAGACTTAATTCCGTTCTACTAATCTCTTCCGCAATCGGGAGGTCACCTTGACTAAGTTCAAGATCAGCATAACATTCCTGTAAATGAATCGGTATCGGGTAATGCTTATTGGTACCGATTCCCAATCCGTTCAAGTGCTTTTCAAGCGCCTCGCGCTCGTCACATCGTATGCCGTATATATGCCAGACAGGCACACAATCCGGCAGAACGATCGGACAAATCACCTTTTCATTCTTGAGACCTGAAGAATACATTTCGGCTATGCGTCTGCGTTCCGCATTCATTCGATCAAGAGAAGGTAATTTAACAGAGAGGAAAGCCGCCTGAATTTCATCGAGTCTGCTGTTATTCCCTTTGTAAATATGGTGATACTTATAGTCTGATCCATAATTCCCAAGCGCTCTGACCTTTTTCGCTATTTCCTGATCATTCGTTACTACACATCCGGCATCGCCAAGCGCACCAAGATTCTTTCCAGGATAAAAACTAAACGCAGCTACGTCACCAAATGAACCTACTCTTCTATTCTTGTATAATGCTCCATGCGCCTGTGCACAATCCTCAATAACGAAAAGTCCGTGTTTTTCCGCTATATCCATAATCGGATCCATGTCACAGGCCTGACCATACAAGTGTACTGGAATAATCGCCTTCGTCTTCGCGGTGATAGCGTTCTCGATCAAAGTAGGATCGATATTAAATGTATGGATATCCGGTTCGACAAGGATCGGATTCGCCCCAACATAAGTCACAGCTAATGCCGTTGCAATATAGGTATTCGACGGAACGATTACATCATCTCCGGCACCGATTCCAAGAGCTTTTAGTGCCAGCATTATCGCATCTAAACCATTGCCCACGCCTATGCAGTATTCTACTCCACAAAATTGGGCAAAAGCTTGCTCAAATGCGGCATCTTCCTCGCCGGAAATATACCATGATTTTGTCAAAACACGTTCAAACCCGTTTCTAAGTTCAACACCTAATTCTCTTTCCATTGGCAAGAATGATACAAATGGAATTCTCATAAGGCTCTCCTGTTCAGACTGTGTAAATTATTAAATACAGAGTAACAGAATAACAATACACGTTCAAGAGACCCACACATCCCATGAATTTGTAATCGAAGCGGGCTAAGCATAAGGACATTAAAGACATCCGGTCACTTTCTGATAGTCCATATAACAACCGCCATGGTTCAATTCTTTTGAAGGAATTGTGCTGCAAACCTCCCTATTTTTTTGCGACAAACTATCATCAAAACGATAATTATCACTATCAGTCCTAATCTTAGCCAAATAAAACTGTATGTGAAGGAAATAACTAGTGTTCCAATCGCAAATCCTAGAATAATCATCAAGATCGCTTTTATATCAAAGAGTTTACGATAAGACAGATTGTTTTTTGCGGATACTTTTCGAAGCCCAAAGAAGTGCATAACGAGAAGAAGTAGATAAGATGCAAATGTAGTATATCCGGCTGCCATATACCCAAATTCACGGATAAAGATGAAATTAAGCATAATATTAGAGGCTGCAGCTATTACAGATGCGACAGCCGCAAATCTGTTGTTATGGTAATATAGTTCGATATTCATAAACAATCCATATACAGTAGTCAGGAATACACCAAATGTAATCGGAGGAATCACATAGACGGCCTCCGCATATTGGGCTGATCCCATAATCATAACTGCTTCCGGAGCACAAATCACAAGTGATAAGTTCAGGATAGCCATAGCGCCAATCACGCCGGAAGTAACTTTTGCGAACCCCTCTAGATCGTTTTCGCGTAGTCTTTTATACATCCACGGAATGATTGCGCTGTTCATGGCATTTTGAACAACAGTAATAATTACAGCGACAGAATATGCAACACTATAAATTGCCGCATCAGTTTTTCCACAAATCATATCGATCATCAGGATATCCGAGTGATTCAGGATCATGGCGGAAAGATAGTGCGGAACCAACGGAATATTAAACTTTAAAGCATACTTCCAGTAGAACTTATTATATACGCTCCTAATCCCCCGAACACTTGCAAGAAGAAGTGGAATAGCGATAACAGCTTCCACTACGATTTTTGCCAAAATCGCTCCATCGCTTTTCTCATCCACCAAAAGAGCTGCAAGTGTGCCAAAAAGGACCGTTCCTACAGATGAAAGCGCAGTAACGATAATTAGCGGTTTATACTGGTATTCATACTTTTTGCGCGCTGACCAAAACTGAAAAACAGGGAATACGTACATGTATATAAGTAACATACGAAACTGGATCGTCGAAATATGAAGCAGCGGACTCAAAACAGAGGCAAAAGGCAGAAGCATGACCACCCATAGTGTAGTAATAGCAAAGCATAATCCGTGCATGGCCGAAGTATACGATTTTCGGTCATCACGGAATTTTTCCATACCTACGTTGTAACCGCTATAGAATATATCAAGAGTGGTAAGTATAACTGCCAGATCTACCCAAGAAAGAAAAACTTTATAATCACCGAACTGCTCCGTAGTCATGATGCGAGAATAAATCGGAGTCGCCAGAATCAGTGCCGCTTTTTGAATTACATTACACAATACAAACCAGAGCGAAACCCTTACCGAAGGAGAAAGACTATTGTATTTTGTCCGAAAACTCCCCACTATAAATCTCCTGTTTCTCTTTCAGGAATAAACACCCGTCTGTATTCATCTCCGATAAACTTCCAGCTATACGCTTCACTGATTCGAGCTTTTGCTCTTGCACCACATTCCTCTCTGGCGTCATTATCCATATTATCTATCTGATCAATCAGAGCAGCCAGATCACCCTCATCTTTTTTCCAGTACAAGGCCGATTCCTTACCGACTTCGCGGTTGAATCCAACATCAAGAAGAAGATTCAACTTTGTACTTCCCAGTGCTTCAAGAAGGCTCGGATTTGTTCCTCCGACCTCATGGCCGTGAAAATACCCGTATGCGCTTTCGCGGATTTTCTTTAGGAGTTCCTTGTCATACACAGTGCCCACAAACTTGATACGGGAATCCTTCCCAAAATGAAGTTTTTTTTCAAGTTC
Source organism: Clostridiales bacterium (assembly GCA_017519205.1). Classification (GTDB taxonomy): domain Bacteria; phylum Bacillota; class Clostridia; order Saccharofermentanales; family Saccharofermentanaceae; genus Scatonaster. Next base: position 12,952 of record JAFWSW010000203.1, on the reverse strand, counting down.
GGAAAGATACTTTTCATTGACGTTCGAAATAAGTACAAAGTCCTTCTCGCTATGTGAATGGAGGAATTCACGGATCATGATCTCAAAATTATTTTCAGGCACAAAACGTCCGACAACAAGATAAAAACCATCCTTCCTCAACCCATGCTGATTCATCCATTCGACGAAACGAGGATCATCATCAGTAAGCGAAGACGGTTTACTATCTGCACCATAAGCAATATATGTTGTAGTCTGAATGGAATATGTGTCACGGATATACTTCTCAATGTTGATGGAATCACACACCACGAGATCCGCTGCATAGACCATCTTTTCTTCCGACCATTTCCAGTACTTTCGAATCGGGGCAGACCACTTGGCCCGCTTCCATTCATGACCGTCGGGATTCACATAATAAGACCCGCCAATCCGATGGATCTTTTTACTTAATCCTTTGATCCAAAGACCGATTCGGCACGCCAGAATATAAAAGATCGGGTGTTCTATATGGTTTTCCTTACAGTATCGAAGACAATATTTCACAGCGGCCTGGTCATAATAAAGAGCCACCGCAGGACCAATATTCGGACAAGTAATCTTAAACACATGAGCATTGTGATAAGTGAACTCTACCACTTCCCCATTCGTATTTCTCTTCAAAACTTCCACACCAGAAAGTTTGGACTCATCCATGAACCCGTCACCATTTGCTTTACAGGCAATGTGATACTTGATTTCCTTATCATCCTTATGCTGCTGCGTAAGTTTGTCCACAAAGGTCTCGTACCCGCCGTACTGACCGATAGATTTCGATCCGATAATGAATACATGTTGTATACGGGTTTCATCCAGACTCATTGTTCGACCTAGCTTCCTTTTTCTGCTCCATTGTCATAATGGCATATTTACCAAAGTTATTATATCATATGGAGATCTTCTCCCATTCCTGTTCTCCCTCTTTCAGCAAACTGTTCTCCAAAAGACAAACTCAAGAAAATATAGGTTTTTGGATATACAGTTTTTATTATGCTGAATTGTTTTAGAGAAAAAAGAAAAAAGAAAAAGGAAGAAAGAAAACGAAAAAAGAAACTGATCGCCGCTATGGCACTCGTAGTTATGGCTTCGGGGCTTGTCTTCACCTGCGCCGCATGCAAAAAGAAGAAAGCGCCGAGATCCAATCCTGACGTATCCGTGGGAGAGAATTTTTACCCAGAGGTCGTTTTCACCATCAAAGATATGGATGGAAACTCGATCGACGAGTCGGTCTTCTCGCTTCATACGCTCACCATAATCAACTTCTGGGAACCGTGGTGCGGTCCTTGCGTCAACGAGATGCCAGAACTGGAGAAACTGTATGAGAATTACAAGAACAAAGGCTTCTATATTATCGGTGTATATTCTTCTACCAATATGAAGTCAGAGGTCAAGGATATCATGAAGCAGGCACATACGAGTTATCCGATTGCCACTTATGACTCCGCTTTTGACCGGTTCCAGAGCGGATCTGTTCCGACAACGATCTTCATGCCGGCATTTCTTTCATCAGGCAGTCCGCCATTTTCTTTATGTATCATACTACCTTATTTTCCCGTGCTTTGCGAGTCCTCTTTTTCCCGATGGACCAGCCGAAGAATCTATTTCCGATCAGGATAGTCGGGATCATGACAAGAACGATCGATAGGAGCAGGCACCACTTGGGAATGTTGATTCCGAAGTGTTCGAAGAAGATAATGAGTGTTCCTCTGTAAAACTGATTGAATATAAGGAACCATACACTGTTTTCCCCAATGAACAGAACCGGCTTCAACACCGTGCGGGTAACCGAAATATCTTCCAGCAGTTTGGCTAGAAGAAGCAGACATATGCTGACAGAGCATGCGCCCACAACATACAGGATAGGATTTCCATAGTTCATCGTACGCATATTCCACTCACTCTGCTTATTCAGAATAAACGTCAGATACCCAAGTCCTCCGAAGATCGGGATCAGATACGCTTTCATCTTCACCTCGCGGATCAGATATCCTACGCCGATGAAAAATACCGCCATAAAAGATACATCCAGGCCAAACGGGAGCCGTTCTGTGAGATAATGCATCATCCATCCGACATAAGCACAGACAGATATCATCACTATGAGAAGTAAACGGTGCTTTTTCGAAATGAGCACGATTACATAGAAAATGATATTCGCAATAAAGAGAGTCGTGAAGAACCACTGCACACAGGCATATGGAGACACATTCGTGTTGTTGTTGAAGATGGAATAACAGAAAGTATTCAGTGAGACGATTTCGCTCTTCCGATTCAAAATATAATAAATCAGCGACCATGCGCCATAGAGTACAGTTCCCCAGAAAAAGTACGGAATCAGCAGCGTCTTGGTCTTTTTAAGTATGAATTTTCCTGCAGATGTTTTTTCCTTAAAACAGAACCCGGAGATTATGAAAAACACGGGCATATGAAAGACATGTACGAATCTGTCCACATCTCTGTTATTTACGCCGATGTGAAGCCACACCATAAAAAGAATGGCAACAGCCTTCGCCAGGTCCAGATACTCGATTCGCTTCGTCTCGTTCTTTATCATATCAGTAATAGTATTGGGTAGCAAACCATCCGTTTTTTGTAGAACTATTTTAGCACAATTGCAAAATAGACTTGCTTTTTACCTGACATTTTAGCAATTTTCTTTATTCCTGCTTTCCTTTATAATTTATTCTGAAGTAACTATGTGGAGGAAGTATATGCAGGAGACTCATACTCTGGAAACGATCCCGACGCCTGCCTTTGTGGTGGATATGAAGGCGCTTCGGAAAAACGCCTCTATTCTGAAAGAAGTGGCAGACAAATCAGGTGCGCATATCCTTATGGCTCAAAAAGCTTTCTCCTGCTACGCGACATATCCCGAACTGGCAAAATACTTAAGCGGCACGACCGCGAGCGGTTACCATGAAGCCCGTCTCGGCTATGAGGAGATGGGTAAACCTTTTGGCAAAGAGACCCATGTCTATGCACCGGCCTTCACTTCCGAAGACATGGAGAAGCTTCTTCCCATCTGCGATCACATCATCTTCAACTCGATCAATCAGTGGAAGACTCACCGCAACCGCGCGCTTTCCTTTGTGAAAAGCACCCGCACGCCGTCTTTCGGTCTTCGTATGAACCCGGAGTATTCCGAGATCGAGACGGATATCTATAATCCCTGTGTGACGGGTTCCCGCCTCGGCATCCTAAGAGAACTGGTTGACCGCGAGCTGGGAACAGCAACCGTCACCGAAGATATCTGGGATTCTTCTATCTTCGCCGGTATCGAGGGTCTTCACTTCCATACCCACTGCGAGCAGGGATTCGGACCGCTTCAGCGTACGATCAGGGTCATCGAAGAGAAATTCGGAGATCTCCTTTCTCTTCCGCAGATCAAGTGGCTGAACCTTGGCGGCGGACACCACATCACGAAAAACGACTACGATAGAGAAGGCCTGATCTCCGAAGTGAAGCGTCTCTCCGAGAAGTATAACGTTACCGTGTATCTTGAGCCGGGCGAGGCCGTAGCGATCGATGCCGGTTACCTCATCGGCACCGTCATGGACATCGTCGAGAACGGCATGAAGATCGCCATCCTCGATGTTTCAGCAGCATGTCACATGCCCGATGTACTGGAGATGCCCTACCGGCCGCCGCTGAAGGGTGCTTTTGAAAAAGACGAAAAACCATATACATACAGGCTCGCAGGAAATACTTGTCTGGCAGGAGATGTCATCGGCGACTACTCCTTCGAGAAAGAACTTCGGGTCGGAGACAGACTCTATTTTCTCGACATGGCGATGTACACCATGGTGAAGGACAACACATTTAATGGCATGCCACTTCCGTCCATCTGGCTTCAGAATGATGGCGGAGAGGTCATAGGGGTAAAAGAATTCGGCTACGACGATTTCAAGGCGCGGCTATAAAAAAGGAGGATAGAAATCGGGGTTTTTAATTGGGGATTCAAATAGGGGAAATATTATTTGAAGGAAATGGAAACCTATGAAAAAGAAACTAATCGCAGTTATGGCAATCGTGATGACTATGTCTCTCATCACATGTACTGCATGTAAGAAAAAGCAGAAAAAAGCGAATCCGAATGTAAAAGTAGGTGAGGACTACTTCCCGGAGGTCATATTCTCTACCAAGGATATGGATGGAAACCCCATCGACGAAACAATCTTTGCCGAGCACAAGCTCACCATGATCAATTTCTGGGAACCGTGGTGCGGCCCTTGCGTCAGCGAGATGGCAGATCTGGAAAAACTTTACAAGAATTATAAAGACCAGGGCTTCTACATCATCGGCATCTACTCTTCAACTGATGAGAAGAGCGAAGTTAAGAAGATCATGGCACAGGCAGGAACAACATATCCGATCGCAACATATGACGATGCCTTTGCCCGCTTCCAGTCGGGAGCAGTTCCGACATCGATCTTCATTGATGAGAACGGATGGGTACTGCCGCTTTCCGCGCAGGATGCAGATAAGCTCTTTGTAGGCGCCGGAACATACGAACAGTGGGAAGCACTCATCAAAACGTATCTGGATTACGAAGAACCGCAGTACGGAGAAGAAACACTTATTTCCGAAAAACTGCAGTAAAATAGAAGAAAAGCGGAAAAGAGGAATAAAGAGAAAGTGTTGAAAAAGAAACTGTTTACGATCCTTACTGTTTCGATGTCCATCGCGCTTGCCGCATGTTCATCGGAAAAAGTGGAAGAAGGAAGAAACAAAATCAAGAAGAACGTGGAGAGTGACCTCGATAAGGTCTCCAGCGAGATCCAGTCTGTGATCGATGATGAGACTGATCTTTTTAACCTGACCGGAGAGACGGAAACGGACAATAAGGAATCCGTCCCCAGTGAGAGCTCCATCACAAGCGAGAGTTCCGCAGCTGATTTTGATCCGGACGTAAAGTTCAGCATCGAGGATCTTGACGGAAATGAGATCACTGAGGAAGAATTCAGCAAGCACAAGGTCACCATGATCAATTTCTGGGAGCCCTGGTGCGGTCCGTGCGTCAACGAGATGCCGGAACTGGAGAAGCTCTACGAGACCTATAAGGATAAGGGACTCTACATCATCGGTGTCTTCTCTGCAACAGACCAAGTCGACGATGTAAAGAAGATTATCTCCGATGCAGGAACGACCTATCCGATCGCCAGCTATGACACAAACTTCGACGTTTATCAGACAGGGTATGTCCCGACCACGATCTTCGTCGATCAGAACGGTCATGTCCTTCCCGCAAGTAACGGTTACAGCGACAACGCCATCGTCGGTGGTAACTCCTACGACGACTGGGCCAAGATCGTCGACGGTTTTTTGAAATAACATGATACGGACGGGTCGCGTAAGCGGCTCGTCCATCTCTTTTTGAAAAGGATCTTGTATGAAGAAACACTTCCATATCAAGAATAACCTGCCTGCCGTGATCCTGATCGTTATCGGGATCGCCCTGATCGTATTCGGTATCAGTTCCGGTCAGGCAACCTCTGTCCTCAACAAGGCCAGAAAGATCTGTATGGAGTGTATCGGAATTGGATAAGACCGGAAAGAAAAGCGCACAGCTCGAAAATGCTCACAGCTCCGGTGCCGACAGCGCTCGGAAGCACTGCGGCGGTGTCCGTCTAGGGATCCAGGCGGTGGCCGCCCTTATTCAAAATGCGAATTTCAAGGGCTTTTTCACCGGAAAGATCTATACCGGCAAGACCAAGCAGGTATGCGTTCCCGGCTTAAACTGCTATTCCTGTCCGGGTGCTGTCGGTGCCTGTCCGGTCGGATCTCTGCAGAATTTCTTAAGCGGCCTGACGTTCCGTTTCCCGTACTACGTCCTGGGTATCCTGATCTTTATCGGCGCCCTCTGCGGCCGTATCGTATGCGGTTTCCTTTGCCCGTTCGGCTTTATCCAGGATCTTCTGTATCTTATTCCTTTCTATAAGAAGAATCAGTTTAAAGTGGATAAGTACCTGCGCTACCTGAAATATGCGGTGCTTCTGATCCTGGTGATCCTGCTTCCGCTCTCTATGCCGCTGACGCCGGCATTCTGTAAGTACGTCTGCCCGTCCGGCACGATCGCCGGCGGCATCACATACGTCACGAATCCGATCATCCGTTCTCAGTTCGGATGGCTCTTTAACTGGAAGCTCATCGTACTCGGCATCATCATCGTATCGGGTCTCATCGTGTACCGCCCGTTCTGCAAATACCTCTGCCCGCTGGGTTCTTTCTATGGATTCTTCAACCGATTCGCTCTCATCCGCATGCGCTTCGATGAGAGTTCATGCGTTCACTGCGGCGCCTGCGCGAAGGCCTGCAAGATGAATATCGACCCCAGCAAAAAGCCGAACAGCATGGAGTGTATCCGTTGCGGCGACTGCGTCCGCGCCTGTCCGGAAAAAGCACTCCACATCGGAGTCCGGGACCAAAAGACGGATACACCTTCGTAAAACCGAAGGATTCTGTCGCGGTCTTTTCCATTTTTTCATGTCGAAAAGCACCCGTTTTGCAACATTCGCAATCACAAGTTTCAAAATGCATTTTCACCCGTCATTTGTCTTTGACATCGTATTTATCAATATATCCCGACATATATCCGTATTTTTCCGACAGTTCCTCCGTGAAAAAACGTGCTGTTTTTTGCAACGTTTTTTATTCTTCTTGCAAAAATCCGCATATTTCTATTTGCAAATCCTATGGACGGTTGTATAATGACAACTGTTGAGCTGGATTTTCAGGCGGCGGGTGCTTTTCGAGAAGGAAAACACGGCTTCCCGGGACGAAGGCAATTTGATTTCAGATTATTTTTATGGAGGAATTAAGCTATGGCACTTAAGAATGAGTATGTAAAGCGTGTCTATGAGAAGATCCTGCAGAAGGATCCGTATGAAAAGGAATTCCATCAGGCAGTTCTCGAGGTCCTCGAGTCCCTCGAGCCGGTTATCGACCGTCATCCTGAGTATGAGGAAGAGTCTCTCCTCGAGAGAATGGTAGAGCCGGAGCGTATCATCACATTCCGTGTTCCGTGGCTGGACGACAACGGCAAAGTACAGGTAAACCGTGGTTTCCGTGTACAGTTCAACTCCTCTATCGGACCTTATAAGGGCGGTCTCCGTCTGCATCCTTCCGTTAACCTTTCTATCCTGAAGTTCCTCGGCTTCGAGCAGTGCTTCAAGAACTCCCTGACCAGCCTTCCGATCGGTGGTGGTAAGGGTGGTTCCGACTTCGACCCGAAGGGCAAGTCCGACCGTGAAGTTATGCGTTTCTGCCAGAGCTTCATGACAGAGCTCTCTAAGCACATCGGTCAGTTCACAGACGTACCGGCCGGCGACATCGGAACAGGCGCTCGTGAGATCGGTTATATGTACGGTCAGTACAAGAGACTGAACAACGACTATGTTGGCGTTCTGACAGGTAAGGGCCTCTCCTGGGGCGGTTCCCTCGCTCGTACAGAGGCTACAGGTTATGGTCTTTGCTACTTCGCAGCTGAGATGCTCAAGGCGAAGGGCACATCCTTCGAAGGCAAGACAGTTGCTATCTCCGGTTCCGGTAACGTTGCTATCTTCGCTTGCGAGAAGGCTACACAGCTCGGCGCTAAGGTCGTTACACTTTCTGACTCCAACGGTTTCATCTACGATGAGAACGGCATCAACCTCGACGTTGTTAAGGAGATCAAGCTCGTTAAGCGTGGAAGAATCAGCGAGTATGTTAAGGCTGTTCCGTCCGCTGTTTACACAGAGGGCAAGCGTCCGTGGGGCACAAAGTGCGATATCGCTCTTCCGTGCGCAACACAGAACGAACTCGACCTCGACAATGCAAAAGAGCTCGTTGCTAACGGCGTGAAGTTCGTTGCTGAGGGTGCTAACATGCCGACAACTCCGGATGCTACCATCTACTTCCAGCAGAACGGCGTATACTTCGCACCTGGTAAGGCTTCCAACGCCGGTGGTGTTGCTACATCCGCTCTCGAAATGTGCCAGAACTCCGCTCGTCTGTCCTGGACATTCGAAGAAGTTGACGCTAAGCTCAAGGGCATCATGCAGAACATCTACAAGAACGCTTCTGCAGCTGCTAAGGAATACGGTGATCCGGACAACCTCGTTATGGGTGCTAACATCGCCGGCTTCCAGAAGATCGCTGACGCTATGATGGCTCAGGGTATTGCTTATTAATCGCTTCCGATACAAAGCATAGCTGAAAAAGCAGAAAGGATCCCGCTTCGGTGGGATCCTTTTTTATGTCCATTTTTGAGGACGCAAAGTGCGCGGGAGGTGCTTCTGCTGATGGGCAGGTGCTTTTCGAAAAGGAAAAAGGGCCGCCTCTTTCGAGACAGCCCCGTGAACGGTATTTATGGCTTTTTATCAACCTTCGATGTTGATCGTACTATTGCCCGGCAAGTTCAGTTCCCGCTTCGGGATATCGAGTTTGAGGACACCGTCTTCAAACTTCGCTTTGACGTCTTCTGTCTTGACGGCATTACCGACAAAGAAACTTCTGGACATCGCACCGGCATATCTCTCCTGACGGATGATCCTGCCCTTCTTATCCTTCTTCTCCTGATCGAGGCCCTTCGCAGCACTGATCGTCATGTAGCCGTCCTCGAGTTTTACATTGATCTCATCCTTCTTAAAACCCGGAAGGTCGATCTCGAGTTCATAGTTCTCGTCCGTCTCGTTGACATCGGTCTTCATGACGTGACTTGCATTCTTGCCGTAGAGTCTCTTGTCTACATTCGCGAGCTCTCTCATCGGGAAGCCCATCCAATCATCAAATAAGTTCTCACCAAATAACGATAACATACATCATTCCTCCTTTATCAATGTTATCGGACTTGGGGGCGGAGGTCTTATTCCTAAAGGATCTTCGTTCCTTTGTTCGGTTTCTATTATAGACCCGAAATTAGCACTGTCAAGGTGAGAGTGCTAACTCAAACTGCACAATTCTTAAGTGCAGGATTTGTGCACATTTTGTTGTTCCATTCCGCTTCAAAAGCACTATACTGTATGGGGATTGCGTTTTAGGAAAAGAACCGATACAACAAGACCTCCCGCACTGCTGCAGGAGGTCTTTTCATGTCCTCAATTCTCGTGGCAGATCAGTCTTCTTCGTCCTCATCCTCGTAGCCGGTCACGGCATTATCCAGTCTTCTTGCGATGTCATAGACATCCTGCTTCATCTCGAAGAATCCGACGATCGGAAGTCCGTGCGCTTCCGCCGATCCGCCCTTGATCAGGGCTTCCCAGTCCGCAAAAGATCTGTCGAAGAAGAATGCGTTTCTGCTCTCTTCTGATCCCACAACACAGCCGATCGTATCAGTATATGCCAGGATCGTCGCCTTAAACTGCGGGATGCGGATAAGTTCACCAGGGAGCATCTCCCACTCGGAGACAGGTTCTTTTTCCGTCGCATCTTCATAAGGGAAAGTACCGCCGTCAGCTGTAACACGGAGTTCTTCGCGTAGCTCTTCTCTGACTTCCATCAGGACCTGACCGAGAAGGTTCTCGCCTCTCCACTTCGTGATGTCCTGGACCTCCGGATCAGATGTTGAAAGGAGGATGCCCCAGTCCTTATCACGCGGTGAACACTCCGCCAGGATCGCATTTCCTGTCGCAAGGAGTGTTTCCAGCATCTGGGGATTCTGGGAGAACTTCGCGCGTATACCGCGCTTTACAACGACGAAACGGGTCTTTTTCCAGAGGGCGGCGTCAAAGCCGTCGAAGAATTCTCTTCCCAGGATCTTGCACTGTTCGGGATCCGCGGTGTGCATGATCTCATCGCCGAGTGCGGTCTGGCCGAACATCATGACCTTCTGATACATCATGAACTGCTCGGAGTGGAGGTAATGCTTTCCGGCATAGTCGAACTCCGCCGGATACCAGTTGCAGAAGCAGCCGTTTTCCTCATACTCGCGGTGAAAACCAATGATCTCGTTTTTCATGGCTGAACCTCCTTCTCACTCGGGATGTTATAGCCTTATTGTATCAGAAAAGCACTCGTTTCGCACTCATGCTGTTTCCCGGTCATCCTCCTGCGTCATTCCGTCGGGAGGAGTCTGGCCATCCGGGGGAGTCATCCCATCGGCAGGAGTCATTCCATCAGGAGGGGTCATGCCATCCGGCATCTGGCCGCCGTTTTGTCCATCTAAAGCTCCCCCGCCTTTACCGCCGTGGCCGCCACGGAAGTCTCCCTGGCCGCCGTTTCCGGAAAAGCCGTTATCACCATTCCCCTGAAATCCGTCCTGTCCGTTTTTCTGGAAGCCGCCGCGGCCGCCTATCATCTGGTTCGTGAGGGATGTGGTCTCCTGTCCGTTCACGATGATCTTTCCGCCGTTGAGCTGGCCTTCTCCGTCGTAGTCAAACGGATTCTGTGCATTTACTTCGATGTTGCCGCCATTGATATAGATGTTGCCGTTGCTGTCGATGCCGTCGGTATCTCCCTGCCCCATGATGATCTTGAGGTTTCCGCCGTTGATCTCGATCGTCGGTGTATACGCATCGGATTTCTGTCCGGCATTGATGCCGTCATCGCTTGCATTGATCGTGAAGTCACCATCATTGATCATGACATAAGTGCCCTCGAGGCCCTCTGCGCCGTCGATCGTGTAGGTGCCGCCCTCGAACTCGAGCATGCCGTCGGTATGGATCGCATCGTCTTTACAGTCGATGGTATAAGTGCCTGCAGTAAAGAGGATGGAGTCATTCGTATTGATGCCGTCTTCCTTTGCGGTGATCGTGTAAGTGCCTCCGGTCAGGACCAGATCGTCCTTGCACACGATGCCGTGACCGGCCGGTGACGTGATCTCCACGCTGCCGGATCCATTGATGGTGAGGTCATCTTTACTGTAGATGACGCTGTCGATATCGTTACTGTCTATCGCGGTAAAAGCACCTCCATTGCTGAGTTTGTTCTCGCCTTCGAGTGTGATATACACCTCGTCTGCGGAGATGACATAGATTGCCGCAGAAGTCGGACTATTGATCTCGCAGTCGCGAAGGATGAGGTGAACATCTTCCTCTGATCCGACATTGATGATGATCATGCCGTTATTCGTGGATCCGGTAACGATATAGGTACCTTCCTTCGTGATGTTGATCTTCCCTGCATTTTCCGTAAGTTCGATCTTCTCGGATTCCGCTTCGTTATAAGAAGTATCCTGGTCCTTATCCGTTAGTTTCAGAAGCTCGACCGATCCGGAAGAACCGTTTCCGGAAGTATTTTTCCCGTTTTTATCCGCCGAATTTTTCGTGCTGTCCGCTGTATTTTGGGGGGGTTCCGCTGCATCGCCGGATTCATCCTCACTCTCATCCGCGGCTGTTTTTTCTGTATCCGAGGAAGACTTATCCTTGCAGGCTGCAAGTGCGAACGATCCTCCTGCGATCATTGCGGCGCTCAGTGTCAGCGCCAGAATCTTTTTCCTGTTCATGTACATTTCCTTTTTCATCGTTATCTCCTTTTCCCGGCTTCTTGCCGTCTGTTCTTATCTATCTTCCTTTCCACGTTCAAGCCATCTCCCGCGGATCTTTTCAGGCATCCTCCGCATGCCCGTCAGAGTTCCTCATTTTCTCTCGGCATCACGATCGACATCTGGATCTCCAGATTTCCGTTTCTGCACCGAAGAGCGTCGATCAGTGCTTTTTCCGAGGAATCATCCTTCAGTGTGATGTCATAAGAAAGTTTGAATACCGAGCCCATGCCCGCGGTCTTTGCGGAGATCAGGCGGTGGGATGTGGTGTACTCGGAGAAGACCTCGTCGAATTCTTTTCCGTAGTCCACATTCTCCGGAACCGCGATCCGAAGGCTCTTTCTTCTGCTGTTATCTTCTTCGCCGAAGCCGATCAAGCTGTAAAGCACGAGCACGAAGCTCATGATCAGGATGAAGATCGCCGCATAGATCAGAAATCCCATGCCGCAGAGAAGGCCGCCCGCCATCGCGATAAAGATGGCCGTGATCTCTTTGGCGGTGCCCGGCGCCGAGCGGAATCTTACCAGGCTAAAAGTACCCGCCACAGCGACACCTGCGCCGATGTTTCCGTTGACTGCCATGATGACCACGCAGACGACGGCGGGAAGGATCGCCAGTGTCGCGATGAAGCTTCTGCTTCGTCTGGCGCGGTACATATATGCCATCGCGAAGACGATACCGAGGAAGAGAGCGGCCAGGACCGGCAGCAGAAATCCCGTGTAAGATACGGTCGTGTTTCCCATGAGTGTTGTATATAGATCGTTAGACATAGAGCAGTTCTCCTTTCATACGCGGTGCGGGAAGGTCTTCCCGTTCCATTGTTCCGATGATCTTCTGTCGGGCTCCGGCTGTTTCCTGATAGTATTTCCCGTATTTGGAAAAAGAACTTCTGACGATCCCGTTTTCTGAGAAGGTCCTGGCGAGCCACATGGGGATCGCGCCGTCTTTCGGGACTTTAACTTCCATTACGGTGAGGTCCTGATCCAGCACCGGGCTGCCATAGGCAGGAGAGCTCAGGAACAGGTCCTTTTTCCTAGCCAGGATATTCGTATCAAAGGTGATCCGGATATCCTCTTTGCTTCCGCTTACCGGGGCATAGGCCTCTCTTTCATAACTGAGGAATACCTTCGGAGAAAGCCCGGATCCTTCATATCGGCGGAGAAAATAGTCGATCTCATCTCTGATCTGGCTGAAGTTCGGCTGCTCAGATCTACTTAGAAGATCCGGTTTTTCCCCGCCTGCGATAAGCCAGTCCATCGCCTGAAATGCCGGGACTTCGATCCGTCTTTTATAGACGATCCCTTTATATTTTTTCTTAAGTTCAACGAAGACATCTTCCTTCGCTTCCACCTGCCGGTAACTTCTGATCCGGAGTTTCTCCTTATACTCCGGACCCTGGAGCGAACGGCGGATCAGATCGAATCCTTCTGTATCGAAGTAGATATTCCGGATCGTGGTCCTGCCGTACATATCGAT
>JAFWSW010000021.1 GCA_017519205.1 Clostridiales bacterium | reverse complement strand
TAAATGCAGCGTACCAGATAATCAAGCTAGGAAACATTCGTGAGGTCCGGATAAAGGAAAGAGAACAAATCACCAAACTGAAAGTAGCCTGAATTAGATCAGGTAGAGGCATCAGGCTAATGCCATTAAAGTGCTGGTATGGTATTCCTTTATCAGCGGTTTATAAATCTCAACTACAGAGTTGAAAATAGCCACTGCTTTTTTCATAGGATTACCTCTCTCTTTTTCTCTTCCTGGTAATTAGACGAGGTTATCCGTATATTTGTTGCACGGGATCTTCGATGTTACTCGATCTCTTCACCGCCCCACTCGACAAGGATAAGTCCCTTACGTTCATCGAGCGACGGGTTCAATTCTTTAAGCTCCTGTGGCCGCATCTCTACATATTTGTCCGTTCCGTAGAACGCCATGTTTACACGGATGACCGTATCCGGTTCAGGCGAGACATCCAGTATGGCGGCGTCTTCATATGTGAACGTCTGGAAGGAGATTACATTATACGGATTATTCTCCATCTGCGGGAGCCAGTACATGATAAACGTGTCTGCCTCCGTATCGGAAAGACCCAGTTCGGACAGTGCTTTTTCCAGGAAATCGGCGGTGTCTTCGCCCTTTACACAGAAGCCCGTACGGAAATCGGCCGGGAATTCCAGTCTTGCATCCCAGAAGAGATACTCATACTGCCGGCCCTTCGCGTCAGTCAGTGTGCCATCCGGTGAGGTCTTCATGTTCCAGCCCTTATCCGCTTCGTAAGTAGGATATGTGTGTTTGAGATCGCCGTTAAGATCCAGTTTGACCGACACATCCCGCGACTGTTCATCATAAAGATAGATGATCGGCGCTGCCACTGTATGATCCTCGCTGCGCGGCCTGTGGACACAATAATTATATATACAGAAAATCCCCACTCCGGAAATAATAACGTACCCTGCAAAAATGCCGGAGAGAATTTTAAGTTTGCGGTAATTACCCGCACCTGCGCATAAGCAGATCAGGCAAATGAAAACACCGGCACCGACCACAGCAGCTTCAGTAGGGTACAGGATCATCGGAACATATTTCTCTTCCATTTGCCGTTTTTTCATGACAGTCGTTATAGGTTCCTCTTCAATATAAAGGACACCCGGCTCCGGATCTTCCACGGATACCTCGTACATACGCCCACCGTAAGTACAGGATACATAAGCAATATCAGCACGTCTCAGGTAATTTCCGAAAAATATATGTACACTCACAAAAGCGAGCACGGTAAATACTGAAACACAAACAATAATAATAGCGATATGCTTTCGTTCCATAATATCTCACCATCCACAGCACGGATCGGGATCGCTCCCTCGTGACCGTTTCCTATTCCTACTGAAATCATTATATCGCGTTGCACATAGGATAATCAAAGGTTCCTTTGAGTGCCGGTGAAATATAAAAACCCCGGAAGCTCTCTCCGGGTGCTTTTCTCTTAGTGGTATTCAGATGTTGAGCATTTCTCAGGAGGCGAATGTTCTCACATCAGGCATATGTCTCGGCTGCTTTATAGTACAGATACAGCGACTTAACAACATTGAGCAGTGGCTCGTTCGGATTCGAACGTTTCCTGCTGACCGCATTGGATATATAGTTCAGGACACTATATCTGACCATTCCTTCTTTGCCCCCGCAGAAGACCTTTACTTCGAAGACTTCATCGAGGTCAGAGGCTGCGATCCCACGAATACGAACGACCTGATAATCGTCCACTTTCACTGTTTCCAGCTTGTTTCCGTGATCACAGGAGAATGTCAGTTTCTCACTGCTGCTGAAGTAAAGAGACAGTGTCGTTTCCGACATAAGAGAGATCGTCGCACCTTCATAGGTCACGCCCGGAATCTGATCAAGTACGATCTTCGAAGCCGGTGCCGCCGCTTTTAATTCCTGCGCGGTAACGGAAGCAACTGCATCGTTATTTCTGTAATTCTGATCGATAGAATCATCCATACCGAAGTAATCCTGAGTCCACGTACAATAGCACATCAGTGCTTTTACCAGAGACTCTGCCTTCTTATACTCGGCATTGTCGTTCGTATGGGAAAGAAGATATTCAGCATATTGTTTCACGGAATAGGAATACGTCTTGCCGGATTTTCCGCCATCGACCAGCTTCACCCCGATCGTTGAAGCAATATCCTTCGCCGCTACCTGGCACTTGAATACCTGGTAGGTCTGATTTCCTTCGGTGACCGTCTTCGCCACAGTCCTGTCTGAGCCGGATTTCGCTTTCACATAGACCTTCTCTGTCCGTGTCGTGTCACCGGAAGGAACAGTAAACTCCACATACGCATCATCCGAAAGATTGGCCGAAGATAGATCCATATAGAAATTCACGCCGATATCACCGGCAAGACTCAGGTTACATCCGTAGAGATTCTCACCGAAGTCCATGTTTCCGCCGGACCATTCGGAAATCGCTTTCATTGATGGTGTCCATGAAGGTCTGGTCTCACCGCTTTTCAACGGGATAAAGGCCACGGAGATCGTTGTATCCTTTGTATTTGTAAGATGGACCGCAAGCTTTCTGTACTCACTGTTATCCATCGCGCCTGATACCTTCTTGGATGTCGGGAGCGGTTCTGCCTTCATGACGGTAAACTGACCGTCATTACTAAGAAGCTGCACCCACATTCTGTCAGATCCGACTGTGACGATCGCACTTTTCCCGTCGGAAGAAACCGAGATCTGCCCTTTGGTATGGGCGAACCAGTAGAGTTCACCCGCTTTATTAAGGGAGATCTCATCCTGGACGATCACGCATTCCTTATCCTTTATCATTTTCATGCCGCGGACCACTTTATTGGCACCGCTCGGCGCATATGCGGCTGTTAAGTCCGTGACGGCATATGCTTCTTTTCCGCTTTTGTACTCGGTTACGAGGCATTGCACCAGGTCCGCCTGATCAATATCCCACGTCGGATTGATGACAAGCGTATTGTGCCCTTCCGCTTTGATCCGATAAGAATACTTACGGTCTTTGAGCTGATAATTCTCATTTCCCAGATGTGTAAAAAAACGCTGTCCGTTAGATTCGATATAGAACGAGCCCAGATCAAAGTGTCCGTGAAACACATAATCGTTTTTGCCGAGATGAAGTGCCGAGACTAGACCGCTTTTATTCCAATTGGTTCTAAAGCTTGCATCTGATGCGCCGACAAATCCGGCATCGGTTTTCTTATTCAGTTTCTCGCCTGTCTGTTTACTCTCGTCGATCCACAACACATCCAGATAGTTAAAGTCCTGACCTTTTGGTTTATTTGCGAGGTTTTCGAGACGTATCGCAGACAATGCCGGTAAATTGAGCTGCTCGCCAAGCCACAGAAAAACAGCCCAGTCGGTTCTTCTTTCCGTACGGTCATCACCGAAATCGAATGATATATGTGTGTTGGAGCTCATACTGAGGACCCAGTCAGCAGATCTTTCTATACCATCAAAACTTGCGAGGCCATAGTCGGTTCCGGTTGCACTTTTCAATGCGGTGGATTGCAGACCAAGATAATATGTGGCGTAATCCCAATATCCCAGGCCCTCTTTGTAGCTGCCATCTACGGCACCATATCCAAGACGTACACAGTAATATGCTCTTTTGTAACTGTAGGTTATAACCTGTGAGGCAATATCTCTTGCATCCGATTCATCTGCAATCGCCAGAGCTGCGAGATTCGTGCCGCCGGTGCACACGAACTGCAAGTTGTCTCCCTCATTATTCAGATACCAGTAGTACGAGCGAGAGTATTCATTCTTCGACTTCGTATAATCCACCATGACCTGTTTTAAGCCTTTTTCGATCAGGGTGGTCCTGATCAGATCCCTCTGCTCCGGAGTCATCCAGTGATAGAGCCAGTCGTACGCGTATGCAAAGGCTGTACACAATTCAGCTGTATCCAGGAAATGATGCGGATTCCAATCCGGAAAATTACAAGCCGCTTCAAGATCCGCGTAGGCATACCGGGCATATTTTTCGTCGCCGAAAATATTATATGCCAGAGCAAATGTGGCAACGTTGCGCTGAACCTTTTTCGACATTTCGAGAATGCCCTCATCGCCATCTTTTGCATATTTGATGGCCTCTTCAGCGGGTTTGTTAGCTTTTCGACTGATAATATTTTCCGCTTCGCTACGAAGATCTTTGAGAAGAGTATCCGTCACCGAACCATCACCGATGTGTGACTGGAGCATGGCGAACCTCTCCTCCGTCATGATAATTCTCGGATGAGTATTCACTCCGTGCTTACTGATGATATCGTTGATGACCGAATCACCGCTGATAAAGCTTCCGTAATTATCCTTTGTTGAACTTTCTTTTGCAGAAACACAATTTGGCACCATCCCGATGATCAGTGCCAATACAAGCAGAACGCTTAAAAAGTACTTTTTCATTTTTCTCCCCAAATATAACCGTCAAACTAAAAATGTCTCTTTCTTAAATGTCGTACAAACTCAGAAAAACATAAATATATATATAATTGGGAAGAGTATATTCGAAATCGGTTTCGAAGTTTTTATCGATTTTCCACCTTTTTATCAGAAAGCACACGTGAGTTAAGGGGAGAAAGAATGAAAGAAAGACGGAAAATCAATCATTCTTGATTCATAGCATTCCGTTTACTTCAGCGATGATTCTCTCAAACACAGAATCCTCCACGGCACTTCCGAACTGAAGGGCGCAGTAGCGATCTCCGCACTTCCAGATCGCGTAACCGGTGCCGTCATCTTCGCCATAGAAGCAGGCCATTGATCCATCGCTCAGAACATATTCTTTGGAAGTGGAGTAATTCTCGGCGAGTGCTTCGAATTCTTCCTTCGCGGAAGATATATTCAGCAGGCACGTATCCTCGATGTCCCTGGTGTAGGTGATCTCGGCTTGATCCCCACGTACGGCATAGGAAGATGCATCCGGGGTAAAAGGAAGTGTCGTAAGGTCATGAAGGTGAAGACCCAGGGTCCGGTTGATCCCTTCGATGTTTTCAAATGTCTGCTCGGACGGCAGGATCGTTCCGTTGGCGGAAACATCCGTTTCCTGCGGCATAAGAGATCCGGAAGTCTGCGTGATCTTCTGGTCCTTCTTATTTCCGGAAAGCTTCCATGCAAGGAAGACACCGCCGGCTACCAGGAGGCAGACCGCTGCCGCCGAAAGGCTTCGGATCAGCACGATCCGGCTGTGGTTTTTCTTTGCAACGGGCTTTATCTCCGGCTTAGAAGAAGAGTCCGTTTTCCCGGATGCAGCCTGTTCTTTTACGTTCTTCAGAACACGCTCACGCATCTCGTCGGTAAGTTCAATTCTATTCATAATGTCCTTGTACTTAGTCATCGAAATCGTACTCCTCTCTTAAGATTTCCTTCAGTTTCGCTCGGGCTCTCTTTAAGCGGGTCCTTATGTTAGCGCCGCTCTCTCCCAGGATGTCCGCGATCTCATCGGTGGAGTAACCTTCTTCGTAGAAAAGATGGATCACTTCCCGGTAGTTTTCAGGAAGCGACTTGACCGCTTCCCAGATATACGAGAGATCCTCTTTCTTCTCCGCTACAAGTTCTTCGTTCAGTTCATCCGTGTCGCGGAGCTTATTGTATTCGATCCTGTTCTTACTGAGATTCGCCGTCACACGAAGGAGCCATGCCTTCTCGTGCTCTCTGCTCTCGAACTCCGGCGCAGAGCTTAGAAGCTTCATTAGAACATCCTGCAGGATCTCCTCACTGTCCTCCATGTTATGTACGTAGGAGTAGGCCAGTCGCAGGATCCGGTTGCCGTGCTTATCCAGGATCTCCCGGAGGTACTTGTCCGGATCGCTGATTCTGTTCGGATCCGTATTTTCTTTTTCCTTCTGCCCGAAAAGCACCCGTCTCTTCGGCACTTCGGAGATCGCGGAGATCGTCTTCTCCTCTGCTTCTCTTGAAAAGAGTGTGCAAGCTCTCTGTACGAGCTGCAGATATGCCTTGCGGCATATCTGCAGTATCCCCGTACCGGATCGGTCTATGGATTGTCGTACACAGAGCTCCATTTATTTCTCCTGTTATGCTTTATCGCCTGCGTCGGATTCTGCGGACTGTTCGCCCTGCTCCTCTTCGCCTTCCTGTGCGGAGAAGTTCATGTCATCCGTTGTGATCGAAGCGTTTCCTTCCGGATCTACGAATACAGTTACCAGAGCAAGCTCGGTGGAAGGATCATCGATGACGGCCTTCACGCGGCAGAGAACGAGGTAGTTATATCCGCCGACGACCTGGCATCCGAGGTAGGCAACAGGCTCCATCTCGCCGCCTGCAATGACCATGCTTGCGAGTGCTTTTTCATAAGCGGCCTTCACTTCTGCATTGTTCGCAAATGCCAGATCTCCGGTGTTTACGCCCCAGCCGCCGTCAACATTCGCATCCGCGGCTTCGAGAAGCGTGTCGATCTTCAGCACTTCCGCATTCCCCTGAAGGTCTGCGTACACATATACGAGGTAGTAACCGGGGACTGCGTCCGGTACTGTCGCAGCGCCTCTGCAGAGGATGCAGTAGTTTGTGCCGGAAACGATCTGCTTACCGAGAAGGTAGATGCCTTCGAAATTCATTCCGGTAAGATTGGAGGTTGCCTTCTCCAGAGCTTCCTTGGCTTCCGCGTTCTTGTTGATATCGAGATCTTCGATGTTTCCGTCCCATCCGCCGACTTTTCCAACCATATTCGGTGCATCCTCTCTCTTCATGCTTCTCAGGTTCACGATCGCGTTATCGTTCGTGATGTCCGCCTCTGTCTCGACCGTCGTCTTGCTCGGCTCGAGCTTCTTTTCTGTTTCTTTCGACTTCGCGCAGCCGGTCATAGCGGCTACAACTGCTACTGTCATAAGGATCGATACTAACTTTTTCATTTTTCTTTACCTCTCTGTCTTGTAAGAATTTTCATCAGGCTTTTTGCCTTTCACCCTATATACAGTCGGGCATCGAAAAATGTGACACACGATTTGAAAAATATTTTTCGTACATCCGGTTCAGTCTTATCCTTCGCTTTGTTCTTCCACCGGATCAAGAAGCGGGATCTCGATCAGAAGTGCGGGATTTCCAAATTCATCCAAAGTCTTGGAAACAAAGTGTGTCATATGCAGGGAACCTTCATTATCCCCCGATCCGGTCTTCATGAGAGAATCACGGTCCAGAATCTTCATCAGTGCATCACAGCATGCAGTATACAGTTCATCCCGTCTAGCACGGTCTTGAACAGAGACCGATATGGATGCACGGCTTCCCGGGTTCAGTGTGCCGTCGTCGTTACGGAGGATGTGGACGCTGATCTGCCGAATACCTTCCTTGCTGTCCTGCGCTTCCAGATCCCAGAAATAGAATACCCAATTAAAATCGTTATCCTTGAACTGCATTTCATTCGGATATACCATACAGCGTTCCGGGAAATTCTCTATAGTGGTGTCCTTTGGCGTCCGGCAGATCTCGATGATGTTTTCCATAACCTCTTCCGGGGTCTTTCCGTCAAACGCAAGGAAAATAGTGCCTGCGTCATTGGGCTGGCCCGCTCTGCTGTAGGTCACTTTTCCCGAGGGTTGCTGATCCGTCGGCTCGGAAGTGCTCTCAGCGGGTGCGGAGGTCGTATCAACCGTCGCATCCGTGCTCTCCTCGATTTCCTTTTTCGTTGTTTCTTCCGTTGTTTCTTCCGTTGTGATTTCCGTCTGTTCTTCTTTTACGGTTTCCTCTTTCTTATCTGATTTCTGATTTGTATTAAAGATGATTATGCCGGCTACAGCGCCTGCTGCCAGTACAGCAGCGCAGCCGATAATGATTTTTTTGACCATACTCCCTGTTCCTTTCTTGATCGCTTCAGCAGCGAGTCTTTTTCCGGCTTCCGCAGAAGCCGCCTCTGTAGATGCGGACAGGCGAAGTAATGACGCCGGCATAGGTTTGATAAGAACCTGCTCGGCCTCTTTGTTGAAAAGCTGCGTTAAGAATGGCAGCGGCATCGCAAACAGCTTCGTGTTATTTTCTTCTTCATATTTCTCTACCTCCTTCTTGATCTTTTTTCTGGCATAGTTCAGACGCCAGAGAACAGTTCCCTGAGGGACACCCAGAGCATCTGCGATCTCTTTCGTGCTCATCTCATTAAAGTAGAATAAGATGATCGTTCTTCTGACATCCTCCGACAGGGAATTCTCGATAATATCCATGACGATCCTTCGCGTCTCGGCCGACTCCACGATCGAGTCCGGAAGAAAATTCTCCGGGACCTGTTCGAGAGTTTCCAGAACCTCTTCGTCCACATTCTCGGTTCTTACGGACTTCAGACGATTCAGACTCTTGTTGGCCGCAATCTTCTTAAGAAGGGCGACCACCTTGGTCGTGTCCTCGATGTTCCCATAAGACTCAATAAAGGAAACGAACGTGTCCTGCACGACATCCTCGGCGTCGGCTTCATTCTTAAGAAGAGCCATGGCTGTCCAGTACACGGCGCGGTAACCTTCGTTATAGATCTTTTCGAGTTCTTTCTGTGTCATAAAAATGCCTCCTTCATATCCGCATCTACTCACTAAACAATCGAGGGACGCAGATTATTGGGTGGTAGAGAAAAAAATTTTTCTTTTTTTACAAAAACAGTATAGCAGTGATTATAAGGAAAGTAGAGTATATAAGTAATCCAGATAAATCATTCTGAAAACACCCAATAATTTCTCCCGGTCAGTTGTTTAGTAAGTAGACAGGGTCAAACGCATGATAAAATGAAGTTGGGTTGTTTGATCTCAAATTATGAGGATCAGGAGAGCAGGGTATGTGTACAGAGAATAATCAGAACAAAAGAGCCGCCGTGGCAGGTGCTTTTCGCGAAGAATTAGGACACGCGATGGAGCCGGGGGCTAAGGTGATGTCGGCAGATAAAGAACTCCGCTTCTGCCTGGAGCTTCAGAGAGACCGTCTCGCGAGAAGAAATATCCGTTATAAGGAAGAACTGGATCCCGGGAAAAAGCCCATGCGCTCTGCCTCGAACAACGTCCGTTCCTGGCAGGACGGTCACTATGAGACTTCCTGGTCTGTCGGCTATATCAAACACAAAAGGACCGCCGAAAGAGACGGCATGAAGACGTTCAAACGGACAGAACCGTCATCGATCTGTGAAACAGTCATTGACGTCAGAGACGGCGAAGATGTAAGCTCGGATACCTACTGCTGCCCGAACTGCGGTGCGGTCTCCACGATCAAGGAGCTTCAGGAAGGCTGCAGCCAGTGCGGTACATCTTTTAATATGACCGAGCTGTATCCGAAAGTCGGCAACTATTTTTTCGTTCCGGACCCGGCCGTAAGCACGGATCCCATTTGGAAGACAGCGATCCGCTATGGACTTCTTGCACTTCCTGTGACGATCCCGCTCTTTTCTCCGATGATCTTTTTTAATTCCAGCGCCGGCGGTTCGCTGCTGAATATGAAATTTACGGTCCCATCAGTGGCTATGGTTATCAGGTATATTATCGGAATGATCATCATGAGCCCGCTCACCGGATACTTCGTATGGATGCTTTCGCTTTTCTTCTTAAGTTTTGCCCAGCTCGGAAAAGAGTCACCGGCCGCCCTTTCCGTCGGAGGCTCCAGAAAGAGATTTGCCGCGAAGATGTCAACGATCAGCCCGGTATATACCTTCGAGACCTTCTCATCGAAGATCACTACACTTTTTCGGACCCTGGTCTTCTCCGACAACCGGGAGAGCCTGCCGTTCAATGCGGTAAAGGATCTCGGATCGGATTTCGATAATGTGGTCGACTGTACTTTCCGCGGATGGATGTCCTGCAAGAAAATCAAGACAGATGGCAATAAAGTCTATGTCACAGGTAATGTGTATGTCGATGCCGTTCGCGACATGGGCAGTAAACTCAAAGTAAAAAGCGAGGTCTATCAGATCACGGCAGGAAAAAGGACGGATGTTCCGGTCCTGACGAATTTCTCGATCGCAAAGATCCAGTGCCCTTCCTGCGGCGCCAGCTTTAACTCCTTTAAGTCGAAAAACTGTCCGTACTGCGGCACGGAGTGTCCGCCGGCAGAAGATGACTGGGTGCTCTATGAGGTCAAAAATGTCGGCAGGCAGCACTTGATCAAGAGTATCATCATTGCCGTTGTAGTCTTTGGGATCCTGATCGGATCCATACTCACTACATATGGATCTGCGATCAATGGCTTGAAGTGATTTTCCCCCGGTAAAGAAGGTGTTTCTATGATGTGGTTAGTTGTATTACTTGGAATTATTATAGCGGTCATAATCGTTCTCACGCTTATCAAATCCATGGATAAGCAAATGCTGAAAGAACAGGAAGAGCATCCGAAGACGAAGCCGTCACTCCGGGAAAGGATCCCCGGCTGGGTCTTCACGGTAGCATTCCTCCTGGCCATGTATCTGTTTTTCACCAGAGGGCTGGGTTTCATAGTGGATCAGTATAACGTGAGAGAAGGAAAAGAGGAAGCAAAGATCCAGCAGATCGAGGACGATTACGAAGCGCTGAATGAGGACAACTTCGATGAGGCTTCAGGGAAAACGATCCTAACACAAAAATACCTTGAAAAAGAATACAAGCTCTTCTACCTGGAAACGGAAAAAGAAGACGGCTGGATGCTGAAAATCGGAGTTATCGCTCTCTTTCTTATCTGCGGGTACGGTATCCTTGCAGCTGCGCAGAATTTCTTCGGATCACTTTTTAAGAAGTACCGTTCGACGGTAAAAGCAATCATCTACCTTCTGATCCCGGCAGCGCTCCTGATCGTCGGCGTCTACGCTTTCCAGAAGATAAATACCCGTGAAATGCCGCCGTCTCCAAAGGACGTCAGCTCGTTCGAGGTCTACGAAGTCACGGCCAGGAAACGCGAGGACGTCTATGAGAGCGATGGAGATGAGGAAACCAGGCGTTACGTCTACATTGATTTTGGTGACGGAAACGGTGAAGTAACATATAGAAAGAACAAAATCCGTCATCTTTTCCAAACGATCGATGAACCGGGCAGGTACTATCTGGCCCGTGCAAAATCGAGCGGAAAAGACTGCGACTTCATGTGCTTCCCGGAAGGTGAATATATTGCAGAGGAAGAATAACCATTCTTCCCCGCAATCACTTCTTTCTGTATTCGTCCGGCTCGAGATTCTTCGCGCTCTGGAGTTTGTTATAATACGCCCGGCTGACCTCGAATTCGTGCTCCTTTAATTCGTTTTTTGTTTTTTCCAGCGCGGATCTTTCTTCTACGAGTGGAAAGATCTTTTTGAGAAGCCTTCTTATCTTGATGCTCTTTTGCAGAAAATAGATCAGGAAGGGAAGTACCAGCAAACTGCCATATACGAGGCACAGATAGAAAAGACCGAAATAGTCATAAATATAGTATCCGGCAACGGTAAGAAAAGCAAACAGAAGCACGGCCGCGACTAAAGTGTAAGTCGAGGCTTCGGATCCGTTACCAAACCAGATCAATGTGCGGCTGGCCCACTGTTTACGGGCTTCGAGTTTCATGTTGTATCGCATGATCTGATCATCGAGATCCGCCTGCTTTGATTCGAACGCCTGGATGCTTTTTCTGGTGTCCTGGTATTCGTCATACAGGTCACCGGCTTCCTTTATGTGCTGGAAATATGCATTCTCCGGACCCTTCGTCTTTTCAAGATACTGCCTGAGGTCCTCCCCTCTTTGGGTGAGGTGATGCGAATCGATCGAAAGACTGCTGACGGAAGAGATCTCGGACCTGGCCAGCCAGAGACCGCAGAGGGCTGGGAAACCCGGAGAGGATTTCTTACATAGGAACTCCAGAGATTCTCTTGCCGTGCCGAATTCTTTCTCATCTAATTTCTCATACGCGAAGGTAAGGAGCTTATCCTCATTGAAGTAGTCATATTGGTAGGTCCTGTCGCAGTACGGGCAGATATAGACCTGCTTCTCGTCATCGAAAAGAAGAGCAGCTCCGCACTTAAGACAGTCATGACTTCGGATCAAACTCATTTTTCCACCTCGCCGAACATGGTTTTCTCGAGTTTTTCCGCTTCCCGGATCTCCTCTACAAACTCGTTATACAGGGCCTCGCTCTTCCCTCTTGATTCATCGAGTTTCTGGCGAAGCACTTTGTCTTTTTCCACAAGAGTTTTCTTCTCTTTATTCATCTTACCGATCCGATAAAACTTATATATGTTGTAGACAATGATACATAAAACGATTACTGCAATGCTTCCGATCAGAAACGGTATGCCGAGATATTTCGTACCAAAACCGATACCGAATATCACGAACAGGAATGGCAACATAAAAGCCAGGAAAATACTCTCTCCCGTATCTCTGTCGAATTCTTCTCTAGCTGCGAACATGACTTTGACCGCCATCACTATCCTGTTTCTAAACTGATCGATTTGTCCGGTCTTATTCAAGATCTGGTTTCCGATATCGTTGCAGTCCTTCTGGCAGACCTGATCTTCCTTCACGGATTCTCTGTATTTCTGCGAGATCTCGGATGCATTTTTGATGTGACCGAAATACGAAAGTCCGATGTGATCGGCATGTTCGATACTGTATCTGAAATTATCATCCTCCGGATCGATCGGGAAATTTTCTATATCCAGAGAATAAAGAGATTCTATCTTTTCGTCGCAGAAAAGAAGGCCGCGTAGAACTGCCGCATCGTGGGGATCTTTTTCCGAAAGCTCTTCGAACATCTTCCGTGCGGCGGTAAACTCGCCTCTTCCCAGTGCACGGTTAGCAACAGGGAGAAGATTGACCGTGTCAAAGTAGTCGTAGTCAAAGGTCATGCCGCAAAACTCGCAGGAGTAGATCTGCTTATCGGTATCGATAAGCAGTCCCGCACCGCATTTCGGACAGTCATGGCACATGATAAGCGACATATTAGTTCTCTACCAGCTCCTTCAGAGTTTTTCTTAGTGTATCGATCTCTTCCAGAAGTGGCTGATAATCCGTTTCCTCCCGGCTTCTCAGAAGCTCTGTGATCTCACATACCTTTTCGTAGAGTGGAGTAATCGAAAGGTTCGCCAGTACGCCCTTCATAGCATGGGCAGACTCGAAGGCCGAAGCAAGGTCGTGATCAGCGATCTGTTCGCGCATGCGGTCAAAGTCCGGCTGCGCCGTCAGTGATGTGACCAGCCGCAGATACAGGGTCTCATTTCCCATGCATCTGGCAAGGCCCTCCTTAGTATTGGCACCGTATTCATTCAGTTTTTCTATAGTTAACATGTATGCCTCCCGATCACTTCAACTCTTTTTCTATAAATTGCTCGAATTCATCTGCCGGAACAGGTTTAGAGAAGTAGTATCCCTGAATGACCTGACATCCCAGATCCTTCAGAGTATCAAGCTGAGACTTCGTCTCGACGCCTTCTGCTACAACAGGCACATCGAGGAACTTCGCGATATCGATGATCAGTTCGACAAGTTTCAGACTCTTCTCGTCTTTCTCCATATTCCGCACGAACTTCATGTCGAGTTTTAAAACATCGATAGGAAGGGTCGTGATCATATTGAGGGAAGAATAGCCTGATCCGAAGTCATCCATCTCGATCTTAAATCCTGAAGCACGAAGGCTCTCCGCCACTTCCGTAAGTGTATTTGCGGAATCTGCATATGCTGATTCCGTGATCTCCAGCATCAGTTCACTCGCATCCAGTCCGTTCTCTTCGAGAATAGTGCGAAGCTTATCCTGAAGCGTCGGATCGAAAATATCGATCCTCGAAACATTGACGGATACCGCTACAGAATAATTATACTTTTCTTTCCACTTTCTGATCTGAGAAGCTGCCGTTTTCCATACATAGTTATCGACTTTCTGAATCAGTCCATTACTCTCAAACAGCGGGATAAAATCACCCGGGCTGATCATACCGAGTTCCGGATGCTGCCAGCGGATCAGCGCTTCCGCACTTCTGAGCTTCGGAGTATCCGAGGTAATATCGTATTTCGGCTGGAAAAAGACCTTGAAGTCTTCATTCGCGATCGCGTCATCCACATCCCTGATCAGTCTCTCATGATAGATCGACTTCTGATACAGCTCATTGTTGTAATATGCGACGGTTCTGGAATAATCGCCTCGAATACGATCGCATGCGATCTTCGCACGGTCGAACCGGAGCTCAACTTCCATATCCTTAGCTGCTTCCTGATAGATGCCTGCACGAAGCCTGATCTTGGAAGAACCGGAAGCGTTTCCGAGGAGTTCCTGGATCTTCGCGATAAACGGCGTATAATCATCGATATGTTCACATAAAACATAGAACGTATCTGCTTCCGTCCTGCAGGAAATGATTTCCTTTTCCTTAAGAACTTCCTCCAGTGTATTTGCGACCCGAACGAGAACAGAGTCACCCGTTTTTCTTCCATACATCTCATTGACCAGATGGAAGTGATCGATATTAAAGACCAGCGCATCGACCGATGAATTGTGATGTGCTTCGATCTGCCGGATATACTCGAAGAAGTAATCCCTCGTAAAAAGTCCCGTGACCGCATCTTTTTCCGTAGAATGGATCAGGGTCGTCTCCTCGGAAAGTTTGATGATCCTCTCGCATCGTGCCAGGATAACTTCCGGCATATCGTACGGCTTGGTGATGAAGTCCGAGGCGCCGAGCTTGATGCTCTTTACTTCCGCTTCCTTTTCTGAGGTCATGACGATGACCGGTATACTTTTCAGCTCGTCATCCTCGTTTAGTTTCGAGATCAGTTCGAAACCGTTCATGACCGGCATCAGAAGATCCAGAAGAAGCAGGGATATATCCTTTTCCTCACCGTGAAGAAGATCCCAGGCTTCCTGCCCGTCCTTGGCAAAGACGACTTCATACTCGGTCTCCAGAATGTTCCCAAGCATCAGTCGGTTGATCTCTTCATCATCGATGATCATTACACGTCTTTTATACTCGTCTGCAGAAATAAACCTATCCATATATCCCCTCCTATTTCTTCAATGCGATGTATCTCATAAGTGTCTTTTGTAAGACGTACCGTTCATAGCACAAGCATATGGCAGAAGCCATATCCCTTTCTCTTAAGTGAGTATAAATACTCAACTTTATTTTATCATCTTTGATGTGCTTTGAACCATTATTTTTTACGTAAAAGACCAGGCAATCAGTGCCTGGTCTTGCTTTGATGAAGTGTCTTAAGAAGAACGCTGATCCCTCCGTACAGAACTCCGGCGATCGCCCAGACGATCCAGGTGATGTCCCATCTTTCGGACAGGAAGCTCCATGCGAGATAGATCGCTGTCGCGACCATCCAGTAAAGAGGTGTGATCGCTTTGAGCAGAGTATTACTCTTTTCTTCCTTACTGTAATCGCCTTCCTGAAGAAGCTTGTCATATCCGTCCGTGATGATGCCCGCGTAAACGATACGGAAGACACCGATGGCAATGGCTGCCAGCATCAGGCCGCAAAGACCCATGTGAAGGGCTTCATTGTTCTCATCGACAACCGCGCCGGCAAGGAATACTATAACACCGAAGATCATGATGATCGTGCCCATGGTAATTGCACGGACATAAGTGCTCTTGAACTTCTCCGACTTCGACCTGACCAGTCCGTCGACACCATACTCGGTATCAAAGATCTCTTTCTCGAGCCAGTCCCACTTGGCATAGGCTATGCCGGCAGAAATGAAGAATACGAGCGAAAGGGCAACGATTGCAAGAAGAATGATGATCCCGAGTCCGCCGGCCGGATCCTCGCCCAGAGGGATGACCCCGGCCTTCTGTAGTGCCATGATGACGAGAAGCGGCACCGGACAGTGAATAGAGATCAGGCATCCGATCGAGATCTTTCCTGCGAAAGTCCTGGTATCCTGAAGGAAAGCATTCGCCTCCTCCATCGAAACACGGCGCAGTTCTTTTCCCGATTCTTCAGTCAGCTGCTCCATCGGACGGTCTTCCACTTCATCTTTCAGAAGATAATCCGTACTCACCTCGAAGAGCTTGCTCATCTCGAGGATCCTCTGAAGGTCCGGAACCGACTGGGCACTCTCCCACTTGCTGACCGACTGTCTGGACACGCCGAGTTTATCCGCCAGATCTTCCTGCGACCAGCCGTTCTTTTTTCTTTCTTGTACTATCTTTTCAGCCAGGATCATTTTACTTACCTCACTTCTATCATTATAACCGATTGGGGATGAGTGATACCGCTCATCCTTCCTTCAAGATCCATGTGCACTCTCTTGATGATCCGAATATACCAAACCTGCCGATTGCAAGCCATCAAGCCGACTTGGAAATGTGTCAACTGACAGTTGCAACTGCGAGTTAACAGGCATCCGGGAGCACTTTTCAAAACAAAGAAGGGACCGTCTCATGGTTTTGAGACAGCCCCTTTTCTGCTATTCACTGATGCTGTTTATTTTGCTTCGCTGATATATTTATCCACACGGTCGTTAATGAAACGGATCACATCATCCAGTGACTTGTCGCCCGCATAGTATGCCGACAGTTCTTCGTTGACGATGTTTCTGATCTGAATATCATCCACATAGTACACAGAGAGCGTCGAGAGCATATCGAAGAACTTCTGCTGCATAGTATCCGTTATTTCCTTATAACCCATAGTCTTTAGCTGGCGCTTATCGAAAAGACCGTATACCATCTCAAAGTCATATATCTCGTTATAGTAATCTGAAAGCAGGGCGATCTCCTTCTTCATGACTTCGCTGTTGATGCAGATCGAACTGAAAGAGAGTTCCTCTTCCGGGACGAATTTCCCGCTAAGCAGGTAATTGATGAACTTTTTGCACCCTTCCTGACAGTCGGACTTCGCCGTCACGGAGATGCTCTCCTGAGCCTTAAATCTCGGTCCCTGTGCAGACACAGAAGGCGTGCCTATAACAGAAAAAGCATCCTGCCCATTCGCACAGTTTTTTACATAGTCCACAAAGTTCGTCATGTGCACATATCTTCCGTCTGGTTCCGGGCGAATTTCTTCTTCTGCAAACGGGACCGTTTTGTCCGGATCCCTCCGGTTCTCCGGGAAGTTCGCTTTGGCATATTCCGCAGCTTTCCGGAACTGCTCGGACTCGAAGTTTACCTTCTCGCCTTCTACGGCCGACTTTATGTCAATGCAGGACATCAGGAAGATATCACGATAGTAATATTTCGATTCAGGATAATCATACGGCTGCACATCGGAGAGCGTGTTCGTGACATAGCTGCCGTACTCTTCAAAGGTCATTCCCACCTTACCTTTTCCGACATCATCTTCCTTCACGATCAGTCCTTCGACCTCGATCGTCACCGGAATGAAGTACAGTTTCCCGTCCACCTTGCTGGCTTCGAGCACATTCGCGAACAGCCTGCCTTTGACGTCTTCATCTACAAAAGCACTGAGGTCTGAAAGCGTTTTATCGTTCATGGCCTCCTTCTTATCCATGTTCACGACGAGATCCGGACAGTCGGAGCTTCCGAGTTCCCGGACCAGTGTATAGGCGCGCTGGACCTCCGGATCCAGGACCGGAAATCCGCGTCCCGCCGTAATTCCGGTATTATACTTGCTCCAGATACGGATGAGATACTCGGGATCTGTTTCATTGAAAGTGACGATCGCCTGGGTAAGATAATCCGAGAACGAACCATCCAGCGGAGCGCTGATCTCTATGACCTTCTTCCCTTCGTGCGGATTGGATTCCGCCTTCGTTAATACCAGGATCGTGTAGTTCTCCGTCAGTACTCTTGCTGTCGGAAATCCATCACTGCCGTAAAACCAGAGTACGATCTTATCCTCCGAGAAATGGAGCACGCGGATATCTGCATTCTTATCAGGATTGAAGTCGTAAAAGTACGGTGAATACCAGTTATTGTCCAGTGCTTTTTCCTCAGTATTCGTTTCCACATTATACTTAAAGATATTGCCAAGCGTATCCACACGGAGAAGGTCACCCTCTGCCGTGCACTGATAATCGGTAAGAGAG
>JAFWSW010000202.1 GCA_017519205.1 Clostridiales bacterium | reverse complement strand
TAGGATAGACTCGGAAAGGTTATACTAACCTGTTACCTGTAGTGTAACAGAATATAATTGGAAAGAGAACGCTTTCTCATGAGTTTGCTTCTGTATTCGATTTGTTGTTTTCTTCGATGAAATGCGAAAAGTGGGTTCGGGAGAGTTTCATTTTTCAAATAGTCTGCTTCGCCGTTTACTTGGTTGAAAAGAAAAGTAAATTTGGAGTTCTACAATGGGTGCAGATGTGAATTCTTCACGAGTGTAGACTTGAGGATTTGAGAAACCCTTGAAATTTCAGTCAAAGTGTAGAAGTGAAGATGTTATTTCTCATGTAGAACTGTAGATTGACACCAGTGTTGAGCGTCGATATAATTGTCTTAAGATCAGGAAACTGATTGGGGCTGGTCGCAAGACCCGGGTCCATCGAGAGCGGGGATGTTCCCCGCTATTATTATTTTCGGAGGTTTTTGTGAGCGAATTAAGCATCTTTATCGATGAGAGCGGCGATTTTGGACCGTATGATTATCGCTCACCATATTACATCATCACTATGGTGTTTCATGATCAAGCCATCGATATATCCGCCCCTATAGCCAAGTTGAATACGGATCTTGCCAATCGAGGGTTCCCTAATCACTGTGTCCATACCGGTCCGATCATTCGTCGGGAAAACGAATACGAGTTCGAATCAATCGAGACAAGACGAAGAATCTTGAACAGTATGGTTACTTTTATCAAACACTGTAAAGTCAGATATCACAGTTTCCATATTGAGAAAAAGCATATCGAAGATTCCGTCCAAGCTTCGGCACAACTGTCACTATTGATATCACGGTTTCTCAAGAGCCATTATGAAGAGATCCTTTCCTACGACAAGTTGAAGATATATTACGATAATGGTCAGATAGAGATATCGAGAATACTTGCCTCTGTTTTTACAGTCCTTTTCCCGGAAGTGGAAATCAAAAAGGTTACTCCGTCAGATTACCGCCTTTTCCAGACATCGGATATGTTTTGCTCTATGGAGTTGATCAGATTGAAGATGGCAGCATCGGCATTATCCTCTTCAGAATTGGAATTCTTTGGCAACACCCGAGATATGAAGAAGAATTATTTGAACCCGCTTTCTAAATTCAGATGGGATTGATATTATCTGTCGACGCACTCCCTTTATCCTGTTTATTTTTCATTCACGTTTGAGAACTGTTTTGAGCCGGGATTTTGTAGTCAAAGAGCATTAGGAAACGATTCTATCATCAATAAAACTCAAAAAGTGATTTTTTCTGCTCAGCGAGGGTGAAAACCCCTGTGATTTCGATATTTTTACCTAATGTCGGAAAACCTAATGTGGAAAATCGATCACAAGTAAATACTAATAAACAAAATACTAATTTACTAAATACTAAAATGAGTTTTATTGTAATTGTCGTCAAAATTGTCGTCAGTTCAAGGTTTTGAGAAAAAGAAAAATGCCGAAAGCCTGTAGTTTCAAGCCTTAAGGATCTCAAAGAAGCACCCCCATCCATCGATGTGCGATAAATGGGGGTAACTTCATCAAAT
Source organism: Clostridiales bacterium (assembly GCA_017519205.1). Classification (GTDB taxonomy): domain Bacteria; phylum Bacillota; class Clostridia; order Saccharofermentanales; family Saccharofermentanaceae; genus Scatonaster. The sequence goes on along the minus strand of JAFWSW010000202.1, from coordinate 7,443 downwards.
TTGGCGGAGACGGAGGGATTCGAACCCTCGAGCCGGAAACCGGCTAACGCATTTCGAGTGCGCCCCGTTATGACCACTTCGATACGTCTCCACGTGGTGCGGGTGCTTTTCGATTATAAAAGTAGGGTGGATTTACGTCAAGGGTGAATAATCTCTTTGTGAGTCACCGAAAACGTCACCTCGGAAGTGCTTTTGGAGACGAAAAGAGGGATTTTCTATAAAAGTCTATGCAAGTGTCTATCTAGAAACGTTTTACGTAGACAAAAACAGCGATTTTCCATAAAAGTCTATGCAAGTGTCTATCTAGAAACGTTTTACGTTGACCAAAACTGCGATTTTCTGTAAAAGTCACCAAAACCCTCACCTCCGAACCTCTTTTGGTGAGACGATTGGTGATTTTTGAGAAGAAAACAGGTAAACGCCGTCATTATTCACCCAAACCCTCGCCTCAGAAGCCTTTCCGGTGACGAAAAAGGTGATTCAAGATGCGGGAACAAGCATCCATCCGCCCACTTTTCAGCCGTTTTCGGCAATTGTATATTTTTTGTGTCTAGCCCCCTTTCTTTATTGCTGAAAACCTAAAAAAGAGGTAACATATTTTGTAGATGGACTAATGGAGCTAGGGCAGAAATGAATGATGAATTAAAAGACATTATTTATAGTGATCTTTTCCAATATACGGGTAATACGAAGCGTCATAAGAACGTCTTTTTCACGTATATCGAGGAAATGATGACGAGCCCGGAGTTCCACTATATCAGCAATATGCGTCACTGCAGCTACCATTACTGGAAGACGCAGACCAAGATCCACGATTTCAAGTACTTTTACCATAAGATCTGCCTTTATTTCTGCAGCAAGGCCTTAAACCGGAAGTCCAGGAAGTACCATTTCCAGATCCCGTATGAGACGAAGATCGATAAGGGCTTCTATATCGCGCATTTCGGCCGTATCATCATCCATCCGAAGGCCGTGATCGGAAATAACGTCAATATCTCGACCGGTGTGGTTATCGGCACCCAGTTCCGTGGTTCCCGCAAGGGTTCCCCGAATATCGGAAACTATGTCTGGGTCGGTGCCAATGCCGTGATCGTCGGTAAGATCAACATCGGAAACAACGTCCTGATCGCGCCGGGTGCTTATGTCAACTTCGACGTGCCGGACAACTCGATCGTTATCGGTAACCCGGGCCTGATCCGCCAGTCTCCTGGTGCGACGCTCGGCTACATCAACAACACGATCCTCTTTGACGAGTATAACGTCAGATCCGGAGACGCCTGATGTTTACGGACGTTTCCAGTTACAGACTGCCTCAGAGCGAGTACATCTCCCGCCGTAATATGCTTTCTTCTAAAGTGGAAGCAAATACGGCGGTCGTTTTATTCGGGGGTCATGCACCGGTTGCCTCCCTTGATGAAGCCTATCCGTTCCTGCCGAACCGCACATTCTTCTATTTCTGCGGTATCGAGCAGGAGGACTCTGTCCTGATCCTTCTGAAAGAAGGGGAGAAGGACCTGCTTTCCGCCCGCCTTTACATCTATCCGAGAGAACCGGAAAAAGAGAAGTGGACCGGCCGCCGACTCTCAAAGGAGGCTGCATCAGAGATCTCCGGCATCAGTGACATCCGCTTGCTCGAGGATCTTAAGAAAGATATCGGCGAGATCCTCGATTCAGGCATGGTAATTGCCTGGGATGAGACAGATAATTCGCATGCAAGAGCATATCTTGAGCAGGAACTCGCCAAGACTGACCGATTCGACACAGCGACTGATATTTCGGCATCTGTAACACTGTTACGCATGGTCAAGAGCCCTCTGGAAGTTGAGGCGATCCGTACGGCGATCCGTGTGACGGAGGAAGCTCTCGAGGTATTGGAGCAGAATCTCCGCCCGGACATGCGGGAGTGTGAGGCGACGGCGATCCTCGAGGGCGAATATATCCGTCGAGGATCTCTGTTCCAGTCTTTCCCGACGATTGCCGCAGGCGGGGAGAACACCCTTTGCCTGCATTATCCTACGCCAAAAGCACTTATCCCCGACGGGGCGATGCTCCAGATCGACACCGGTGCGCGCGCCGGCGGCTACTGCTCCGATATTTCCCGCGCCTATGCGGTGAACGGGAAGCGGGATTCCCGCCAGCAGGCGCTTTTTGAGCTGATCTGCGAATGTAAGAAGACCGCGCTTGCTGCGATCCATCCGGGCGCAACGATCGAGTCTGTCAATATTGAGACCAGAAAGACTGCTGCCGCAGGGCTCCGCGAGCTTGGTGTGATCTCCAAGTCCGAGCCGGATGCGCTCGCCGTTTGCAAGAACTACTACTGGCACAATACCCTGCACCACATGGGCCTCGATGTCCACGATGTCTGCGACCGCGAGATGGTCTTCGTTCCGGGCATGGTCTTTGCCGTCGAGCCCGGCATCTACATCCCCGAGTGGGGCTTCGGCTTCCGCGTCGAGGATGATGTGATCGTTACCGCGAACGGCTCGGAATACCTTTCCCACCCGCAAGTCTGAGACATTTTGCGAATGACTATGCGAAAAGCACTTGCCCCGCGCCGATTTCCCGAGAATCTAACATCCCTGTAACACGAAAGTCAAAATCAGCCTTTACAATTAGAGTAGGTTAGTAGGGTTGTATGTATTTGCGCGCAAGGAAGAAGGAGGAGCGACCATGCCCACAGGCTTAATTCTGGTTCTGATCATTGTCGGGCTTTTGCTCCTGTTGCTCGGGCTTGTCGCGATCCTCATCTATTCCTACGCAGTTCGGGTAGCCTACCGGTTCTTTGCGCGCCCGCAGCCGAGACCTGCCTACGACAAATCCCCGCTATCCATCGACCAGAGCACGATCTTCGGAAGAGGACAGAACTGGTTTTACAGCAACCGCATGAACGTCCTCGACTGGCAGATGACCGCATTTGACGGCATCAAGCTCTACGCCTACTTCATCCCGGCACAGAAAAAATCGACCAGAGACGTGGTCATCTTAGTCCACGGCTTTAACGATATGCCATCCGTGATGGCGGCCTATGCCCAGCTCCACCTCGAAAAAAGAGACTGCCACATCCTGATCCCGCACCTGCGCGCCCACGGTATGAGCGAAGGAAACTTCGTCGGCTACGGGCTTTTCGACAGCCAGGACCTCGTCATGTGGATGCAGTACCTGGAGACCCGCCTCGGCAGTGATATTAAGATCATCCTCCATGGAAGATCGATGGGTGCCGCCGCCGTCCTCATGACCGCAGGTTCGGGCATCGCCCCCAAGAGCTTAAAAGGCGTCATCGCGGACAGTTCATTTGACGCATTGGATAAACAGATGGCATTCCTGATCAAAAGAAAGTATAAGAACCAGCTCCGGCCGTTCCTGCTTCTCGTCCAGCGCGTCGTCCTAAAGCGCTTCGGCTTTCCGATCGAAAAGGCCTCGCCCGAGTCCGTCGCATCGCGCATCAAGGTGCCGGTGCTCCTGTTCCACGGAACCGATGACGTGCTCGTACCCTCGTACATGAGCGAGAATATCTTCAACCGCATCCGCGCCGGCAAGCGCATCTGCCTCATCGAAGGCGCCGCCCATGTCATGGGCTATGACAAAGCGCCCGAGAAGTATTCCCAGGAGATCGAGAAGTTCCGGGAGAGTTTGTCGGACAACGAGTGGCAGCGTCTGATCGGCCGGATCCCGAGCGACGAAGACGACGAAGAATAAACGTTTTTGAGCGAAAGTTGACATATTCACGATGTCTTCTGTCTTTGAGAATATAAAAATGTGCGTTTCTGCCATGTAAAACCTCTACCACAATCCCTAATAAGTATGATATGATTTAATGAAATATTTTCTAGAGTAATCATATATACAAAGGGAGGATTTCGATTTATGGCGAAGATTTTTGAGCAAGAATCACGTACATTCAGTGAGTATTTACTGGTTCCAAACCTTACAACGGAGAAGAATACACCGGATCAGGTGGATCTGTCCGCTCCTATTGCGAAGTATAGAAAGGGCCAGGAAGAGTCAAGGCTCAAGATCAACATCCCTTTGGTATCTGCAGTCATGCAGGCCGTCTCCGATGACGGTATGGCCATTGCCCTTGCACGTTCCGGCGGTATGTCCTTTGTTTTCCAGTCCCAGTCAGTGGAGTCCCAGTGCGAGATGATAAGGAAAGTAAAGAAGTATAAAGCCGGAATTGTTATTTCCGACAGTAACCTTACCCCGGACAACACCATGGAAGAGGTCGTCGAGCTTCGAGAGAGAACGAACCACGGTACATTCCCGGTCACCGAGAATGGTAAGTCCGACGGAAAGCTTCTCGGTATCGTTACCTCCCGTGACTACCGTGTTACCCGTATGGATCCGAAGACAAAGGTCTCCGAGTTCATGACACCTTTCGAAAAGCTCATTGTTGCCCGTGAGGGAACTACTCTTAAAGAAGCCAACGACATCATCTGGGACCATAAGCTGAACCAGCTCCCGATCGTTGACGAGAATGACTGCCTCGTCGGTCTCGTTTTCAGAAAAGACTATGAATTCCATAAGGCAAACCCGCTCGAGCTCCTCGATTCCGATAAGCGCCTGATCGTCGGTGCCGGTATCAACACCAGAGACTACGAAGAGCGTGTCCCGGCACTCGTTGAGGCGGGCGCGGATGCTCTCTGCCTCGACTCCTCCGACGGATTCTCCGTATGGCAGTCCCGTGCCCTCGAGTGGATCAAGAAGAATTACCCGAACGTCATCGTCGGCGCAGGTAACGTTGTTGACGCCGAGGGCTTCCAGTACCTCGCCAATGCCGGCGCTGACTTCATCAAGATCGGTATCGGCGGCGGTTCCATCTGCATCACCCGTGAGCAGAAGGGTATCGGCTGCGGTCAGGCTTCCGCTGTTCTCGCTGTGGCAAAAGCACGTGACGAGTATTTCGAGAAGACAGGCGTTTACATCCCGCTCTGCTCTGACGGCGGTATCGTTCACGACTACCACATGACACTCGCTCTGGCGATGGGCGCTGACTTCATCATGCTCGGCCGCTACTTCGCAAGATTCGACGAGAGCCCGACGAGAAAGCTCGTTGTCAACGGCGCATATGTAAAAGAATACTGGGGCGAAGGTTCTAACCGTGCCCGTAACTGGCAGCGTTATGACGACGGCGGAAAGGGCGGCAAGATGGCTTTCGAAGAGGGCGTTGACTCCTATGTACCGTATGCCGGTAAGCTGAAGGACAACCTCGATTCTTCCCTTGCGAAGATGAAGGCCACCATGTGTTCCTGCGGATCTTCCTCGATCCAGGAACTCCAGGAGAAGGCAAGACTCGTCGTCGTATCCTCCACCTCCATCGTCGAGGGCGGCGCACACGACGTTATCACGAAGAACAACGACACCACGATCCGGTAAGGACAAGAGAGCGCGGCGGATCCCGAAGCCCCGCTTCGCTTCCGCGCGAAAAGCACTGTTAAAACTTTATAGAATATATAAAAGGAGAAAAGAACAATGGCAGAAGAGAATCAGAAGATCCAATTTACCGTCGAAGGTATGAAGCGTCTGCAGGATGAACTCGAAGAGAGAAAGACCGTCATCTCCGGACAGATCGCAGAACAGCTCAAAGAAGCAAGAGCCCAGGGCGACCTTTCGGAGAACTCCGAGTACGATGAAGCAAAAGATGCACAGGCGAAGAACGAAGCCCGCATCATGGAGATCGAAGAGATCCTGAAGAACGCGGAAGTCATCGACGAGTCCGAGATCTCTAAGACAAAGATCTCCCTCGGTTCCAAGGTTACTCTCCGTGACGAAGAGACCAAGGAAGAGATCCAGTACGAGATCGTTAACGCAAAGGATGCAGACATTTTCTCTAACCGTATCTCCCAGGATTCCCCGGTAGGTAAAGCGATCATCGGAAAGAAGAAGAACCAGGTCATCGAAGTCACCACAGTAGCTGGTGCATTTAAGTACAAGATCATCAAGATCGGTGACTAAAGATCGATCCCGACAATTAGAAAACCAAAGAAGAAATCGCACACTCCTGTGCGATTTCTCGCGCATTAAAGAAAATGAAATGAGGAAGCAAAATGGCTGACGAGAACAACAACAATCAGGCACCCCAGCAGGACCTTAACCAACTTCTGAAGATCAGAAGAGAGAAGCTCTCCGAGCTTCAGGCCAACGGCAAAGACCCATTCCAGATCACGAAATACGACGTGACGGATCACTCCCTCGACGCGAAAGCGAAGTTCGAGAAGCTCGATAATGAGCTGAAATCGAAGCTTCCGGAGGGACTTTCCGAGGAGGAGACAGCCGAGAAACTCAAGGAACTGCATGAGGCACAGAAGATTGAAGTTTCCGTCGCCGGCCGTATGATGCTTAAGCGCGTCATGGGTAAGGCTTCCTTTGCCACCATCCGTGACCTCAAGGGTGACATCCAGCTTTATGTCACCAGAGATTCCCTTGGAGTCGATGACTACCAGGATTTCAAGAAGATGGACATCGGCGACATCATCGGCGTCAAGGGTTATGTTTTCAGAACCAGAACCGGTGAGATCTCCGTTCACGCAGAAGAGCTCAAGCTCCTCAGCAAGTCCCTTCAGATCCTTCCGGAAAAGCACCATGGCCTGACCAATACCGATATGCGTTACCGTCAGCGTTACCTGGACCTCATCGTTAATCCGGAGGTCAAGGACACATTCGTAAAGAGATCCAAGATCATCAAGGAGATCCGTAACTTCCTCGACGGCAGAGACTTCATGGAAGTCGAGACACCGATGCTGGTAAGTAATGCCGGCGGTGCGGCAGCAAGACCGTTCGAGACGCACTACAATGCTCTCGACGAGGATGTTAAGCTCCGTATCTCTCTCGAGCTTTACCTCAAGAGACTGATCGTCGGCGGCCTCGAGCGCGTCTACGAGATCGGCCGTGTATTCAGAAACGAAGGCGTCGATACCCGTCACAACCCGGAGTTCACCCTGATGGAGCTTTATCAGGCATATACCGACTATGAGGGCATGATGGAACTTACAGAGTCCATGTTCCGTTACCTCGCAGAAAAGGTCTGCGGCACCACTCTCATCAAGTACGGCGACATCGAGATCGACTTCGGTAAGCCTTTCGAGAGACTTACTATGAACGATGCGATCAAGAAGTACGCTGGAGTAGACTTCGACGCCGTGAAGTCCGATGACGAGGCAAAAGCACTGGCCAAGGAGCATCACGTGGAGTTTGAGGACCGTCACACCAAGGGCGACATCATTAACCTCTTCTTCGAGCAGTTCTGCGAAGAAAAGCTCATCCAGCCGACATTCATCATGGATCACCCGGTAGCGATCTCTCCTCTTACGAAGAAGAAGCCGTCTGATCCTGAAAAGGTAGAAAGATTCGAACTCTTCATCAACACATGGGAAATGTGTAATGCTTACTCCGAACTCAATGATCCGATCGACCAGAGAGAAAGATTCGCCGCTCAGGACGCTGCAT
>JAFWSW010000201.1 GCA_017519205.1 Clostridiales bacterium | reverse complement strand
CTTTCTTTACGGAAAGCAGGTTGAGGGCAACCTTGAGCGAAATGTTGCAATTCGTACCGGAATCGCAGACAGTAACGGGGTTTTAAAGCCGGAAGGTTCTCCGGAGTATAAGGAGTTGTTCGATCTTGAGTTCCCGAAAGAAGTCATGCGTTGCATGACAGAAATGAATGAGTATTTCCTAAAGCGGAGAACCGCGTTAACGATCCATACCAAACCTCTTTATGGAAGTGATTTCCAGAAAAAGGTATGGGACAAAGTAAATACTATTCCTTACGGCGTTACTAAGAGTTATGAGGATATCGCATTAGAACTGACAGGCGGAGACAAAGTCTCTGCCAGAAACCTTACGAGAGCAGTAGGATCCGCCTGCGGTGATAATCCGCTTCCGATCCTCGTTCCTTGTCATCGTATCATTGGTAAAGACGGCCGGCTGGTCGGCTTTTCCGGTGGCCTGGAGATAAAAGAGTATCTCCTGAACCATGAAATGTTCGGCATTCACGTATGTTGAGTGCTTTTCGAGAGGAGTAATTCATTATGAAAATAGAAATGCCGCCGTCAACCATGCTGAATCCTGTTCCGGTAGTAATGGTTTCCTGTGCCGGAAAAGATCCGGAAAAGATCGCGAAAAGACCGAATATCATTACATGTGCATGGGCTGGAACCGTTAACTCGGAGCCGCCGATGGTTTCGGTGTCGATTAGAAAGTCCCGTCACTCACATGAATTGATCTGCGAGACACAGGAATTCGTTATCAACCTTGTATCCGAAGATCTTGCGAAAGCCTGTGATTACAGTGGTGTGCGTTCCGGATCGAAAGAAGATAAGTTTGAAAAACTGGACCTTCATGCGGCAGTTGCTCCGAAACTCATTTATGCTCCGATGATCGAGGAAGCTCCTGTATCTCTGTCCTGTAAATTGAAGGATATTATCGAACTCGGATCGCATGACATGTTTCTTGCGGAAGTTGTGGGTGTGTCGGTTGATGAAAAACTCCTAAACAGCAACGGTAAGATCTGCCTTGAGAAGGCGCATCTTGTTACATACTGTCACGGGGATTATTTCACCATTGGCAAAATGTTGGGATTCTTCGGTTATTCGGTCGCATCCAAGGAAGCATTGAAGAGAAGGATGCCTGCAAAAAAAGCAAAGAAATCTAACAAAAAAGGCAACAAATAGGCCGATTAAGTTGACAATCGAACTATTTTATCATTAAAATTATATGGGTTCGACTTTTCGAACGTATTTTTGAATCTTGAAAACTAAATATTGGAGGTGAGTACCATAGAACTTTGGTTAGCAATTCTATTGATTGTAATTGCTTTCGTAGTCGGTGCTCTCATCAGTGTAGGTTTTTCCGTATTATATTACCGCAAGGGCCTGTCCGCAAAACAGCAGAAGCTGGAAGCAGATGTGGCTAAAGCAGAAGAAGATGCAGAAAGAGTGATTGGTGAGGCGCAGAAGAATGCAGAAAGCAGAAAGAGAGAGCTTCTTTTACAGGCGAAAGAGGAGATAACTAACGCAAAACTCGATCTTGAGAAGGACGTTAGAGAGAGAAAATCCGAAATTGCCAGGGAGAGAAACCGTCTCGAGCAGAAAGAGGAATCCTTAAACCGCAAGATCGAAGCGATGGAACAGAAGGAAAGTGCTCTTGAATCCCGTGTCAGCGATGTAATGGCTCTGGAAGAAAAGGCGAAAGAACTGGAACGTCAGAAAGTGATCGAGCTGGAAAAGGTATCCGGATTGTCTGTAAGTGATGCTCGAAATCTTGTTCTTGATGCTGCTCAGCGTGAGTACAGCCATGATATGGCAGTAATGCTGAAGCAGATGGAGGAACAGGCCAAGGCTGATGCGGACAAGAAGTCCCGCGAGATCGTTGTAAATGCGATCCAGCGTTATGCTTCTGACTATGTGTCCGAAGTGACCGTTTCGGTAGTGTCCCTGCCGAATGATGAAATGAAGGGACGTATTATTGGTCGTGAAGGAAGAAATATCCGTGCGATCGAGACAAGCACAGGCGTTGATATTATTATCGATGATACTCCTGAAGCTGTTATTCTATCGAGTTTTGACCCGATCCGGCGTGAAATTGCCCGATTGACAATTGAAAGATTGATTTTGGATGGCCGTATCCATCCTGCGAGAATCGAAGAGATGTCTCACAAGGCCCGTAAAGAAGTAAACCAGACGATTAAGCAAGAGGGTGAAAGAGCTGCTTTTGATACAGGTATCGTCGGTCTGAATCCTGAGATCATCAAGTATCTCGGACGTTTACGTTATCGTACAAGTTACGGGCAGAATGTGTTACAGCATTCAATTGAAGTCGCCTGGCTTGCGAGCATGATGGCGGCTGAATTAGGTCTGGATGAGATGCTTGCTCGTAGAGCAGGCTTGTTGCATGATATCGGAAAGGCTGCTGACTTTGAACTTGAGGGTTCTCATATTGAGTTAGGTGCAGATATTGCCCGTCGTTATAAAGAGAACGATACGGTAGTAAATGCCATCATGTCCCACCACGGTGATGTAGAGCCTACAACAGAGATTGCTGTGCTTGTAGCAGCAGCGGATGCGATCTCTGCTGCAAGACCGGGTGCGCGTCGTGAAAACATGGAAACTTATGTTAAGAGAATCCAGAAGTTGGAAGAAATCGCTACCAGTTTTGATGGTGTTGAGAAAGCCTTTGCGATCCAGGCAGGTCGTGAAGTGCGTGTAATCGTCAGCCCGGATAAGGTTTCGGATGATGATATGATCCTGAGAGCCCGTGATATTTGTAAGAGAATCGAGGAAGAACTCGATTATCCGGGTCAGATAAAGGTCAATATAATCCGCGAGACACGTGCCTCGGATGTAGCAAAGTAAAACCAAAAACAAAAAGAGTCTATTTCTTAAGGGAATAGGCTCTTTTTTATGGTAAAATAAGGGTCAGATCTTAGAATAGAGGAGTTTAAATTGCGGGTCCTTTTTGTAGGTGATGTTGTTGCCCATCCGGGAAAACGCATATTAAAGAATAAACTTAAGGCATTTCTTACTGAAAATCAGGTGGATGTCTGTGTTGTAAACGCTGAAAATGTCGCTGCGGGACTTGGAATCAATTACGCATCGGCAAAAGAGATCTTTTCCTTTGGGGCAGATTGCATTACTCTGGGTAATCATTCTTTTTCCTGTCCCGGTTATCTTCAGTTCGCAGATTCTGAAAAACGCGTCGTCCGTCCGGGAAATGTAAGTTCCTCATGGCCCGGATACTCTGAGTATATGATCGATCTGGGAGATAAGGGGCGGCTCCTCGTAGTGTCTGTTATGGGTCAGGTGTTTGTCACGCCTTTAGCAGATTCTCCGTATGAATACTTCAGATCAAACATTGAACGATGGAAAAAGGAATATGAACCGACAAATATTCTGGTTGACTTTCATGCGGAAACAACCAGTGAAAAGGGTGCGATGGGATACTTCTGTGATGGCAGAGTTTCTCTGGTGCTCGGTACACATACGCATGTTCAGACAGCTGATGAGACCATTCTCCCATGCGGAACCGGATTTATCAGTGATGTCGGTATGACCGGAACAACTGCGGGTATTCTCGGAATGGATGTTGAAACTTCTCTCCGCCGTCTCGCGGATAAACTTCCGGCCAGATATCAGCCGGCTGATGGTCCTGCTGTGATGCAGGCGATCCTCGCCGAATTGGATACAAGTAACGGAAAATGCCTGAAAATAGAAAGGGTAAAGATATATGAATAGAGAACTTAAAAAGCCGACCTGGATGACATATGTGATCTTTTCCGAATTGTTTGTCGTTCTTGTTTTTATTGATCAGTTTACCAAGGATCTTATTGTAAAGTCACTTGCGCTTTCGCAGGTCGATCCGATCATTGATAACTTTCTTTCTCTGATGTACGTAAGAAACACCGGAAGTGCTTTTAGCCTGTTTTCGAATAAATCATGGGGTGTTACTGTTTTGTCCGTCATCTCCTCGCTTGCTCTTATCTTACTGCTGTTCCTGGCATTCTTTGTACTTGCCCGATTCCACAGCAGACGTCTTTCGGTTTGCCTGATCTTTCTTTCGGCAGGCACTCTCGGCAATCTGATCGACCGTATCCGTCTGAAATATGTTGTTGACTTTATCCGCTTCGATTTCGGTTCTTATACCTTCCCGATATTCAATGTCGCAGATATTTATGTTACGTTGTCATGCATCGTACTGGCTGTAATTCTTCTGTTTAATGAGAAGTATATTCCTGAGATCCCGTTTGGCGGAAAGAAGGAAGAGGAGCAGAAAGAAAGCGGATTGATCGACTTTTCGGGAAAAGATGACGAGGATGAGGAATAATACATGATCGAATCTTTTGTAGTTGAAAACTATTCCGGACGTGTAGATGCGTATATTCCTAAGGCGTGTCCTGATCTTACCCGATCCCGTGCTGCCCAGCTGATTGCAGATGGCGCTGTTTGTATTGATGGAAAGCCTGTAAAAGCATCCTTCAAAGTGCAGGGTGGAGAGAAGATCGACATTGATTTCCCACCGCCGATAGATACCGATGCAAAGCCTGAAGATATTCCGCTGGATATCGTTTATGAGGACGATGACCTGATCATCATTAATAAACCGCAGGGAATGGTCGTGCATCCGGCTCCGGGACATTATTCCGGAACACTTGTTAATGCACTTCTTTATCATTGTGCCGGCCGTCTTTCAGATATTAACGGCGTTATCCGTCCGGGTATAGTTCATCGAATTGATATGGATACTTCCGGTCTGATGGTGGCTGTAAAGAATAACGAGACTCATCTTGCGATGGCGGAGATGATTGCGAAACATGAGGTGGTTAGAGAGTACCGCGCTTGTGTTTACGGTATCGTGGACTCCGACAAAGGTACGATCCACGCTCCGATCGGTCGTGCTCAGAATGACCGCAGGAAGATGACGGTTTGCGAAGGCGGAAAAGATTCGATCACTCATTTTCAGGTCCTTGAGCGATTCAGAAAAGGAACGGATCTGCTTTGCCGGCTTGAAACAGGAAGAACCCATCAGATACGTGCACATATGACATATATCGGTCATCCTTGTATTGGAGATCCTTTGTATGCGCCGAAAAGAGAGAAATACAATCTTCACGGACAGGCTCTTCACAGTACATCGATCCGCTTTATTCATCCTCGAACAGAAGAATTGATCGATTTTTCGGTCGATATTCCGGAACACTATAAGACACTTCTTGAACTGCTCAGAAACGACGTATAAAGGAGAATCGGATTTGGACGAAGAAAAGATTGTAAATGTGAATCATCTGTTTGATATCTCTTCCAGCAACTGCGCCTGGTTGAAAGTGATCTCCGAGATGTTCGGATGTGAAGTGGTTGCACTGAATACCGGGATCTCTGTACGGGGGAATGAAGAGACAATTCGTAAAGTGGAGGAAGTTCTTACCTCCATGGATAAGATACTGGATAAAAATGAGCAGCTGGATCTTCTTTCTGTCCGATACTTATGTCTGCTTGAAAAGGAAAACCGACTCCTCGACTTCATGGCTGATGAGGATCCTGTCATACTGACGACTCCTGCCGGCCGTTCAGTCAGGGCAAAAACTCTTGGTCAGCGCTTATATGTCGATGCCATGTCGAAGAATGATGTCGTTATATGTAAAGGCCCTGCAGGTTCAGGTAAAACTTTTCTGGGAGTCGCGATGGCTGTTCTGGCTCTTCGGGAAAGATCTGTTTCCCGTATTATTCTAACCCGCCCTGCAGTGGAAGCAGGTGAGAAACTCGGATATCTCCCCGGTGATATTGAAGAAAAGGTTGATCCTTATATGCGCCCTATCTATGATGCTCTCCTCGAGTTGATGGGAAGAGAAGCATTTGAACGAAATCTTGAGCGAGGCATTATTGAGGTATCGCCTTTGGCATATATGCGAGGCCGCAATCTTGATGATTCATTTATTCTGCTTGATGAAGCGCAGAATACTACTATTGAGCAAATGATGATGTTTCTTACCCGTATGGGCATGAATTCACGCGTGTGTGTTTGTGGTGATACCACGCAGATCGATCTTCCTTCCGGCTATCCCAACGGACTTGATGACGCAATGCGTGTTCTCCGTGATATCTCCGGGATTTCTACAGTTTCGTTACAGGAGACGGATATTGTTAGAAATCCGTTGGTACAAAAGATCATTATGGCTTATAATGCAAGGGAGAGGAGAAGGTCCTAAAATGCGGAATTCGAAGAAGAACCAGAAGCTTTTTAAAGTGATCCGGATCATTGCCATTATACTGCTCGCAGTTTTGATGGTAGCGATCGTTTACTTTGGTTCTCTTCCGAAGCAGTATGATGTTTACCAGGGTCAGACCAGTGAGTATGATATAACCGCGACAAGGACGATTAAAGACTCGTACGAGACGGAGAGACGTGCCCGTATCGCCCGATCCGAGGTCGCTCCTATCTATGTTATCTCCTCTGAAGTTTCTGAAGAAAACAAGAAGCTCGTTAAAGATTTCTTCAACTATTGCGAAGAACTGCGTAAAGCAAATATCGATGATGTCGGTGTTGTGATCAGAAATAAAGCCGAGATGTCAAGTCTCCTTCAGAAGGCGGTCAAAGAGACATATCAGATCGATCTTTCTGACGAGGTTGCGTATACTCTGGCTAATATTTCCTTTGTTGATTACTCCTATGTTCAGTTTGAAGCAAATGAGATCACTGAGATGATCACGATGAATGCGTTGGATTCCCAGACACTTACTCAGGAAATAAACAACTATGCTTCTTATATGGAAGAGAGCCGTACTCATGATAGTGAGGAGTATATCTCCCAGAGAGATCTCGTCCGTATCCTGCTTGAGACACTTCTTAAACCGAATGCCGTATATGATGAGAAAGCAACTGAAAATGCCCGCGAGGCTGCATATAAAAATGCAGTCAGCGAACCTGTAATGATCCAGAAGGGTACACGTATCATCAGTGTCGGTGAGACGATCACTCCTCATGTATATAGTCAGCTTCAGGATCTTGATCTTCTTCCGACGAATTCATTCAACTATATGCTGCTCTTCGGTATTATTGTGTATATGTTTATCATTGTGGCGGCCGGTGCATTCTATCTGATGAGATACGATGATACTTTGGATGATGTGGATTCCAAGACATTGATCGCTCTGATGCTTGCATTTGTTATCCCGCTTATCACCAGCCGTTATCTCACGTCGATTTCACCGCTTTTCTCGACGATCATGTTCACAGCGGTTATTTTTGCTACATATCTCGGAATTCAGGGTGGTATTACAATGAGCTTCCTCTCGCTGCTTGTTGTACTTCCTATGAGTGGATTTAATACAGAACTCATTTTCGTTTCCGTAATTACATTCTTTGTATGCTGTGTAGTTGCCGGAAGAAGAAATCATAAGTTCAATGCGGCAACGCTGATCATCTTTTCCTGCATTGCCTCGGTTATGGCATCCCTTGGTTATAATCTTGTTACCCAGTCCTCTACAACTGATACGGTGAATTCCGCACTCTGGAGTGTTATCAGCACCGGATGTTCTGTGGTAGCAGCGATCGGATTCCAGCCACTGTTTGAGTTGATCTCCAACTCTGCCTCTCCGATGCGTCTTTTGGATCTGGCACAGCAGAGTCACCCGCTACAGAAGAGGTTGTTCCTGGAAGCTCCCGGTACATCCCAGCACAGTATGATGGTTGCCAATCTTGCCGATGCAGCTGCAGAAGCAATTGGTGCTAATGCACTTCTTGCAAAAGTCGGATCCTATTATCATGACATCGGAAAACTCGAGCGACCGGAGTATTTTACGGAGAACCAGCAGGATAAAGTCAATCCTCATGACAGTATGAATATTGAGGATAGTGTGGCGATTATCACATCTCATCCGTCGGATGGCCTGAAACTGGCGAAGAAGTATCGTCTGCCTCTTGCTATTCAGAATATAATTCTTGAGCATCATGGTACAACATGCCCCGGGTAATTTTATCTGAAAGCTCAGAAAGAAGCTCAGGAGAAGGGACTTCCGGAGCCGGATAAGGATGCATTCAGATATAAGGGTTCTGTCCCGTCCACTCGTGAATCCGCGATTATTATGATCGCTGACTCCTGTGAAGCGGCTGTCCGTTCCCGTGGGGTTCATGAAGTAGAAGAAGCGGAAGTGCTTTTCCGTAAGATTATTAAGCAGAAGATCGATGAGGACCAGTTGGTGCATTCCGGCTTGTCTTTTGATGATATTGAGAAGATCATCCGTGCATTTATTCAGGTGTATGCCGGTTTCTTCCATGAAAGGGTGAAATATCCGGAATGAGTATTCAGATTGAAAATAAAACACGTTCTTTTTCAAAAGAGGAAGTCGAGGTTTTTTTCTCGTATCTTGAAAAAGCACTCTCCCTGTTGATCAGTAAGGAATATATTGATCCTGCGATTCGCGATACGGATGCCGAGATCTCTGTTGATGTCCGTCTGGTCGGAACTGACGTTATCCGTAAGCTTAATGCTCAGTTTCGTGAGAAAGATAAGGTAACAGATGTACTTTCTTTCCCGATTTTGGATATGGTTGACGGGAAACTATCGGCAAAACTGATGCCGTATGACTTTACTTATTCCGATGACAAGAAGCTTCTTCCGATCGGCGATGTTGTGATCTACCCTGAAAAAGCGAGAAAACAGGCGGAAGAGTATGGCCACTCCATTGAAAGAGAGATGGTTTTTCTGGCCGTTCATTCGCTTCTTCACCTTATGGGATTTGATCATGAGAACGGAAGAGATGAAGAGTCCATGTTCAGCAAACAGGAAGAGATCATGACTGAGATCGGTCTTTCCAGATCTTCCGAAGTTGATAGATTTGAAGAAGATGAGCACCCTGTCGGTGAGATTCTTGCTCACTGCGGATACTGTGCACTTGTAGGACGTCCGAATGTCGGTAAGTCGACACTTCTGAATACGATCTCAGGTATGAAACTTGCAATCGTTTCTCATAAACCGCAGACGACCAGAAACAATATCCAGGCTATCTATAACCGTGATGATGCCCAGGTCATCTTCGTAGACACTCCCGGTATCCATAAGCCTCAGTCGAAACTTTCTGAGTTCATGGTGGATTCGTCTTTCCGTGCGGCCAAGGGTGCGGATGTTGTTGTTCTGATGGCTGATGGTAGATTTGAAAAGCCGGCATCTGTTGAGATCCGAGCTGCAGAAATGGCAAAGAAACTCAAGAAGCCGCTTATTCTGGCAATCAACAAGGCTGATGCGGTATCTAAGGAATCACTGCTTCCGATTATTGCCAATTACTCGAAGATTGCTGAGTTTACCGATATCGTTCCTATCTCTGCGCTTAAGGATGATGGGGTGGATGAATTGATGAATGCGATCATCCGTCTTTTACCTTCACAGCCGAGATATTTTCCGATCGAGGAAGTAACGGATCAGTCTGAGCGTGAGATCTCCGCGGAATTGATCCGTGAGCAGATCCTGCATTATACAAATGAGGAGATCCCTCATGGTACAGCAGTCGAGATCGATGCTTTTGAAGAAGTGTTGAATGAGGATGCTGTGGATAGCTATGATAGAAGCCTGATCCGGATCCATGCATCCATCATATGTGAAAAGGACTCACACAAGAGTATTCTTCTCGGTAAAAACGGTCAGATGATCAAGAGAATAGGCACAGCTGCCAGAGAAAACATCGAGAAAATGACCGAATGCAAGGTTTTCCTCGACCTTCATGTTAAAGTTCGTAAGGATTGGAAGAATCGTCAGGTTTTCCTTGATGAGTTTGGTTACAAGAAGAAGGACGACTGAGCATGGGAGCGAGTTTTTCCGTACGTGGCGTGGTTATCGCTTCCAAACCGCATAGAAATCAGGATGCCATAATTACTATTCTTACTCCACAGCAGGGCTTGATATCAGTGATGGTTCCCGGAGCAAAGAAGCATTCGTCCCGATTGGCACCGCTTGCGACACCTCCGCTCCTTGCAGATTTCATGTTAAGTGAGAGCAAAGGTTTCTATTATCTCAAAGAAGGGGAGACAGTCGAAAGCTTCCGCGGTCTCTATGATTCCTTTGAAGCGTTGACCTGTGCATCTCATATACTGGAGATCGTTAAGGATACCGCCGTGGATCCCGAGTCATCCCAGTCTCTCTATACTCTTCTGGTATATGTTCTTTACGATTTGTCTAAACATCCTGAAAAGCACCGTCAGATCGTTGCTGCTTTTGAATGGCGTGTGATGGATGTCCTTGGATTTGCTTTCGACCTTAGCGAGTGTGATTGCGGAAATCCGGAGAAGATGCCGACAAGAGCGTTTTCCTTCAGTAAATGCAGGCTGTATTGTTCTTCTATCGGCTGTGTGGCAAAAGCAAAGGACTATCAGTTTGTTTCGCTTGGCTGCGTGGAAGCACTTAGATATATACGAGAGGCACCTCTAGAGCGGCTGAGTGCTTTTCGAGCAGAAAAATATGTCCTTGACGATCTGTGCGCCGTAACGCACCGGTATCTATGTGACAGGCTTGAGAAAAACTACGATAAGATGGAGATCCTGGATACGCTCCCGCCTCTTTGAGGTTATAGGTCATCCCAGAGGATCTCTGCTTCATCAGAAATATACTCGGTCGGTCTCCAGTGGTCAGGCCAGAGCGTACGATAGTCTTCACGCGCGTATCTTTCATCCATGAGTACTATGAATCCTTTATCATTCTCATCACGGATCACTCGACCGGCTGCCTGAAGGACTTTCTCCCAGCCGGGGAACTTATATGCGAAAGAGAAGCCGTCACCGAACTTATTCTGGAAATACTGACTCAATATCTCTCTTTCCTTGCTGATTTGCGGAAGACCGACTCCTACGATGAAAGCTCCTTTTAATCTGTCACCGACAAGATCGATACCTTCACCGAAATGTCCGCCCAGCACGGCAAGACCGAGAAGTGTTTTATCTCCATGACGGTTAAAACGGTCCAAATATCGCTTTTTATCCTCACTGTTCATACCCGGCGACTGGATCATGATCTCAATATCGGGGTCCATCATCGTTGATTTGGATAATCGAGTATAGATCATATCCATATAGGCAAACGATGGGAAGAAAACCATGAAATTCTCCTTATGCCCGGAAACCATACGAAGGATCGTCTTTGCGATCGTATCGCATGTAAAGTTTCTTTCCTGATATGTTGTCCGGATATCTTTTAGAATCAAGACCTGAAGATTCTCCGGCGGGAAAGGACTCGGAAGCTGTATCATTCTTGAAAAGGTCGTTTCTTTGCCGACGATCATGCTCCTGTAGTACTGCTGAGGAGACATGGTGGCAGAGAAGAATACGGCATTATGGTTATCTTTCAAGATGGAAGCAAGTTTATCCGAAGCATCCAGACAATCGAGAGTGATGGATATATCATACTGACCGTTATCACAAGCACCGGAGCGTGTAACCTCAATAATATACGCATCATCGAAATAAAGCTCTATGATCGTCAAAAAGAATCTGGCTTCAAAGTAGAATTCGGACAATATCCTCCTTTTCTCTCTATCTTCGAGATCTGCCAGGATGTTCGCTATATGGAAGCAGAGTGCCCATAGAAGCTGATACAGGTTCTTAGGGACTGTTCTTGTCGCTCGGAAATCTTCCCCGATCACTATCTCGTTTTCCTTGATGAGTGGTTCAGCCATATTTAACCCGGCAGAATCCTTTTCAAAGGCATAATCCAAGAGCGTAAAGTAATCAACAAGCTGATGGCTGTATTTTTCCGTTTTCGGGGAGATCGTCGAGAGAACGGGAAGCGCAGTGAGAAGAGTACTTCGTGACAGAACGGCACTAAACATGTCCCGGGATCGTGAGATCATGTTGTGAGCCTCATCGATCAGGATCGTGTGACAGAATTCGTTCACGGCAAAATAGCGCTGCAACCGGATCCTGGGGTGGAATACATGATTATAATCACAGATGATCACATCGCAGAAGTTTGAGGCGTCCAGCTGGAGTTCATGGGCGCAGATGCGGTGTTTTTCAGCGGTTCTGCGGATATCCTCGGGATAAATAGCATCCAGAGTGTGGAGTTCCTCGAGCGCAGCGTTTAACCTCGAATAGTAACCGTCAGCAAAGGCACAGAAGCGGCTGTCGCAGAATTCTTCTTTGGCTGTACACATCTGTTCTTTCGGAGCAAGCTGTATCGATTTGATTACCAGTCCCTGATTCCTCATATCGCAGAGTGCTTTGTCAGCAACTTCACGTGTGGCCAGCTTGGCCGTAGCATAGAAGATCTTTCCGCCTTCGGCATTCGGAAGCCATTTTATAGCAGGGTAGAGGGTACTGATCGTTTTTCCGATTCCGGTCGGAGCTTCGGCGATGAGAGTTTCTTTGTGTTTCAGAGAAGAAAGAACTGACTTCATGAAGTCCTTTTGACCGTTTCTGATAACAGAATATGGGAATTTCATAGAAGCGATCGATTCATTTCTTGCATTCTCGTAATTGTTGATCCTGGTGGCTTCCGCAAGATACAGTGCCATCGTGTTCTCAAAGAATTCTTCCGCTTCTTCGCGAGTGAATACTCGGCATTTCTCCAGGAACTGATAGTTTAAGAAGGATACATAACGAAGTGTAATCGTTATATCTTTGGCATCCGGATGGGAGAGATAATAGAGATGGGCATATATCTTGACCTGAGCCTCATGGGTCGGAAGAATAAGGGATTCTACCTTTTCGGCAACGCGGTTATGCGTCTTGATCTCAATGATATTGATTTCGGATGTTTCCTTATCTTCGATGATACAGTCGGCTCGCCCGGAAATCTGGATGGTGAACAGTTCATATTCGATAGTTGTCCCCAGCGAATACTCGGAAAAAACGCCTTCTTCACCGTATTCGTTCTTGATATCCTTAAATACACGCTGATGCATCCTGGTACCATCAAGTCCGGACACACCTCCGTAGCCGGCACCAAGTAGGGAACCGGAACGGTAAATGCGCTCGCTGAGCGCGCGGACAGAGATCTTGTGAAGTGCTTTTTCCATATAAATCATTATATCAAAAGCTATATTAAAAGCACTTATATCAGGTAATAGGAAGATTATGCAATTTCATTCAGAAAATAATTCATATTAGCGTTGTACTAGGTAAATAATAGTGCTATACTTCACCTTGTTATATAAAAATATGAAATACTATAAGGAGAAAGTTGCAAAATGGCGATTCGAATTGGTATTTACGGTTATGGTAATTTAGGTCGTGGCGTCGAGTCAAGCATCCGTCAAAATCCGGATATGGAACTTGTTGCAGTATTCACACGCCGTGATCCTTCTACATTAAAGATTCAGACGGAATCCGCGAAGGTCATGTCCGTTAACGATGTAGCGTCAATGAAGGACAGCATCGATGTTATGATCCTCTGCGGCGGTTCCGCTACAGATCTTCCGGAGCAGACACCGAAGCTTGCTTCTATGTTCAACGTAGTTGACAGTTTCGATACACATGCGAACATTCCTCAGCACTTTGCAGAGGTTGATGCTGCTGCAAAAGCTGCCGGCACTGTTGGTGCGATCTCTGTTGGCTGGGATCCGGGTATGTTCTCTCTGGCAAGAATCTATTCCCAGAGCATCCTGCCGGAAGGTGAGAGCTATACATTCTGGGGTAAGGGCGTAAGCCAGGGCCACTCTGATGCGATCCGTCGTGTTAAGGGCGTTAAGAACGGCAAACAGTACACGATCCCGGTAGAGAGTGCTCTGGAAGCAGTACGTTCCGGTTCGCAGCCTGAACTGACGACACGTCAGAAGCATACACGTGAGTGCTTCGTTGTTCCGGAAGAGGGTGCTGATCTTAAGCAGATCGAGAACGACATTAAGACAATGCCGAACTATTTCTCCGATTACGATACAACAGTACACTTCATCACAGAGGAAGAACTGCAGAAGAACCACAGCGGTATCCCGCACGGCGGTTTCTGTTTCAGATCCGGTGTATCCGGTTTCAACAAAGAGAACAAGCACGTTATCGAATACAGCCTGAAGCTGGATTCCAATCCGGAATTCACAGCCGGCGTTCTTACAGCATATGCTCGTGCTATTGCCCGTCTTTCTAAAGAGGGTGTAACCGGATGCAAGACCGTTCTTGATATTGCTCCGTCGTATCTCAGCCCGCTTTCCGGTGAGGAATTGAGAAAGTCCTTGGTTTGATCCAAGCCCGAAGATATTTTGTTGCACAGAGACTGCCTTGTTATCACAAGGCAGTCTTTTTTTGCGGAATAAAGCGGAATAAAAAAGACCGGAAGTCTTAAAGACTACCGGTCTGGTGCGGATAGCAGGACTTGAACCTGTATGACCTTGCGATCACTAGCACCTGAAGCTAGCGCGTCTGCCAATTCCGCCATATCCGCAAGTGCTTAACTATAATACTAAACATATATCGAAAATGCAAGGTAAAATTTGAAATTCTTTGATGTGTAAAGAATTTGTAGAATTAGCAGAGTTTCTGCAAATTGTGATAGAATATCTTTAATACATCATGGAGGTGATAAACATGGATATTAAAGGGAAAGTGGATGAAGTTGTAAAGAAGGTTCAATCTGATCCGGATGTTGCTAAAAACTTTGAAAAAGAGCCGGTTAAGACAGTTGAAGGCATTATCGGTGTTGATCTTCCGGATGACGTAATCAACGGTGTCGTTGATGGTGTTAAGGCGAAATTATCTGCAGATAAGGCAGGCGGCTTTGTAGATAAGATCAAAGGCCTCTTCTAATACTTGGATTCATCTATATCGCATTAGAAAAAGGACGGTCCATAGGGCCGTCCTTTTCCAATGAGGATGAGGTAGAAAAAATTGTAATGAATCGAAGTCTTAATGAATAAATGAGAACGATTTGAGAGCTACATCACCGCCGCCTCGGTAGGTCAGATACAGTGGTGTTTTGGCTTCAGTGATCTCTGTGGTGAAGGATGCCTCATATTTCTCCCATACAGTCATGAAACGGACAGGGATCTCAGCAAGAACAGGTCCATTAATAGAGGTTCTGACCTCAAATGTACCGTTGCCATAACCGCGAACATGAATTCTAAGTCCTTTTACCTTGTTCAGGTCGAAGTATTTATATCCGATCGTCGTGCCATTTCTGATAGATGTGATATAACCGACCTCGTGATCACCATCACGTCCGTCCTGAATGACTCTTGCAACGTTATGCTGACCAACATAAGGCACCTTCGGATCATCCGTCTCAGAGAAGATATTGCAGGCGATATAGGAAGGATACTCGCAGGTATCGCGAAGAGGTCCGCCATTTAAGCCGCAGGAAGTGATCTCAACCTGCTTGATGCTGCCATCTTCAGCAAATTCGATCTTCTCGGCACATCCCTGTCTGGAATACCAGGTGTTATTTGTATGTCTGTGATAGAAGATATACCAGTCGCCGTTGATCTCGACAATGCTTCCGTGGTTGTTCGCACCATAGCATGTGTATTTATCAGCCGGTTTGTATGAGTCGATTCCCAGATCGCAATTGCTTACGATCACTCCACCATAGGTG
>JAFWSW010000200.1 GCA_017519205.1 Clostridiales bacterium | reverse complement strand
GTCGACCGTCTGTGCTTCGGTATCCGGCTCAAGCGGCTCATCCGGTCCTTCGGGTTCAGTGGGATTATCTTCACCAGTGGCATCCGGATCAACATTTGTAGCATCCGGGTCAGCGGATGGATCTGCGGTCGGATCGGCGTCCGGATCAACATCCGGATCGGTAGTATCTGAAGTATTTGCCGGGAGCGCCCAGTCCTCGACGAGTTTCTCGTCTTCCTGGTCGGAATACGGGTACGCATCAGCATATGCACGGCCCACGAGCACACCCGGCGGGGTACTTTCGCGTAGGCCGACAGGGATCATCAGCATCGGGAATGTGATCATAGTACAAACCGCGATGATGACGACCGACAGTCTTCTATCTTTGTATTTCTTCTGCTGCCGCATCCGTTTCCTCTCTGCCCTATATTTGGGCATTCTTAGTTACTTTGTATTTTACTCTCCGTAATATACCAAGACAACATAAGTGACGTTTCTCTTATTTTACAATCCTGTTTCTTTTTCTCCTTACGAACTTATATATTAGACGAGATTTCCGGTCCTTTTGTCCCGCTTCAAAAGCACCCGTCCGCATATAAAAAGAGCTGCCTTTCAGTAAGACAGCTCTTTTTTGAGTTTTGATTCTAACGGCTCTATCAGGATTCGCTCATTGCCGGGATCGTGCTCGGGATAACGACCGGATCCTTGCCGAGAAGCTCGTTATTCTCAGGCAGTACAGGTACTGCGGTGATGTTACGGTAGCGCGGCATACCGGTACCAGCCGGGATGAGCTTACCGATGATAACGTTCTCTTTGAGACCGTAGAGCGGGTCGATCTTACCCTTAACTGCAGCATCGGTGAGAACACGTGTTGTCTCCTGGAAGGATGCAGCAGAGAGGAAGGAATCGGTAGCGAGGGAAGCCTTGGTGATACCGAGGAGGACTCTCTTGCCCTTCGCCGGCTCTTTGCCTGCAGCTTCTGCCTTCGTGTTCGCATCCTCGAAGTCGAACATGTCGACGGTAGAACCGGTCATGAGATCTGTCTCACCCGGATCGTCGATACGAACCTTACGCATCATCTGACGTGTGATAACTTCGATGTGCTTATCGTTGATGGTAACACCACCGCTCTTATAAACCTTGATAACTTCGCTGACGATGTACTTCTGTACGCCACGAACGCCCTTGATTTTCATGATCTCCTGCGGGCTGACTGTACCATCGGTCAGGAGGTCGCCTGCCTCTACGAACTCGCCGTCCTTGACCTTGAGGGTCGCAGAGTAAGGGATTGCGTAGTGCTTCTCTTCGATCTCGATCTCGCTGTCCGGATTCGGGTTAACAGTAACCGCTTCGCCTTCCGGAGTTGCCGGAGTAACAACGATGATCTTCTTGTGCTTCTGATCCTCTGTGATCTTGACGATACCGTCGATCTCGGAGATGATAGCCTGGCCCTTCGGCTTTCTAGCCTCGAAGAGCTCCTCAACACGCGGGAGACCCTGTGTAATATCTTCACCGGAAGCGATACCACCGGTATGGAACGTTCTCATGGTCAGCTGTGTACCAGGCTCACCGATGGACTGGGCAGCCATGATACCGACTGCTTCGCCGCCGATGGTCGGCTGGCCGGATGCAAGGTTGACACCGTAGCACTTGCTGCAGACACCGTGACGGGCGCGGCAGTCAAATACGGATCTGATCTTGACCTTCTCGTAACCGCACTCTTCGATCTTCTTTGCAACATCTGCAGTGATCAGTTCATTTCTGGCTACGAGGAGCTTCTTCTTATTCTTCAGGTCATAGATGTCCTCTGCAGCATAACGTCCTGTAAGACGATCGCTGAGAGACTTAACAACATCCTTCTTGGTACCTGCCATGTTGGCAATTTCCTTGACCCATGTGAAATCGTCTGTACCGCAGTCTTCCTCGGTAACGATAACATCCTGGGCAACGTCAACGAGACGACGTGTCAGGTAACCGGAGTCAGCTGTCTTAAGAGCTGTATCGGAAAGCGCTTTACGGGCACCGTGAGAACTGATAAAGAACTCGAGAACGTTCATGCCTTCACGGAGGTTAGACTTGATCGGGATTTCGATGGTCTTACCGGATGTATCCGCCATGTTACCACGCATACCTGCGAGCTGCTTGATCTGCTGAGCGGAACCACGGGCACCGGAGTCAGCCATCATCTTGATCGGGTTGTACTGACCAAGAGAATCGATAAGTGCTTTTGTAATAGCATCTGTTGTAGCGGTCCAGATCTTAACGACGGAGGTGTAACGTCCATCCTCGTCGAGGAGACCTCTCTTGTACATCTTGTTGACGTACTCGACCTTCTCTTCTGCCTCGTGAACCATCTTCTCCTTAACATCTGGCACGATCATGTCCTCGATACCGATGGAGATACCACCACGGGTAGAGTACTTATAACCCATAGCCTTGATGTTGTCGAGGAGCTTCGCGGTTTCGCCGATACCGTGAACACGGATCGAACGGGAGATAACGTCAGCGAGCTGCTTCTTACCAACTACGAAGTCGCACTCGAGAACGAGCTCGTTGCCTTCCTTCGTACGGTCGACATAGCCGAGGTCCTGCGGGATGATCTCATTGAAGATGAAACGTCCCAGAGTGGACTTAACGATTCTTGTCATCGGCGCACCGTTGAACTCACGGGTGATACGGATGGAGATCGGAGCATGGAGCTCGAGGTGATGATCGCCATATGCCATGATCGCCTCATCGATAGAGGAGAAAATCATGCCTTCACCCTTCTCATCCGGCTTGGTGATCGTCAGATAGTAGCATCCGAGGATCATATCCTGTGTCGGAACGGTTACCGGGTTACCATCCTGAGGCTTCAGGAGGTTGTTAGTGGACAGCATGAGGAATCTTGCCTCAGCCTGTGCCTCTGCAGAGAGCGGTACGTGTACAGCCATCTGGTCACCGTCGAAGTCGGCGTTGAACGCGGTACAAACGAGCGGATGGAGCTTAATAGCACGACCCTCAACAAGTACCGGCTCGAAAGCCTGGATACCGAGTCTGTGGAGCGTAGGAGCACGGTTGAGCATAACAGGATGATCCTTGATAACGTCTTCGAGGATATCCCATACGATATCGGAAGCACGCTCTACCATTCTCTTCGCTGTCTTGATGTGCTGTGCATGTCCTTCGAGGACAAGACGCTTCATTACGAAAGGCTTGAAGAGCTCGAGAGCCATCTCCTTCGGGAGACCGCACTGGTGCATCTTCAGTTCAGGTCCTATAACGATAACGGAACGGCCGGAATAGTCAACACGCTTACCGAGGAGGTTCTGACGGAAACGGCCCTGCTTACCTTTGAGCATGTCGGACAGGGACTTGAGAGCTCTGGAAGAAGCACCTGTTACCGGACGTCCACGACGGCCATTGTCGATGAGAGCATCGACTGCTTCCTGAAGCATTCTCTTCTCGTTTCTTACGATGATCTCAGGAGCACCCAGCTGGAGGAGCTTGCTGAGACGATTATTTCTGTTAATTACACGACGATAGAGGTCGTTGAGGTCGGATGTCGCGAAACGGCCGCCATCGAGCTGAACCATCGGACGGAGTTCCGGCGGAAGTACCGGCAGTACATCGAGGATCATCCACTCCGGCTTGTTTCCGGACTTCTTGAAGCTCTCGAGTACCTCGAGTCTCTTGATGATACGAGCCTTCTTCTGGCCGGTAGCAGACTGATAATCTTCGTGGAGCTGAGCGGTCAGCGCCTCGATGTCAAGTTCCTGAAGAAGGATCTTAACAGCTTCTGCACCCATCATAGCCTTGAAAGCGGACTTGCCGTATTTCTCAACGTTCTCCTGATATTCCTGCTCATCGATGATCGCGCACTTGGCAAGACCTGTCGTGCCCGGATCAACTACGATGTAAGCACCGAAATACAGAACTCTCTCGAGCTGCTTCGGGGAAACATCGAGCAGAAGGCTCATACGGGACGGTGTACCTCTGAAGTACCAGATGTGGGAAACAGGAGCAGCGAGCTCGATGTGACCCAGACGCTCACGACGAACCTTGGAACGGGTAACTTCTACGCCGCATCGGTCGCAGATGATGCCCTTATAACGGATCTTCTTATACTTACCGCAGTGGCACTCCCAGTCCTTGGAAGGTCCGAAGATACGCTCGCAGAAAAGGCCATCGCGCTCCGGCTTGAGCGTACGGTAATTGATCGTTTCCGGCTTCTTTACCTCACCGTGGGACCAGCTCTTGATGGTCTCCGGAGATGCCAGGCGAATACCGATCGATTCGAAATGATTCATTTCAAACATATATTTGCAATCTCCTTCCCTACTCACATTTCTTCTTTTTCCATGGAAGCAAGATCGTCCATGCTCGGTTCTTCATCTTCAGCAGAGTCGTCGATCAGCTCGCCGTCTTCGCCTACTTCAGAGAAACCGGCTGCGCCCATCTCGCTCTCAGCCAGAGAATCAAACTTCATCAGAAGCTCCGGATCAGGTGTCGGCAGATTCTCTTCTTCATCTGCGGCATCCTTGAGTTTGTACTCTTCGTCGCCGGAGTAGATGCGGACATCCAGAGCCAAAGACTGGAGCTCACGGACGAGTACCTTGAATGATTCCGGAATACCGGCCTCCGGTACGCTCTGTCCCTTGACGATTGCCTCGTAGGTCTTTGTACGGCCGGTGATATCATCCGACTTGACTGTGAGGATCTCCTGCAGAGTATGTGCAGCACCGTATGCCTCGAGGGCCCAAACTTCCATCTCACCGAAACGCTGACCACCGAACTGGGCTTTACCGCCGAGAGGCTGCTGCGTAACGAGGGAGTATGGTCCGATCGAACGGGCGTGGATCTTATCATCAACAAGGTGATGGAGCTTGAGGTAGTACATAACACCAACGGTGATTCTGTTCTCGAACGGCTCACCTGTACGTCCATCGTAAAGGATCGTCTTACCGTCTTCATCGATTCCGGCAAGCTGGAATGCCTTGATGATGTCGCTCTCGTTTGCACCGTCGAATACCGGTGTTGCGACCTTCCAGTTGAGGGCACGGGCAGCACGGCCGAGGTGAACCTCGAGGAGCTGACCGATATTCATACGGGACGGAACGCCGAGAGGATTGAGTACGATGTCAAGCGGTGTACCATCCGGCAGGAAAGGCATATCCTCTTCCGGCAGGATTCTGGAAACAACACCCTTGTTACCGTGACGACCGGCCATCTTATCACCAACGGAGAGCTTTCTCTTCTGGGCGATATAGACACGAACCAGTTTATTCACGCTGCCCTTAAGGACATTCTCATCTTCCTTAGTAAAGGTCTTAACGTCAACGACGATACCGGACTCACCGTGCGGAACACGTACGGATGTGTCACGTACCTCACGGATCTTCTCACCGAAGATCGCACGGTAGAGACGCTCTTCAGGAGTAAGCTCAGTCTCACCCTTCGGAGTTACCTTACCAACGAGGATGTCGCCCGCACGAACCTCGGCACCGATACGGATAACACCGTTCTCGTCGAGTTCTTTGAGAGCATCATCGGAAACGTTCGGGATCTCACGTGTGATCTCCTCGGCACCGAGCTTGGTGTCTCGGGCTTCACACTCATATTCTTCAATGTGGATGGATGTATAAACATCATCACGTACCATACGCTCGTTGATGAGAACGGCGTCCTCGTAGTTATAACCTTCCCAGGTCATAAATCCGATGAGAACGTTCTTACCAAGAGCAAGCTCACCGTTTTCAGTGGAAGGACCATCCGCGATAACATCGCCCTTCTTCACTTCCTCACCCATTCTTACGATCGGGCGCTGGTTGATGCATGTGCTCTGGTTGGATCTCTGATACTTGGTCAGACGATATTCATGTTCTTTTCCATCTGCGGAAGTAACCACGATGCGGTCGGCGGAAACGAATGTTACCTGTCCGTCTTCCTTCGCAACCTTACATACACCGGAGTCTTTCGCTGCACGGTATTCCATACCGGTACCGATGATCGGAGCTTCCGGCTTGATGAGCGGTACAGCCTGACGCTGCATGTTGGAGCCCATGAGAGCACGGTTCGCGTCGTCGTTTCCGAGGAACGGGATAAGCGATGTAGCAACGGATACGAGCTGCTTCGGGGATACGTCCATGTAATCGACACCGGACGGATCTACCTCGATGAACTGATCGAGGTGACGGCAGACGACCTTCTTGCTGATGAACTTACCGTTCTCGTCGATCGGCTCGTTCGCCTGTGCGATGTTGTAGTTATCTTCCTTATCTGCTGTCATGTAAACGACTTCGTCAGTAACGATGCCCTTTTCCTTATCGCAGACACGGTACGGAGTCTCTACGAAACCATAGTGGTTGACCTTGGCATATGTAGCCAGGGAGTTGATAAGACCGATGTTCGGACCTTCAGGAGTCTCGATCGGGCACATACGGCCGTAGTGAGAGGAGTGAACGTCTCGAACTTCGAAGTTTGCACGGTCACGGGAGAGACCGCCAGGACCGAGTGCGGACAGACGACGCTTATGTGTAAGCTCTGCCAGCGGGTTCGGTTGATCCATGAACTGGGACAGCTGGGAAGATCCGAAGAACTCCTTAACAGCTGCGCTTACCGGACGGGTATTAACGAGCTGGTTCGGATGTGTCGGCTCTTCGTCAGAAGCAGCGTTCATACGCTCTCTGATATTTCTCTCCATACGGGAGAAACCAATACGGATCTGGTTCTGGAGGAGTTCACCGACAGAACGGATACGACGGTTACCTAAGTGGTCGATGTTATCTCTGAAACCTACGCCATACTGCAGGCCGAGCAGGTAGCTGACAGAAGCGATAATATCCTCGATTACGAGGTGCTTCGGCATAAGCTCAGTAACCTGAGTGCGAAGAGCTTCCATGAGCTTCTCAGCATACTCTGTCTTCTTAGCAGTAGCACGTACTTCAGTGATGATGTTACGGAGGATCGTTGTACGAACCATCTCGTTGATCGGGGTCTCGTTGATATCGAAGCCCTTCAGTTCTTTTGCAGAGAAGCTGGCGCGGATGAACTTGTCTGCGTCTACTCTAGCATTACCGATGACCTTGAAAGCCTGATCGGAAATTCTGTCGGCATCACCGATCTTAGTGATCGGGTATACATATACTTCATTAATACCGGCATCCTGGATCTCCCAAGCCTTATCGGAGGTGATAATCTCACCGGCCTTGAGGAGGACTTCACCATCGTCGGTAACGATGTCGGAAACTGCCTTATGACCCTTGATACGGGAAGCCAGGGACAGCTTCTTATTTAACTTATAAATACCTACGCGTGCGAGGTCATAGCGCTTCGGATCGAAGAACATGCCGTTCAGGAGAGACTCTGCACCTTCGAGAGATGTCGGCTCACCCGGACGGAGCTTGTGATACAGCTCTGCAAGACCTTCCTCACGGCTGTGGGACGGATCCTTCGCGATGGTCTCGCTCAAGAACTTCTCGTCACCGAAGAGATCACGGATCTCCTCATCGGTGCCGATACCCAGAGAACGCAGGAAAACGGTCAGCGGGAACTTACGTGCACGGTCTACACGAACGTAGATCACGCCGTTAGCATCAGTTTCATATTCCAGCCATGCACCACGGTTCGGGATGACCTGGGAAGTATAAAGATAAGCATCAGACTTATCGTGGATAGCGTCAAAATACGCACCCGGGGAACGGACAAGCTGGCTGATGATAACACGCTCAGCACCGTTGATGATAAATGTACCATGCTCGGTCATGATCGGGAAATCGCCGATGAAGACGTCCTGATCTTCTACCTTACCGGTACGTTTGTTCAAAAGGCGAACTTTCACTTTGAGCGGAGCGGCAAAATTACAATCCTTCTCCTTACACTGCTCAATCGTGTTTGCCGGGTTATCGATATCGAATTCCTTACCTACGAAGGACAATTCCATATCACCCGAAAAGTCCCTGATCGGAGATACTTCTTCGAGTACTTCCATAAGGCCCTCGTCGAGGAACCACTTATAGGAATTCTTCTGTACTTCAATAAGATCCGGGACTTCGATGACTTCGTTGATACGAGAATAAGACATTCTCTCTGCTCTTCCCTGCTTGATGGGACGCACCATTACACATCACCTCTCGACTTCGTAAACAACTCTGTTTACGTGTACGCAAAAATAGATCGCGCACCTTCCTACACTACTCAAAAGCAGGCTTTGCAAGCTCCGCCGTGCTTTTCCGTCAAAATGGGTAAAGTACCCCTACCCATTGTAACGCAGTATAGAATGATACCACGATCTATTTCAAGTGTCAACGATAAATTTCTTTTTTCAAGAAATATTATGTGAAGAAATCGATCAGGCCGTGATTGATAACTGTTGAGTACGAACCGTCTGCTACGTTTTCGTTGTACCATGCCTCGTACTTTTCATTTGTCATTGTGTTGCGCAGGCTGTTCTGCCAAGCCGGAACATTGTCTACGAAGTAGTAGAGCTTAACGGAGCTTGCGCAGCGGATGATCTTCATGTCACCCTTCTTTCTGTCTGCGGAATAGAGCCACTCGATCAGCTGCTTATCTTCCTCAGCAAGAATCGGCTCTTCACCTTCCTGAACCTGTGTCAGCGGGAACATTTCTTCATCATCCTCGGTAACGTCGGTGTAAAGACCGCCATTCAAAATCTTCGCTGTTTCGATGGTGTTCTTCTTTACAAGCTCGATGAACTTTTCTTCGGAATCAACAGAGTTCATATAGCCCTGCAGTTCAGCTTCAAACTTCTCAAAGGAAGGAGTCTTGTCTGTCGGAGTCTTGGAGATGTCCTTCAGAAGATCATCGGAAAGCTCGATCACGCGGAAGGAAGCAACCTGCTCCTCATCCATGTATGCTTCTTCGAAAAGTGCTGCGAAGTAACCAACACCCTCGCTGTCTTCAAATACCATGGTTGTGTTTGCCTTGGTATCCGGATTGAAGCACAGCTCTGCGAATTCCTTGTTGTAGGACTCAAGCTGAGTCTTGGAAAGACCTTCTACAGTTGTCGGGTCTTCACCGTTATCCATACGCTTACGATAGTTTTCATCGCAGACGGAACGAACACGGATCTTAAACTCTACTGCATTGGTGCAGTCATCGGCGATCTCGTGAGCCTTCGCACTGGCAGCTTCCATAGCAGTCTTCTTTACATCCTCGGCATCATCCTTGGAGTATTCCGCCTGTACGAAATAGATCTGCATTTTTACGCTCTTGTGGGAAGCCGGATCCTCGTTGAACTTCGCCTGAACCTCTTCCGCTGTCGGAGCGCTCTTAAACTGCTTAACATACTGGGTATACTCATCTACGAGAGCAGAACGTCTCATGATCTTTCTGTAGATCTGAACGGTCATACCCTTACCGTATGTTCTTGCCAGGTACTGGTCCATGGTCATGTTGGAACCATAGAGGGAGTTGTACTGCTTCACGAGGTTTCTCATGCTGGCAACCTGTACTTCCGCATAATCCTTCGCTGCAACGCTCTTGAAGTTCTCATCCTTATCTGCAGCTGCTGCGATCAGGTACTGTTCCTGAGCGGTATTTGCCGCACTCTCCCAAATCATCTCACGGTATGTCTGACCGTTATTCGCGTTATATACCTTATCAAGATCTTCCTGGGTCTTCACAATATTTGCTTGCGTGTACCCGCTCAGTGTCGTGTAGTAATAGTAGTTCATCTCGACGATGCTGATCTTCTTTACCGTCTTCTCCTTGCCATCTACCGTATGCATGATCTTGGCACCCGGAAGGATCTTGGCCGGAAGACCGGTCTGATGGGCAAAATAGCAGAAGCAAACAAGAGCCAGAACAACCACGACTAAAGTGGCAATGATCTTGTTCTTCTTGGAAACCTTCATGTGTTTTTTAGTCTTTGCTTTTCCTGACTTATCCGTCTTATTAGACATAATTTATGCCCTTCCTTTTCAATACATATAAAATATCAGCACGCACCATTATAATTCCCATGTCAAGAGAATGCAAGAAAAGATTACATTTCGCGTGTTTTGCAAGCTTTTAACGGTTGAAGACCTCTTTAATGAGCGCGTTGAGATCTGCATTATCCGTGCCCGCGCAATCGTACAGCGCTTCGAAGAATCTGTCCTCCGTGGAATTGGTGAAAGCATTTCTGTGAACGTATTCACGGATGATGCCGTGGAACTCTTCTCTTCCCACGATCTCCTCGATCTGGTAAAGTGCCATCTTACCGATCTCATATGCAGCATATACATAGGCATTCGTATTGCTGAACGAGTAATACGAACGGTTGATCGGGAGCTGGTCCGACTGCTTAAGAGCATCGCTGTATGCCGGGTTCGACAGATCCAGAAGTGTTCTGGAGTAATATGCATACAGGTCTGTAAGGCCCATATATTCCGCATATACGATCTCCGTATAGGAAGCGAAAGACTCATCCAGCCACGGCTCCATACCGGAGTTGCTTCCGACGATACCCATGAACCACTGGTGTCCGATCTCATGAGCAACGACCGTGCTCATCGTCTGATAAGGGATCGGTTCATAGGACTGCTTCGTGCAGTAATAGGATTCCGCGGTGCAGATGATCAGGTTCGGATACTCCATACCGCCCGCATCGATCGGTGCCAGGATGATGTCCAGTTCCGGATACGGATACTCGCCGAATGCCTTACCGAATGCCGCCAGAGAATCCTGGGCCGCTTTCAGGGAAGCCTCCGAACACTCGTCCATCTCGGAAGATGCGGGATGTGCCTCGTCATAGACGACACGGATATGGACACCCTTATAGTCACCTTCAAAAAACTTAAAGGATGGGCATGCGCAGAATACAAAATCGCGGACGCACGGAGCTTCGATCGTATATCTCGTGTTGCTTCCGTCCGGAGCAGCCTTAGTCTCCACACCTGTAGTCAGGATCTTGTAATCCGATGGAACGGTCAGCATGACGTTATAGTCCGAGATCTCGGAGAAGAAGCACTCACCCATGTTGTAGAACTTCTCATGAGACCATCCGTCCTCGGTATATACGGCAAGGATCGGGTAGAAATTCGTGACATTATATACGCCGTCATGCACACCGAAGCGGTCCGCCAGTGACGGGATCTTTGCCTTAAAGTCATAGCTCAGTATCATCTCTTCGCCCGGCTGGAGCGGAGTGGAGAGCGGGAACCATACAACAGAAACATCGTCGTCTCTTCTCATGGTGATACTCTTGCTGCCTCTTCCGTCCTCGATGTTCGTGATCTCGGTCAGAGCACCGTCTGAGCCGGAGACGCCGGAAGTCTTGGCATCCTTAAAAAGGCTCGGATAGTCACGGAGACAGAGTTCATCCCATGCCTTATCGGAATAGTTAAAGAACTTCACGACCACATGACCGCTCACCGTGTTATCGGAAGGATCAAGTGTAAGTCCCATATCGTAGTGGAACCGTTCATTTTCCGGGAGAAGATCGATCGAGCAGTTCTCCACCGGAACAGGTGCTTTAAGATTCAGACTCGTCGTCGGATCCGAGGAAGTGTCCGTCGGATCGCTGGTATCTGTAGGAACTGTCGTTTCTGTCGTGGTAGGAGTGGTCGTCGGAGTAGTCGTCTCCGTTGCCTCGGTAGCCGGGATACTCAGTTTTCCACTGTGTTCCGCGATCTTTTTCTTACAGGCAGAAAGCGGGCCCATCATGGAAAGAACCAGAAGAACGGCAATAGTGCTTTTCAAATGTTTCATAGATGTTTACCTCTCAAAATTTACGAAAAGAAGCAGAGTGCGATCACGTGACAAATTGCTCCAAAAACTACGAGCAGGTGGAAAATCATGTGCGAGAACTTAAATCGCATGAAGAACAGGATGACACTGCTGGTATAGCAGATCCCGCCGGCCAGGATCAGCCAGAAAGCGACCGGATCTGCCTGTTCGTACAGGATCGGGAAGGCCAGAACGATCATCCAGCCCATCAGAAGATAAAGCAGTGCGGAAAAAACGTAGGATACCGCCGACTTGGAGAAAGCGAGCGCCTTCTTCAGCGTACCGCAGATAACTACGAGCCACTGAGCCACGCAAAGGCCGATACCCCACTTGCCGCCGATGATGGAAAGGCAGACCGGGGTGTATGTGCCGGCGATTGCATAGAAGATCATGATGTGGTCAAGCCGGTTAAATACTTCCTTCTGCTTGGTGCCGTGCTTCATGGTGTGGTCAATGGTGGACATCAGGAACATCAGGAAGGTACCGATACAGAAGATGGAAATCGCAACCGCATCCAGGACCGCATTTCCGGATCGTGCCTCCAGATAGGAATGGATCGCGGCATACGGCATGATGCACAGCATGAAGAACGCCATGATACCGTGGGTAGTGGCATTACCGATCTCCTCGCCGAAGCTCTCCTCCACCTTGACCTTTCTCTTTTCCTCTTCGGACCACTCCAGGCCGCGAAGACCTTCCTCGAGCGGATCAGCCGCTGCTCCGGCCGGTACCGCATCCGTATGTGATTTCGAACCTCCCAGCCATCTGCGCCAGAATGCTTTGTTCGTTGACATCTCTTTTTCCTCCTAGTGTTCCGGGGCTGTCTCTTCCGGATTTTCTTTCTTCTTTTTATGTCTTATTACGCGTCGTCTCCGAATACGTCGATCTTCTCAGCTTCACCGTGCACATCCGGGAAATCCAGGTTCTCTTCCTGCGGAGCGGCATTGTCGGGAGCCTCTGTCTGCGGCTCAGGCGTCTGTTTCGGGACCGTTTCCTCCACCGGAGCGGATGTCGGTGCCTGTGCCGGAAGCTCGATCGGGGTCGACGGAGAGTGCGCCGCAAGAGCTATCACCTGCGTCTCCTCGCTCGGGCAGGATGACGGAGCATTTGCCGC
>JAFWSW010000199.1 GCA_017519205.1 Clostridiales bacterium | reverse complement strand
TTCATCATGGACCACCCTATCGCCATCTCCCCTCTTACAAAGAAAAAGAAGGGCGAGCCCGAAAAGGTAGAAAGATTCGAGCTCTTCATCAACACATGGGAAATGTGTAATGCTTACTCCGAGCTTAACGATCCGATCGACCAGAGAGAAAGATTCGCCGCTCAGGACGCAGCATTTGAAGCCGGCGACGAAGAAGCCAACCACACCGACGAGGACTTCCTTAACGCCCTCGAGATCGGCATGCCCCCGACGGGCGGCATCGGATATGGTATAGACCGCCTGGTCATGCTCCTCACCGACAGCCCCGCCATCCGCGACGTTTTGCTGTTCCCGACGATGAAGTCGTTGGACAAATAAAGCCCGAGATTTCAGCGGTTTCAAGACTTGGAGAAAGAAAATGCATACATTATGCATACAAATTATCTAAGTTGTGCATACGATAACAGATGAATATTCATTTTTTGAGTGCAAATCATTCGAATAATGGTCTATAGCAAAAGACGCTTTCTACGATAAAACATCAACGAAAGCGTCTTTTTTTGTCTCCGCAATAGTAAGGCAACCTATCTACAAAAGGAGGTTAACTTTCGTGCGGAGTTTTTTAGAGATTCATCCGAATCTGGTCAGCGAGTGGTCACCAGTGAATGAATTGGGTCCGGATCAGGTTTCCTATGGATCAAACAAGCCAATTATCTGGAATGGTGTTTGTGGTCACACGTGGACGGCTACCCCGAAGAACCGGGGTAACAACCACGGGTGCCCATATTGTTCCAGTAACAAGATACTTGTTGGGGTCAATGATTTGGCTTCCAGACATCCTGAACTGGCGAAAGAGTGGTCTGGAAAGAATCTTCCTGCCATGCCACAACAGTATGGAGAGTTCTCGAATAAACCATTTTGGTGGAAATGTAGCAAATGCGGAAACGAATGGTTAGCAAGAATAGCTGACCGATCTGAAGGCCATGGATGCCCATTCTGTGTAGCAAAAAGTAGAGAAGAACGTTGGCAGGAACGTCGGAATGCAAAACAGGAGTTGCTTGCCACTAGAAGGCGTGAACACCTGATTCAGGTTCGGCAACAGCAACTTACCAGAGATCTCAAAGACAGTGGTTTTCGAATTGCTGTAATCCGCTATTACTCGGCGTTAACAGGTTTTTCGGTCGTATACGACCAAGTTGGTCATATCGGGATCCCATTACAGATCTTCTTCCCGGAGAAGTGTGCAGCTATAGAGCTCACTTCGCATTTGAGAGAAGGCTGGAGGGACTGGCGATATGAGAATGCGAAGAACTGGCTCTGTTTGAACTCGGGCATCAAGCTTATTCGAATTATCCCACAGACTGGATATAAATTCGAAAACTGCAAGTGTGTCCGGCTCAAGAATGATTCAGTAGATGCTCTCAACTACACACTGACACAAGTCTTTAAGAGGCTGAAGATCCCGATGGATATTGATGTTTCAAGAGACTATGAAAAGATTAGGAGGTACCTAGCATGTTAATTCACAAGATGCTCGACGGCTTATAGCGGTGAATCCGCCATAAGGCTTTAGGCGCTCGTATTGTTCTCTACAGAGAACAGGACGGGCGCTTTTCTATTCTGACGAAAGACAAGGAGGACAATGCATTGGCAGTATTTAGAGTAGAAAAGAAACAAGACTACACGTGTATGTCAAATCATTCTCTTAGGAACCACAACCTTTCACTGAAAGCTAAAGGGCTACATGCATTGATGCTTTCGCTTCCTGATGACTGGGACTACACGTTAGTAGGTCTGAAGCATATTTGTAAGGAATCGATTGGTTCAATCAATGGCGCCGTTCAGGAATTGGAAAAGGAAGGATATATCGTTCGATATCAAGATAGAGATGCAAAAGGTCGACTGACTTCATATGCATACACAATTTACGAAGAACCACCGAAAGAGCCTGGAAACAAGGCATCTGAACCGCATGTCAAAAAACCGCATGCGGAAAAACCGTATACGGAAAAACCCTATACGGAAAAACCGCATGCGGAAAATCAGTCACAAGTAAATACTAATAAACAAAGTACTAAAGAACAAAGTACTGAAGAACAAAGTTGTACTTACTCACTTTCTTCGCGTGCGCGAGAGCAGGAGCAGGCGGTCGCCGAACTTAAGTCATTCATCGAAGAGATGATTGGTCGATCGCTTTGGGTGACTGAGATTCGAATCTGTTCAAACTGGGTTCTGTATAAGGAGGACCGGGAAATGATTCGTCTGGCTGTAGAGGATAACCTGTTCCGGAAAGATCAGTTTGATCTGAAATATGTTAAGAGCACTCTCGACAAGTGGAAAGCGTCCGGTATAGATACTCCGCTGAAAGCCAGGAACTACATTCTTGACTCGCATGTCTCCAATATCGAGGTTATGGCCTCTGAAATTGCAGAACGAAATCATAACGATGATCTCAAGGACAAGATCCTCTTTGGAAGTGAGATGAAGGATCTTCAAGGAACTCGAGATTATCTGATTGAACTCTATGAGACAGGCCGATACGATATGTTGCTTAGTTTCGCACACACCACCTATCACAAGGACATTCTTGATTACCTCCCTGAAGAGGTTCGGGAATACATTCAGAAACACTCAGCTTGAAATGCTGAAATACCAAAATGAAAGGAATTATGACTATGAAAAACGCTATCAAACAGATTGGAACAGAAGGCAGAACTACAATTCCTCAGGAGATGAGAGAAGCAATGGGGATCCACGATGGAGACTTCCTTGCATTTGAACTTACACAGGATGGAAGGCACATTGTGTTGACAAAGGTTGGGATGTGCCCCAAGAGTATTCCGCAGCCACCTAAGAAGAAAGCAGTACCTCAGGAACCTGAACAGGGTATTGTGGTGACGGCTTTTGTTCCTGAACTTGTTCCAGAGGACATGGAAAAAGTGCTTTTCGTACTGGAGCAGATTTTTGGGAAGAACTCGTAATGAGCAGACTATTTCACAACAGGAGGAAAGAACAATGAACGAGAACAACAATCAGAATGAGATGAACACACAGGCAGAAACACCGAGAGTTACTGCCAGGATCACGTGGATGAACAGTGAGGCTGACGCTTCCACAGATGCGAGAAGAGCAATGGCAACGATCACAATTGCAGATTGCTTCCGTGTCAGAGGACTTGCTATTTTCGAAGGAAAGAACGGACTTTTTGTATCGATGCCGGTTCGTTCAAAGGAAGTCAACGGAGAAAAGCGATATGTTGATGTTGCTCATCCCGTTACTCACGACATGTGGAAGGCAATTCAAGACTCAGTACTTGATGCATATGCTCAGTCCTTGGCAATTTCTCAGCAGTATAAGGCTGAACGTCAGCATGTGAAAGCAGACTCTTCGGAAGCACAGATCAACGACACGCCTATTTCTGGCGACGAGACGATGGATTCACTTCCCTTCTCGGTGGATGAAAGTGCTCCGGATGAGGAAGATGTTCCAATATTGGGACTGATGATGTGATTCTTACCCCTCGGCCGTGAAATCCTATAGACATCCTCTCGAAAAGAAGATATATTTCAAGTAAGAACACATCTATCAGGATGTACTTATAGGAGGTCACAGTATGAGAGGCAGAAAAATCGTATCTGCTGTTCTAATCGTAGCTGTGATCCTCGGAATCGTTGGTTGTAAGGCTAAGGGTACTAGGAAGATTGTTGAAGACGATATCGGGATCACGACTGCTTCAGAGTTAGAGACGCAGAAAGAAACAACCGAAATCAAAGAAGAATCCACAACAACACTGGAAACAACGGAGAGCACTGTAACCACAGCGAGTGATACCGTTGTGCCAGAATCAACTGAGCCATCTGTATCTGTAACAGAAGGATCTGAACCAGCTGAGACAGAACCGACACCTGCTCCTACCAAAGATCCGGCTCCTACAGAATTACCTAAGGCAACGCAGACACCGGTACCAACTAATACTCCGGTTCCGACTTCTACGCCTGAACCAACGGCAACACCTGTTCCTACAAACACACCAACCCCGACAGATACACCAACGCCTGTTCCTGCGCCATTCGATATCGACAAGTCAGCGAAAGAAAATGGGTATGAGATTATCGACATTGATATGGGAGATGGAAAGACGGAAAGAATCTACGGGTACTATGTGGATATGAGTGGACTGGCAACCAGAATCAACGATTACCGTGAAAGCATCGGATTATCCAGACTTCCGACAGATTCGAATCATGTATCAGAAATGAAGACTAGAGCGGCAGAGTCCACAGTTCAATTCGACCATTGGAGACCGAATGGACATCTTGGTTCCGAGGTTAATCTTTCTGGCGGAGTGAATGTAGAGACGTGCTATAACGGCCTCTTTAATTCGGATGCGCATCGAGCATGGTGGGAAGATACTCGGGTATTTTCTATATACTGTGTCGGCTTCAAACGAATGCGATATGATGAAGAATCCGGAAAATGGGTTGGTCACGGCGGAGCAACCGTAGTATTTATGGACTTCTAAACAATTCAATAGTTAATTGAGGCAAGGACGAGCACTTTCAGTAACTGAGAGTGCTTTTCTTATGCCATTTTTCAGGAAAGGACAATAACATGAAGAAAACAAAGAAAAGCTTTATTCGAACACTTGCTGCTACTGTAGCAGCGGTTATCTCGTTGTCTCCGATTATCTCAAATGCAAGGCTTGCAGCTTGGGGTACACCAATTGGAGATGGAACAATCCACATGACACACAATTCCAAATGCGCCGAGCTTTACCACAGTGGCAATCCGGAAGGTACTTCGAACTGTAATGCCAAGGCGGTTGTCAAAGATGGCACCTGGATTCCGGTGTACTGCGTTGAGAAAGGCAAGTATCTGAACGATACGGACTATGTCACCGCCTCGATGTATACAAATAGTGATTGGAATTCCACATATAGCATGTCAGTTCGTGATGCTGTCGGAATGATTTATGTCTGCGGCTACAACGGCCAGAATGGATGGGGCGAAGTACAGACAGGTATTTTCGATCACGATGCGGATGATGCCACCCTCATGGCAAATCCTAACTACCACAAGTATGTTGCGACGCAGGCTCTCATTTGGGAAGTAATTACCGGAAATACATACTATTCCAGAAATTCTTCTGTTCAGGGTTCTATCGATACCCTTCGATCCCGTATTCGCAACTACCAGAATCGTGACACCAGAGCCGCCAATACAACAGGCAGCATTAGCGTCTATAGTTCTTCGAGCGAGGCACAGTCTCATGCTTATAAACAGACAAGCATTGAAAACAGGACAGGACATTTCGCTTATGGGTATACCTACTATACGCCCACGAATAGAATGAGTTACAGTGGTCCGATGCAAAATGCTTCATCAACTGACTTTACCATCTCAATTCAGGATGAACCTGTTACCCTTGAGTGGACGAAGGTGTACAGTAATTCGGCAGAAGTAGGACAGGCCGGAGAGCCTATCTATACTCTTGATAGTAACAATGCGGAAAACCGTTGGGGTGTTATTCTGTGGACCCCAGGGAACGGAAATCAGCTCACTATATCGGCAACAGCTTCTTCTTCAAAAGTGTATGCTTCCTTTAGTTATCATGTAGATCGTGCAATGTATACAGCAGATGCATCTCTCTCTACAGCAAAGATCGATGAGAACGGAAATCCATCCAGAGGAGCTACGTTTACGGTATATAAAGCAAATGGAACCGCTCTTGGAACCATGACAGATACTAAGAACGATGGGCACTATGCTTTTTCGCTTTCAGCGTCTGAATTTGGTGATGAAGGAAAGATCTACTACGACAAAGATGTTAATGGAAATGCTGTGACTACTCCTATTACACGAACATATACTGTCAAGGAGACTTCTCCGGCTAAGGAAGTGTATGTGGATGGAGCCTGGAGGAAGGCAACGTTTGATTCGAACAACACGACCTATTCCATCATCATCACCATTGACAG
This sequence comes from Clostridiales bacterium, assembly GCA_017519205.1. Lineage (GTDB taxonomy): Bacteria > Bacillota > Clostridia > Saccharofermentanales > Saccharofermentanaceae > Scatonaster. The sequence continues at coordinate 4,258 of JAFWSW010000199.1, read as the reverse complement.
ATCTTCCGGAAAGATGACATGGTCTTCTACTGGTACAAGCGGCGGATCAGCATCACGATCCGGCTCCAACACTTCAGGGTCCATTTCTTTTGGATCTGCATACCAGAATGGTAAGACAGTCAACTATCAGCTCGTGAACGCAAATGCTGACTTCACGATCAAGAAAGTAGATGAATTGGGCCTTGAAGCCAAGGGTGCAACATTTGGGGTCTATACCAATCCGGAATGTACAAGTAATTCCTTCATTACACTTACGGATGCAAACGGAGACGGTATCTTCGAATCTTCCGTGCTTTCATGGAATAATCAGCTGAAGTCTTCCGGAGCAAAGACACAGATTCTGTATATCAAGGAAAGAACTGCTGCCACTCAGGTGAAGATCAATGGCAAGTGGGTGGATGCTGAATGCGAACTGGATCCAGCCGTTAAGACGATTCGAACAGTATGGAATCCGTTGACTGGAGATATCTATACAGAACTCTACGACGGAGCAGTTACCGATTTCAAATCGGCTAAACCGAGAATCACAAAAGCAGGCACTTTCGATGGAACAACATCCAGTGTGCATGCTGATCTGACCACTGCTCCTTGGGTGAACATTCCGTATGTGAAAGCAAATGCAGACATTTCCATCAAGAAGGTGGACAATCTTGGCCGTCAGGCTCGTGGTGCAGAGTTTACCGTGTATTACGATGAAGCCTGCACAAGAAAAGTCACAACTATGACAGATGCGAAGAAGGATGGAATTTACACATATACTGGGATTTCATTCCCTAAGACCTTGAGAAACAGTACATTGGCACAGACCAAGGTATTCTACATTAAGGAAACAAAGCCGGCTACAGAGATTCTGTATGACGGCGAGTGGATCGCGATTGACTGCAAACTTGATGACAAGGTTCAGAAGATCACGATCTCTTGGACACCGAATACCGGTAGCATTAAGGCTGTTCTTAGTAAGGATGGAGAGAAAAATATCACAGTGAACGGTGCTTTTGATGCTGCTACTCTAACAGCTACCGTTCATGCTGACTTCACCGGACGCCCGGTAGTGAATCCAATCACCTCAACAGGATCCATGAAGATCGAGAAGTACGATGCGGAAACCGGCGAAAGACTTACCGGAGCAACATTCCGAGTTTATAACGACCTGAATGGCGATGGTAAGTTCGATGGCAAAGACACAGTTTATATTGAAACGCTGACCGATGAGGATGGCGACGGCATCTATCTTCTTGAAGGAATGCCGCTGGACAAGAGTTATCTGGTGGTGGAGACTATGCTCCGGAATACTACGAGACTGACCCGAACTACTATCCGTTCTCACTGACTCCTACACAGAGAGATGTGACGATCGACAATGTGCAGTGGAAAGTCGTAAAGGGTGTTCCCGGAGAATTCCTGAATCACAATCCGATCATTGGCACTACTCTGACTGACAAGGAAACAAAGGAACATGTGACTATCGTTCGAGAGACAATTACTCTCATCGATACAGTCGAGTATAACGGCCTTCACGTAGGCGAAAGCTATGTCATGACCGGTACCCTCTATGACAAGAAGACAGGCAAAGCCATCAAAGACAAAGACGGCAAAGCTATTACAAGTTCCGTGACATTTGTACCGGAAGAAACAGCCGGTACAGTAGAAGTTCCGTTTGAAATCAACACGGAAGTAGCCAGAAACATGACGATCGTGGCTGCTGAAAAGGTCAGACACGAAGAGTCTGAAAAGTGGGTCGGTATCCATTTTGATCTGAAGGATGAAGGACAGACCGTTTATGTTCCGAATCTGCATACAACTCTTACAGACAAGAATACCGGTGATCGTGTAGCTACAGACGGAGATGTAGAGCTCATCGATGTCGTGACATACGAGAATCTGATTCCTGGTCTTGAGTACACTGTAACAGGTAAGCTCATGGACAAGAAGACTGGTGAATCCCTGAAAGATAAGGATGGAAAAGAGATCACATCTAGTGTAACCTTCACACCCGAATCTCGAAACGGAAAAGTGGAAGTTGAGTTCAATCTGACTCGTGAAGTGGCTGATGATACCGTACTGGTAGCTTTTGAAAGTCTCTATTACCAGGACATTCTCATTGTTTCTCATGAGGACATCGCGGATGTGGATCAGACTGTGTACTTCCCGAGCATCAAGACAACTCTGGTTGGAAAAGGAACAGGTGCACACGTAGCTCCGCAGGCTTCGGAGATCACTCTGGTGGATACGGTTACCTATTACAATCTACTTCCGGGAAAGACCTATACCCTGACAGGAATCCTGATGAACAAGGAGACCGGTGAACCGCTTCTTGGCAAGGATTCCATTGTTATCAGCAGCACAGTAGAGTTCACTCCAGAGAAACCTCAGGGCCATGTAGATGTGGTATTCACATTCGACAGTTCCCTGCTCAATGGCAGCACGATCGTTGCTTTTGAAGATCTTGACTACAACAAGATCAAAGTGGCGACACATGCAGACATCACGGACAAAGATCAGACTGTGAAGGTGCCGGACATCAAGACGACACTCTTTGACAAGGATCTGGCAGACGATCTAGATATGCGTGAGATGACAAGAAACCAGGAGCAGGTTACTCTGATCGATACTGTCACATACTCGAATCTGGTGCCGAATCTCGAGTACACCATCGAGGGAACTCTCATGGTCAAGGAAACCGGTGAAGCACTGCTGGATCAGGATGGAAATCCGGTAACAGCATCTGCTACTTTCAAGCCTACGAAGAGCGAAGGAAGAGTGGAAGTGACCTTCACTGTCAATACGACTGGCCTCTCCAACAAGCACCTGGTGGCTTTTGAAACACTGAAGCTGAACGAAGAGGTACTTGTTATCCATGCAGACATCAACGATGTAAACCAGACAGTCAGAGTTCCGGATATCGGCACTACACTGAAGGACAGCTACACGAACGAGCATATCGGTCCTATCGCGGAAACACTTAAGCTCGTAGACACTGTCTCCTACAAGGGACTGGTTATCGGTAAAACCTATACAGTAACAGGTACTCTGATCGACAAGGAAACCGGTGAACCAATCCTGGATAAGAACGGGAACGAGATCACTGCTTCCAAGGAATTCACGGCAGAAACGAAGGATGGCTCTGTAGAAGTTACTTTTACTTTGGATTCTTCCCTGCTTCAGAAGAAGACCGTAGTTGCTTTTGAAAAGATCCTGTATCTGGAAAAAGAAGTAGTTACTCACGCAGATCTCGAAGATCAGGAACAGACCGTGATCTTCCCTGAGATTGGAACCACTGCCACTGTCGAGGGAAAGAAAGAGTTCTACCCGGAAGAGAAGGTTGAACTGGTGGACACGGTCTCCTATGAGAACCTGATTCCCGGACATGTATACGAACTCTCTGGAATGATTGTGAAGGCAGATGGAAGTGCTTTTGCACCAGCGGGACTTCCGCTGACAAGTGTTATCCGGTTCATCCCGGAAACATCGAGCGGCACTGTTGATGTAGTCTTCCATTTCAATGCATCCTCGCTTACTAAAGACGACTCTCTGGTGGTTTTTGAGAAACTGTATCTTATCGAAGTCACAACGGACGATAACGGAAATGCTAGTGAACGAAGCATCCTGCTGACAACGCATGAGGATCTCTCAGATGAGGGACAGACAGTAACAGTGAAACCGTGGCTTCCGAAGACCGGTGAAGAAGATTCGACAGGAAATATCCTGATCGGACTCATTGCCATCTGCGTAGGTGGCGCGATTGCTTTTGTAGTGATCAAGAAGAAAAAAGATGAATAAGAAGGAAGGTGAAAACTATGACGAGTATTTTGAAGTCGGGTAAAACCCGCAGGATCCTCTGCATGATCTTCATGATCGTGCTGGTGGTTGGGATCATGGCAGTTCCTTGTCTGGCAGATGGTAATGGTGATGTTGCCGGAGCCGTCGAGTCGACCTGGAACTCTGCGAAGTCGCAGATTAAGGATATCACGAACAAGGTTATCTTCCCTGTGATCGACATGATCCTAGCGATTCTCTTTTTCGTGAAGGTCGGTACTGCGTACTTTGACTACAGAAAGCACGGACAGTTCGAGTTCGCTGCTCCCTGTATCCTGTTCGCTTGCCTGATCTTCTCCCTGACTGCACCTCTTTATATCTGGAACATTGTCGGATGAGAGATGCTTAACAAGATGCAAGGAAGGGCGGTTTGTTTTGTAAGAAGCCTCACGGATATGGCGAAATTCTATGCCGGGACCTACCCGGACTTTGACAAAAAGCT
>JAFWSW010000198.1 GCA_017519205.1 Clostridiales bacterium | reverse complement strand
GGACTCTGCCATATGGACGCAGACATGACGTTCAGAGGGCTTAAGGAGCTAGGATTTGAGGATCTTGATCTGATATTCCTGGAAAATGTCGGGAATCTTGTCTGTCCTGCAGAATTCGATGTCGGAGCACTTCACATACTCCAGTGCTTACGATGGACGTGATGCGCTGGCGCATGTCGCTTCCGATAAACCCGACCTGATCATTCTGGATGTTATGATGCCGGAGAAGACCGGTATCGAGGTCTGCCGTGAAATCAGAAAGACTCTTTCAACACCGATCATTATCCTCACTGCAAAAGGCGAAGAGATCGACCGCGTACTTGGACTTGAGCTCGGAGCTGACGACTATATCGTTAAGCCTTTCTCTCCTAGAGAAGTAATCGCCCGTATCAAGGCTGTCCTCCGCCGTATCAACGAGCCTCAGGAGAACACTTCTCTTCTTCGTTTCGAAGGACTGGAGATCAACCTGGATAACTATCAGGTCAAGGTCAAGGGCGAACTTGTTCCCTGCACACCAAAAGAAGTTGAGATCCTTCACCTGCTCGCTTCACACATCGGTCAGGTCATGGATCGTGAGCAGATCCTTTCTCTCATCTGGGGTTATGACTACTTTGGTGATACACGTACCGTAGATACGCACATTAAGCGTATCCGTCAGAAGATCTATTACGAGGGTGCCCCATGGTCCCTGATCACCGTATACGGTGTCGGTTATAAGTTCGAGGTCAATTCCTGATGTTCCGAAGCATCTTTCTACGCAAGATGATCTTTTTAGTGCTGGTAGCGCTTTGCGCATCGGCACTTCTTTCTGCTACGCTTTTTAACTACGCCGCCGGTGAAGTCTTCCGTGACAATTCCGAGGAACTCCTTATCGAGAAAGCCCGTTCTATGGCGGACTTTCTCGAAAAACAGGCTGAACCTGAACGAATGAAATCCGATTCAGAAATCATCGAAAAACTGAAAAGCAGCAGTAAAGGCTATACCTCTCAGGATGTTCTCGGTGCCTACTTCCTGCTTTATGATGCAAATGGACAGCTCGTCACCTATTCCAATCCGGAAACGAGCGATGATCTTCACATTCTCAACGAGATCGGTCTTTTCTGTACTACAAACATGCTCAATAACAGCGATAACAAGAACCTTCGCGGAACACTGAACATAAGCGAGGAGGATGTTTCGATCAAGCTCATCCAGGTCCCGGTTCAGACCGAGGACAGACTGGTCTCTTATCTGATCGTGGGAAATCAGGTCATTGAAACACCATCTACTTTATCCGGCTTCAGTCAGGTACTTATTCTCTCCACACTTCTGGTATCCCTTGCGATGCTTATTCCGGTCTACTTCGCCAGCAAACGTCTCATCCGTCCTCTCAACCGGGTAACTGATGTTGCTAACGCACTCGGTCAGGGAGACTTCTCCGTTCGTGCGAATGACCAGACCAAAGGTGAGATCGGTGATCTCGCCGCCTCTGTCAATGAACTTGCCGAAAAGCTGTCCAAATCGATCACCAGCGTTACCACAGAGCGTAACCGACTCAAAGAAATCTTCGATATCATTTCCGAAGGTATCGTATCCGTAAACAAAGATCTGCAGCCGGACTATTCCAACAATGCTATTGCGACTCTTTTCGAAAAGGTTCCGCGAAAGAATCTTTTCACAGAGAAACTGCAGCTGATCCCGTTTGAGGAGGTTTGGGAAGATTTCGAGAACTGTATAAAGACCGGTGAAACATACGAGCGTACGATCGAAGCAAAAGACTGCGCTTACTCTTCCACGATCGTGCCGATCAAAGATAATGAAAAGGCAATCATCGGTGCAACCGGATTCTTCCGTGATATCTCCGAGCAGGAGCGTCTCGAGCAGACCAGAAGAGACTATGTAGCTAACGTTTCCCACGAGCTCCGTACTCCTCTCACCGCTATGCGCGGTCTCGTTGAACCTCTGGCTGACGGTATGGTTAAGAAAGAGGAAGACCGTCAGAGATATTACGGTATTATCCTTCACGAGACGATGCGTCTTTCCCGACTGATCGACGACATGCTTGAACTGTCCAGACTTCAGGCCAGAACGCTTGCCTTTAAGACATTCCCGTTCGACCTGAACAAGCTTCTTTCCGAGTTTGAGACGAAATTTAAGCCGGTTCTTGAAGACGCGGAGCTGAATTTCTCCGTAGAGTATAAGACGGGACCGCTTCCGACGGTTATGGGTAATCCGGACCGTGTTGAGCAGATCATCGTCATTCTTCTGGATAACGCAAAGAAATATACACCTGCAGGCGGCAGCATCACGATCTCCACAGAATACAGTGATGAGACGGATCAGGTACTGGTATCCGTGATCGATACCGGACAAGGTATCCATGAATATGATATCGACCACATCTTCGACCGTTTCTATAAAGCTGACCGTGCACGCGGCAAGAAAGGAACCGGCTTAGGTCTTGCTATCGCAAAAGAGCTCCTTAGCTACATGGGCGAGACCATTACCGTTCAGAGTGAATATGGTGAAGGAACTACTTTCACCTTCACACTGAAGCGTGTTACCGGTTCTGTCTGGTATTGATCGGAGCATATCCCTATGGATAAGGATATAAACATGTCATCCGGCGAATCCTCGACCTCGGTCCGCATCAATAAATACATCAGTGCCAGCGGCTTCTGTTCCAGAAGAAAAGCAGATGAATATGTTGAGGCCGGATGTGTGACGATCGATGGTGAACCGGCTGTAGCCGGTTCACAGGTTTTCCCCGGTCAGGTCGTGCTTGTAAACGGAAAACCGGTACTCCCTACCGACGATCATGTATATCTTGCTTTTCATAAACCATTGGGCATAACATGCACCACAGACAAACGGGATAAAGATAATATCATCGATTACATCGGATATCCTCAGCGTATCTTCCCAATCGGACGCCTCGATAAAAACTCTACCGGACTGATCCTTCTCACCAACGATGGGGATATCGTAAACCGTCTCCTCCGTGCCGAAGGACGTCATGATAAAGAATACGTAGTCATGGTTGACCGACCTGTTGATGAGGAATTCAAAAAGAAGATGGAAAACGGAGTTCCGATCCTTGATACTGTTACTTTGCCATGCAAGGTCAGACTCACCGGCAAAAACTCCTTTCACATCATTTTGAATCAGGGACTGAACCGCCAGATCAGAAGAATGTGCGAGTACTGCGGATACCGTGTCGTACGCCTTAAACGTATACGTATCCTTAATATCTCGCTCGGGACACTTCCTCTGGGACAATACAGAGAGCTGACTCCCAAAGAGCGCAAAGACCTCTTCTCTATTCTCGATAACAAACGAAAATAAAAAGGACCTCCGACATAAAGCCGAAGGCCCTCTTCATATAGTGAAATTAGAGTTTTGGAGCAAATTCAATTGTTTCCTCGTACCGCTCGTTTCTGGCGATCTTGTGCCGGTCGAGGATATCAGGGCCTCGTTCGACCCCTTTCATATAGAAGTCCAGATAAAGATGTAAACGTCCATCCGATTCGATCAGTTCCTGATGGGAACAATCGTCCATATCTTCCGGCATATAAGGAAGACATGAGAATGAGAACGGATCCATCTTTTCTTTACTGATGCTGAGTCCTTTAATATCATCGAGCTGCAGAAGAAGATATTTCGTATCCGCGTGCGCGCCGTTTTCAGAAGGACGTGCATATTCGTGATAAAGAGGACTATCAAGAGAAGTAAACCAGCCGATCCTCTGGGATTCTTTTCTATCTACATACGATTCTCCATTGCCTCGGCCGTACCAGCCGATATGTGCACCGGAATCGATCGGAACACGGAAACCATATCGAACCAGTTCGAATTTCGGAACAAATTCGATCGTCGCCAGCAGACGCCCGTCAGGCTTAACACGATAATGAACCAGGATCGGTCCCTTCATACCATTCGATGAATACTTACTGATAAGATGGAAATCATCTCCATCCATTTCATAGAAACTGCCGATAAACCGGATCTCACCCTGGATCGTTCTCCAGTCCGTCTCATGAGAGAAAACAGTCTGTGAAAGCACATAAGATTTATCGGCACGGTCGATATTGGAAGCAGCACGGTAAAAACTGGGCTCAAGAAGTCCATCAAAGTATTCTTTTCCTTCGATCTTTACCGAACACAGACCACCCTCCTGGCGGCTGAAACCATATCTTACGTGTTTCGTCTGCGCGAACAGGAGCGCCGGTGAAGTCAGCATCTGCACAGCCGGCTTCTTCTCATCCAGAATCAGAGCACTCTCAAGAGCGGATGCATCGATGATCTGAATCTCACCGCTCTCACCATCTGCTTTGTTTTCAGCCAATGACGGATCGCACACTTCATCAACAAGAACCTGCTGATAGAACGCCAGCTCGAATCCGGCTCTTGCATAAAAAGAATCATTTTCCAGTGTCAATCGGATATACAGCAGGAGTTCCTTACAAACAGCCTGATTGTATATCTCCGCACCCTTCGGATACTGCTCACACCAGGAAGGCGAAAGGAAATCACTGACCTGGAACGGGACCTGCATCGTACGATTTCCCATGGCCGGGATCGGCGGAACGATTCCGGAACCACCGGTAAGACGGATACCACCAAGCAGCAGCTGCCACTTCAATTCAATAGATGGTGTCGAACCGAACTGAAGCACATTATGTACATTCAGATTTGCAGGATTATCAACGGAGGAAAAGATCTTTATTCCTTCGCACTGTTTCTTTACTTCAAAGAAAATCGGATGCGGTCTTCTATTTGCATCAACGATTCCCTGCGCGATAGATACACCGATCTGTTCCGAGTACTCGACAAGATCGCCCTGATGAATATACTTCAGGTCCATGCTGTCTTCTTCTCTTCTCGGACGGGCAAGGATCGACTCAAAAAGCACTTTATCCTCTTTTAATCGGCTCTTGAGATATTTGCGGTTTACACACAGGTCACACCATTCGCCGAAGATCATTCCCGCATTGTTCGGGAACGGCGGCATATCCGACACATTACCGGTCTTATCTATCTCACAGTACAAAGGACGCTTCGCGTCGAATGCATTGATACGCTGCTTCACATCGAGATAGGCGTTTTCTTCAAACCTTTTTCCGGTCATCGACCACATGATGATGCACGGATGATTTATAAGCGAATATACTGTCTGCGGTAGTACTGCAGCCGCTGACTGAAGAATGACATACATACCATACTCATCGCACAGATCGAAGAATTTCGAATCTGTCGGATGATGAACGACATAGATCGTATTGATATTCGCGCTCTTCATCATAAGGATGTCCTGACGGAATCTTTCGAGAGGTACGGAAATACCGTCTTCCGGATCAAACTCATAGTATTTCACGCCATGAAGCGGAACGGCAACATCGTTGATGTGGATAATACTCTCTGTATATGTGATCGTACGGAAACCGAAGCGCTGCTTCTTCACACAGATCACTTCATCCTTATTATTACTTACTTCAATGATGAGGTCATAAAGATTCGGTGTCTGGTCTGTCCACGGAAGGACCAGCTTCGCATAGAACTCGGTCCCCATAATCTTGACACCTTCCTTCGGAATGGTGTCGGAGAGTTCTTTTCGCTGGGAAAGACGGTGTTCGGGAAGATTATAAAGATCATACTCGTCCCGTGCTTCCATAAGCCTGCAGTTGATCGTGACCTGAACATCGTAAGGAAGATGATTAAGCAGTTCCACTTCGACATTTAATCCGGCATCTCTTCTGATTTCCGCCTGACTTAATGTCTCCTTCTCACGACCCGTGAGCTGTTCTTCGTTATCTGAACGGTAAAGACTGGAAACCATAGCCGTCTTCGGCACAACGTCTTTGGCCAGTGTGTCAGTAAGGAACGACGAGAACAGACGGACGGAGGAAATCTCCACTGCTGATTCAGCAACAAGATACGGCAGGCGGAAAAGACCTGAGAAACCAAAGGCTCCCTGCGCCCGTACATTCTTTTTCAGTTTCCCCTTCTCCATTCTCATATCAAATCGACGGACTGCAACCGTAATCAGATTGGCACCTTCATGCAGTGCTTCATTCAAAAGGCACTTTGTAGTCGAGAATGTGCTTCGGGAAGCGGAAATATGTTTACCGTTGATACTGATGGAATAATGACCGACGATGCCATCAGAAACAAAGTATACAAAGCGATGGATAAACTGTTCCGGCAGATTGACCCAGACACGATAAAGGCCGAAATCATTGGTATTTTCCATGCCGGCATCATCAGCAAGACGCTGCTGAAGTTTCGATGTTTTTTTGGAAAGGAGCGCATTCTTCTCATACATGAGTTCACTCGGATATCCATATCCCTGCATCTGCCAAACACTCGGCACTTCGATCAGATCCCAGGAATCATCATTAAACTCCGGTTCCGTCCAGCTCTCGGGGATATCCTCTTTTGTCTTCGCATGGAAAAAACGCCAGTTCGGAAGATCAAGCTTCCATACCGAATTCAGGCGCCCGAACTCAGGCGGCTGCTTCTCGGAATAGAGCTCGTCCATCGAATCATATGGATAGAAATACCCTTGCGCTGGCAGTTGCGTCATGCTTCGCTCCGTACTTTTCTGCATAAGTATGCAGTTTGTTAACGATATTGTAGCACGGCGCAGCCGTCCTCATGTATCAGAGATATTTCATTTTGAAGAAGTCATGGAAACAATTATTATACAGTTTCCAAATCAGAGGAAGGACAGGTCTTTCTTTCTCTTTTTCGCCTTTCTCCAGCGCATCACACCTTTAAAGAAATGACCGTTAAATATCGTGACCAGTGCATCCATCTGCTCGATCGTAATACCACCCAGCGAGAAGGAAGCCACGGAACGAAGCGGCATTTCTCTCGTCATAATGATATTCATCTTTCTAAGATGCTCCTGCGTCTCCTTCTTGTTCGATTTCTTGACCCGGTGCATCATGAAACGATAGAACGCCTTACTCTTGATATTACCGTTTTTGAGGTCTTCCAGACAGGAATTCAGTGTGAATTCTCCCTTTTTCGGTGCCTTCTCTTCCTTGATCGGTTTTCCGTAAACTGCTTCGAACTGTTTCTTATCGAAGATCTTCGTCTGTACATCTAGATTATAGTACTGAGGTGCCTTGTCGGAATAATCCGGAGCCTCAACTTCAGGTCTTGCAGAGGTTACATTGATATCACGGGAAACACGGATATCTCTAGACGATGAACCAATCTCAATCTTATACGTTCCCGTCTCAACATGCCAGTCACCGATCTGAACGTTGTAGTATGCAAAAGCACGTCTATCAAGTTCAAACTGTACCGTTCTGGTTTCTCCGCGCTGGATAAATACTTTCTTAAAAGCAGCCAGTTGGCGCACCGGTTTATAGATTTTGGACTTCGGAGGTGCAACATATAACTGCACGACCTCTTTACCATCCATTTCGCTGATATTGGTAACATCCACGGATACCGTGAGCGGGTCGTCTTCTTTTATATCTGAAGAAGTGAAGCTGATATCACCATAAGAATACGAGGAATAGGAAAGACCGTGACCAAACGGAAAAAGCACCGGCATATTGGCGGCATCGTAATAACGATATCCGACAAAGACGCTTTCACAGTACAGGGACTGACGTGTCTCACCGAAATACAGATACGTCGGTGTGTCTGTGAGTTTAAGCGGGAAAGTCTCTGCCAGTTTACCGGACGGGTTTACCTTTCCATATAGGATATCTGCGATACTTCCCGCACCTTCCTGTCCCGGAAGATATGCCATCAGGATCGATCTTACCTGAGACACCCAGGGCATCTCGATCGGAGATCCCGCATATACGACAACACATACATTACTGTTCTTTCGGACAACTTCCTCGATAAGACGCAAATGGGATTTCGGAAGATTCATATGCGTACGATCAAACGACTCCGACTCAAAGCTTTCCGGAAGTCCGACGAAAACCACAACAACATCTTTATTTGTTGCCGCCTCCACAGCTGCGCGAAGGAGCTTTTCATCCACCTCTTCACTCTCCAGCGAGTAGCCGGGCTCATATACGAAATTGCCACCCTGTTCCGAAAAACCGCTGATCGCATGTGTCACGTTCGTCGGATGGATATGTGAACTGCCGCCACCCTGGAATCTTGTCTGTTTAGCCATCGCACCAAGAACAGCAACGCTTTTTCCTTCCTTGATTGGAAGAAGTCCGTCATTCTTTAAAAGAACAGCAGATTCTTCAAATGCCTGCTTTGCTAACACACGGTGATTAAGATAAGGAGATGAGGTCGGTTTCGGTTTATTTATTCCTTTTTCGACAAGCGTCAGAATTCTCTCGACAGCTCGATCCAGCAGAGCCACCGGAAGTTTACCGGATTCGATCGCTTCACAGATCAGGCGGTCTCTTTCACCAATAGAACTCGGCATCTCAAGATCAAGGCCGGCAGCAAGAGCATCCAGACGGTTATTGGTTGCACCCCAGTCACTCATAACAACGCCATCAAAGCCCCACTCATCACGAAGGATCTCTGTGAGAAGACGACGGTTTTCACAGCAATATGTGCCGTTAAGACGGTTATATGCACCCATTACCGTCCACGGATGGGATTCTTTTATGACTGTCTCAAAAGCAGAAAGATATATCTCACGGAGTGCACGCTCATCAACAATAGAATCATTGATAAGACGCGATTTTTCCTGACTGTTTGCAGCAAAGTGCTTTACTGATGTACCGATGCCCATACTCTGTACACCACGGACAAAGGCGGCGCCCATTTTACCGGCAAGATACGGGTCCTCAGATACATATTCGAAGTTTCTTCCGCAAAGAGGAGACCGCTTGATATTGATAGCAGGTCCGAGCACGATCGAAACATCCTGATCGATCGCTTCTTCAGCTATTGCACGTCCGATAGCATCCATAAGATCCAGATTGAACGAGTTGGCGGTTGTTGCCGCCGGCGGGAAACATGTAGCTTCACGGCTGTCTCCGGCGCCTCTTCTTCCCTCGACGGATTCCTGTTTTCTAAGTCCGTGGGGACCATCCGTCATCATGATCGAAGGAACGTTATTGATCGGGAGTCTCTGCGTGCGCCAGAAATCATACCCTGAACAAAGAGAGGCTTTCTGTTTTACAGAGAGTTTATTTATCAGCGAAGAAACAAATTCGGAAGCCATTTTCAATCTCCTTATCAAGAATTTCTTATGGGGCTCTTTCTATTATATCACTTGTATAAAGCAAGTGATAAAGCAGTCTTCTCTATTGCCTTTCATTTTCACATTATGTATAATCTCGAATCATACACACATGTTTAGAGAGTTGTACATGTGGGGGCGCACTGGTTTCGACGGGGTCGTGGAGACTTGGAAAGCGGGTAGAGGATTCTCGTTGGCCTCTTAAAAAAACGAGAAATGCAAGTAATTGCAAACAACACACAACTCGTAGCTGCTTAATTTAGCTACCATCTCCCCGGCCTATCTGTCGGTCGGACCGGAGATGTCAGATGACAGACCTTACCTGTCGGCAGGTTAAACGGGACCACGTCTTCGGCAAAGCTTTGCGCCGGAGATGTATCTATGAAGCTACCGGAGATCTCTTCCTGTCCGCGGGAACGTGATCAAGGGGAATACTCCAAACACGGACTGCACCCGGAGACGTCCTTGTCAACGTGGTTTCGGACAGGAGTTCGATTCTCCTCGCCTCCACCAATCACACAAAAAAGAGTGCCTGAGAATGAATTCAGTCTCAGGCACTCACTTTATTCGTAATTATTCATCACACCTTGATATCATCTGTTCTTTCATAAAAGAGCATCAGATTCTCAGTCATTTTTCCCACTCTGGCGGCAGCCTGCATATTCAACTGCATCTCACCGAGATACGGACGTGCGGCATCTCCGACTCCGCCAAATACTTCTGGAGCTTCTTCCAGTGTATCGACAATGATAAGATGAGTCTTTTTATCATCCTTCGGGAACATCATCAGACCATACCAGGCACGAAGGATACGCGGTTCGTTTTTCATATGCTCACGCAACGCTTCAAAAAGCTCTGTCGGAAGATTCTCCTCATTGGGAACTGCCAGCATCACCGGCTGCTGCGGATCGAGTTTCTGTTCACGGATATGGCTGTCGACCTTACGCTTATGCATAGCCAGCGCTTCAAGAAGCGGCCGCGTAATCACAAAGCCTTCTGTCTTCGGATTGATCAACAGTCCGTCGACCGGAGCCTGCTCCACGATCGTCATGATACGGGCAAAATCGAGTGGCTGAACCAGTTTTTCCGGAAGTCCATCCATGATTTCAAGCTCATGGGAGTCAGTGAAAGCGGCAAGATAGTTCTTTCCTTCTTTTCCGCGAAGAAGGGCTACACCGATCTTTGATTCGCCCTCTTCTTTTCCGGGCTGGTGCATACACGGTGAAATGAAGTTTGCTTCAGTAGCAATATTCTCCATAATTCTCGCCATAAAATCTTTTTCTTCCTGAAGTCTTTTCGCTTCACGGAGAAGACCGGTAAGGAAAGGATTTACCGGTTCGTCAGATGCTTCATTTTCAGCATAAAGAGAATTCACAGAGGACAAAACATCAAATTGCTCGACATCAGCTTTGCGAAGACCTTCGAGAACTACAGATACGTTCTCGCCAACTTCCGCACCCGGCATCTTGTTCATCAGGGTATCTTCTACACGAAGTGCTTTTGTCTTGATCGATTTGTTGTTACGTCCGAGAAGGAACAGATCCTGACCTGTTTTCAACGCATCTCCGCGAACATTTCCGATGATGGATACTTCTGTCGCCGTCATCGACAGTACTTCTTCTACGAGTATTGTGAGAAAAGGATACTTGATCTCGGCACTCACCGGATTCTTTTCTTCGTTTTTCTCCGCATTACTATTCTTTCTGTCAAATAAACCCATTTCCTTTTTCCTTTTCCTTTATTTCGTTTTCATCGGAAATCATCCGAGATGAACTTCTTTTTTGATTATCGTCTCCCAAAGAACTTTGATTCCATGTTCGACATCGTTGAGAGAGTTCGCTTTCAGCGGAAGCGAGACAAGTTTCACCATATTCGGATCAACACCGGCAAGCTGAAGATCGGCGGAACTGACAGTAAAAACACCCGTCTGTCTTCCGTAAGGCGGAATATAGATCGCCTGCGAACCGACATTAATAACCGTCTTATCAAGCGTGATCATTCCATCATCAAGAAGAAGCTGGACATAATCCGTTGTTTTATTGATAAAAGTATAGTTGATCATTAATTTGCCATTGGTAACATCGAACGAATCCAGAATGAACTCGGCGCCTTCACTGTCATATACGATATCCGAGGACGGACCCGGTTCATACGGTTCATAATGAAATGCATCTTCTCCCTGAGGGAAAATATTTACCGGAATATAGTTCAGCTGATTTACCGGGTCTGCAAGAACAGCAGGTTTAGTTCCGGAGATCTCTACCGCAAGCATCAGGAATGAGATCCTGGTCGGGACAGATCCGTCATAATTTGCAAAGCAATCTCCGAAATTTGTCTCGTCCGGTACAACTTTGTGAGGTTCAATAACATCGGTATAGTACACCAGATCATTGCACTCATTATTCACGATCGGATTACGGAGATAAAGTTTATAGGCAACATCCGACTTATTTTCAAATTCCGACTTTACGATATACCCCTGATCAGTTGCTTCCGCGCTGAAGATCGTAAAACGGAAGTATTCATTATCAACGATAGTGGCATTTTCCAGTGGTCCGCTAAAATATCCATCGACATCATTTGTCAGTCCGAGCGGAGTCTGGGTCACAGGAATCGGGGTAGGAGTCGGAACGGCAACATTCTCGGCAAAGATCGATCCGTCACTGATAAACTGATCTAACGAGGTAACGTTCATAAGGAAAACAGGGGTATCTGAATCGTCACTCTCAGAAGCAGTGGACTTGGCTGCCTCTTCTTCCTCCTCGTCAATTTCTTCTTCCTCATCTTCAGGCTCAGTAGCAGCCTGTTTGCGGTGAAGTTTACAAGAAGGCATCAGCATAAAGATACAGAGCATGAAAGCTATGATCGTTAGGAATCTTTGTCTCTTCACTTTAGCGCCTCCGCGGTTAGAATAACTGTTTTATTTTACCACAAAGACAGTTCTTCAACAAACGGCTCAGTGTTTCTCCATTCCGGAGATGAATTCTGCGATTGCCTGGCACTCTTTATAACGGTACTCTTCATCGAGAAGATTCGCTTCATCGTCACTGTTTGTAAGATATCCCATACGAATCATAAAGGAAGGAACTTCGGATGCCCAGTTCAGGCCGGTGTAATTTCCGCTCGCCTTGCATCCTCCAAAAGCACTTCCCGTATATGATTCCAGAGCTTTTCCGAGTTTTTCGCCCCACGCAGGAAGCTGCTGGGCATATTTTCCGGAAGACGGAACGATCACTTCGCTGCCGCTTGTCTTTGAATCATTGGCGGCATTACAGTACAGACGGATAAACACATCCGGATCATGCTGCACGGCAAACTCCGCACGTTCTTTATTTGAGATATCCACGTCATTAGTTTCACGTGTAAGGTATACTTTACAGCCGAGAGATTCCAGATATTCTTTAAGAAGGAGTGCCGTCTCGAGGTTGATTTCCGATTCATCTTTTCCTGAAACAGTTCCGACATAACCCTGCGCAGATTTATCCTTAGAACCGCCCATTGCAGAAGACATCACTTCAGGATCTTTATTCGCCGTCTCCTGATGTCCCGGATCGATTACGACGCAATAGCCGGTCAGGGATGATCCGCCGGCCGGGAAAGGAGTCGCTTCCGGTGTAGGTGTAGCCTCAGGAAGTGTAGTTTCAGTAGTCGTGCTCTCCGAAAGTTCAGGAGCAGTAGTTGTCTGAGATGTAGATGGAGCCACCGACGACATACTTGAAGTAACCGATGTATCCTTTGATTTACTCATCAGGTGAGAAACAGCATAGAATATTCCCGTTCCGATAGCCGCAATCACAAGTATGATCGTAGTTGCAAGTATTATTGAAACGCGTCTTCTTCTTGCTTCCAGCTTAGGATCACGTAATCTTCTTCCGCCATTTGTATTCTTGCGAACAGGCGCACTCTGAGCAGGGCGAGCGTTAGCAGCAGGTCTTCTCATTTCAGTTGTTTCCTGCTGTACCGCTTTTTGTGTTTCCTGGGGATGCGAAGGCGCAAGAGACTTCGGTGCTCCGGCAGTCGGAACACGGCGTATCTCACTCATAAGTGATGAGAGATCGACGGCTTCGGATGACTCGGTAGTCTTATTTCCCTGATTCATCAGATCACTAAGATCCGGAACACCCTTGATCGGTTTTCTTTCCGCTCCTTGATTCGGTCTGTCTTCTGCGCTGTTCATAGGCATATCCCTTCAAACATAAACTTTCATGATGATTGTAACATAGGACTTATAGCAAAGAATTTACATCTTTGCGTATCCTTTATTACAGAATGACGCATCTTTGTATCAGCTGAAACGTCCTTTTTGCCGATGTAAAAATGTTTTGAATTTTAGCCTTGAATCGTATAAAATTATATTACTTTTGTATAAGGGGAAGTTTTTGTGATCAGGAAAGACGCTCTAGTGATCGGACTTGGTATTTCCGGATGTTCCGCTGCACGATTACTCGCAGAATCCGGATATACTGTCACATGTTTTGAGTCAGAATCCTATATCGGCGGATCTCTATTCGAAGAAGTCCGTCCTAATGGTATCCGCGTCCAGTCTTTCGGTCCTCAGGTATTCCATACGGATAGCGAAGCTGTCTTCCAGTTCATCAAACGTTTTGGTGCCTTCTTTCCTTATAACCATCGTGTTTATCTTTCTATACAGAACAAGATGGTTCCTCTTCCGCTCAACGCCAACTCCTTACAGATGATCTTCGGAAACAAGCAGGCTGATACACTTCTTGCCCGTATCTCTTCCGCCTTTCCGGGAATCAAGCGAGTCTCCGTAGACCGTCTGATGAATTCACATGATTCCAAACTTCTCGATCTTGGACGCTTTATGCTCGAGAATATTCTTACCAGAGACATAAACCGCAAGGACGATAATTCTTTTGTCCCGGCGGATGACTCCTTTTCGAATGATGCGTATGTGGATATCGGAAATGATGACTGCTACTATACAGATAGTATTCAGGCCATGCCCATGCAGGGGTTCATGTCGATCCTGGAACACATGATCGACCATCAGGCCATCAGCGTTTTTCTTAACACTAACGCTCTTTCACGCATCTCTATCCATCAGGATAATACGACCGTTCTATTTGACGGAGTTCCGTTCAAGGGGCCGATCATCTATACGCCTTCTCTGGATAAACTCTTTCATTACTGTTACGGCTCACTTCCTTACCGCAAAGGAAGGATCTCTTTTCAGGATATCCGCACTGACTTTCAAAATGACTGTGCTGTTATTCTTACTCCGAAAAATAAAGAAGTGATCCGTATCACCGAGAGCAAATATATGACTCTGCAGGACATCGATGGGCATACCAGTCTTATGTACGAAGCGCCGTATGTTTCCGCCTCCAAGGGAAACGGGGAGCCCTTCGAGCCTGTTATTAATGAAGAGAGTAAAAAAATGTACGAAAAATACGAAGAGCTGGCAAAAGCATGCCCTTCCATTCATCTTCTCGGACGTATGGCTTGTTATAGGAATCAGTCTATTTCCGACAGTATCGAACAGGCTATCGACGTAGTCTCACGTCTTTAATCTGATTCTTCCGGTTCAAGAGTATACACCGAAATCGCCATATTCTCAGGTCTTTGCATTACAACACGGAAATATACGTTTTCGTCGCATTTGACATTGACATTCAATCTTACGGAACCTGTAGAATCCACAGAAGCCAGATCCAGATATGCGGAAAGATCAGAAGCTGTAAGCTTGTCCATAACATTCTTTCGTCCGACTACACGGACAGTAACGAGCTGCATCGGGTACTCCGCAGACAGATTCTTCTCGTTCATCACCTCGTAGTTTTCATACTGAAGCTGGAGCGTAAACGTCTTTTCCACAACAGGGTTGGTCGTTACCTGGATATACATCCACAGCATCAGCGCAAAAATAAATGAAATCAGAAGCAGTAACGG
>JAFWSW010000197.1 GCA_017519205.1 Clostridiales bacterium | reverse complement strand
TGGTCGGCGTATTCTCGTTTATCTACCTTCTCGGCATCATGGGCTACCGTGGCAAGTTCAAGAAGGACAGCGGAAATGAGGGCGTCAAAACGGTCGGCATGTTCATCTTCTCGGCGGTTACCGCTGCCCTGATGAGTGCATGTATCCTTCTTCCGGCCGGCCTCAATACGATCGGAAATCCGGACTATACAGTCAATGAGTCCGCCATCACCATGCAGCCGCAGTTTAAACTTCTTTCTGTTATTGACCAGGTCATGGAAAAGAAGGTCGGTGAGCTCTCGAATAATCTCCCGTATATCTTCTGCGGTCTGACGGCGCTTTTCCTGTGCATCCTTTTCTTCATGAACCCGAAGATCAAAAAGAACCTGAAGATCGCCATCGGCGCAGCTTTCGGGTTCGGCCTTCTGTGCTTCCATTTCTCACCGCTTAATCTGGCATGGCATCTCTTTGATGACCCGAACTGGTTCAATTACAGATATTCCTACCTGTTCTCGTTTGTCATGATCCTGGTGGCATATTTCTCGTATCTGAATATGCAGAGTCTGAGTAAAAAGCACTTTTTCTCCGCACTGGGGATCATCTTCTCCATGGCGGTGTTCTCCCAGAGCTTCGGACAGATGTCCGAGAAGGAGAATACATTCTTTGCCACGATCCTGTTCTCGATCCTGCTCTGTGTCCTTTTCTACGGAAAGACGCTGGAGAAGTGGCCGGACATCATCTATAACCTCAAGCGTCTCGGAACGGGATTCCTTGCCGCGGTGATCGTTATCGAGATCGTCGTCTTTAATCCGAGATGCTTCATGCCGGATATCTTTTCCGGAAAGCAGGATGCTCCCGAGTTCGAACAGATGCTCGAAGTGATCGGAGATCTTTCGGATACGATCCAGGATCAGGACTGGTACAGAACGGAGATGCACAAGAACTGGAGCGGACTTCTCAGTCCGAATAACCTGCCGTTCTATATCGGAAAAGAAGGAATGAGTATCTTCGCTTCCATGGCTAACAAGAAGACCAACCACTTCCTTAAGCAGCTGGGATATGACGCAAACTACAATTACTTCTCACTTCAGCATGAGAACATGATCCTTCCGGCCGACTCGATCCTCGGCATCCGTTACATCATGACGGTGGAGGACGGGAAGACGGAGATGGAGAAGTATTCCCAGACCGAAGAGGGAGACCTCTTCCTCTACAGAAATGAGTATGCCCTGCCGGCAGCTTTCCTCGCAGAAGCATCTGCGGGTGATTTTGACGGATACGCTCTGGAAAAAGACGAGGATAAGAAGGATTACTTTGACTTCCAGGAGAAGTGGATCAGCTCGCTGTCCGGAGTGGACGCTTCGGATATCTATGACACATGGACTCCGACATGGGAGGTCTTCAACGGTCAGAAGACGGATGTCCCGCCGGAGAAGAGCATCATGTCGGCCGATGAGATCGATAATACCCTGAACTTTGAGACCAAGAATCTGAAGTCCGAGTCTCTCATGTACTATCTGAGAAATAACGATAAGGCGCCGATGGTGCTCCGGACAGTGTTTACCGCTGACCGTGACGGCGCGATCTACTTCGTGATCCCGTATCTGCATCTGCAGTGCAAGGCGGATATCTACGTGAACGGAAAAGAGAAGTATAACTTCGATTCCAATTCGTTCTACACACATGTCCGCGATCTGGGCAACTTCAAAAAGGGAGAAGAAGTGACGCTGGAGATCCGTGTCACACAGGACGTTTACGGATCCTTTGCTCCGATCGTTGCCTATCTTGAACCGGAAGCCATCGCTCCGCATAAAGAAGCACTGACAAAAGACCTGAAGAACGTCGTTGTCGAAAACGGCCACTATGAGATCGAAACAGCATCTGATTCCGACAAGCTTCTCATAATCACCGCACCTTACGAGGACGGCTGGAAAGCTTATGTGGATGGACAGGAAACAAAGATCGAAGCATATCAGGATGCATTTATCAGCATTCCTCTTTCCGCGGGATCGCATAAGATCGAGCTTCGTTTCACGCCTCCGGGATGGAACGCAGGTCTTATTGCAACGGCGGCGGGTATCCTGATCTTTGCCGTGATGACGGTCGTTATCTTAAAGAAGAAAGAAAAGGGGCAGGAAACCGCTGCCACAGACGATACACAAATGAAAACTGAGGAGGAGAAAACATGAGTGTAGAAGAATTGTACAAGTTTTGGAGTGAAGATCCGTATTTTGATGAAGCGACCAGAGCTGAGCTTCTGGCAATCCAGGACGATAAGAAAGAGATCGAGGAGAGATTCTACAGAGATCTCGAGTTCGGTACCGCAGGTCTTCGCGGCGTGCTGGGCGCAGGAACCAACCGCATGAATATGTATGTCGTATCCAAGGCATCCACCGGTCTTGGACAGTTTATCGTAAGCGAAGGCGAGGAGGCTATGAAGCGCGGCGTCGTTATTTCCTACGACTCCCGTCACTTCTCTCCGGAGTTTGCCGAGATCACGGCACGTACGCTGACATCGATGGGTATCCGCGTATACCTCTCGGACGAGCTCCGTCCGGTACCGATGCTCTCTTACTCGGTACGCTGGCACAAGGCATTCGCCGGTGTCATGATCACCGCGAGCCACAACCCGTCGAAGTATAACGGATACAAAGTATACGGTGAAGACGGCGGACAGGTACCGCCGGAGGCCGCATCGAAGATCCTTTCCTTCATCGAGGGTATCGAGGATATCAGAACGATTCATCCGGATACGCTGGAAGAAGCAAAGGCAAAAGGTCTTCTCACATACTGGGGCGAGGAAGTGGATGAAGCATACACGGATATGCTGGACACACTCGTGATCGACCGCCAGGCGATCCTCAACCAGAAGGATATGTCTATCGTATATACACCTCTCCATGGTTCCGGAAATAAGCCGGTACGCCGCATCTTAAAGAAGATCGGTCTGGAGAATGTCCATATCGTAAAAGAGCAGGAGCTCCCGGATGGAAGCTTCCCGACAGTAGAAGTACCGAACCCGGAGAACCCGGCTGCCCTGACTATGGCTATTGACCTGGCAAAGAAGGTAGACGCGGATCTGGTCATCGGCACCGACCCGGACAGCGACCGTATCGGTATTGCCGTCAGAACTACCGTTGACGGCAAGGATACATATGTACCGTTCTCCGGAAACCAGGTAGGACTCATGCTCCTCGATTACATCCTGGATTCTAAAAAGAGTGCGGGAACACTCCCGGAGGGTTCTTTTGCCGTAACGACGATCGTATCCAGTAAACTGGCCGGTGCGATCTGTAAGTACTATGGCGTCGAACTCCAGGAAGTTCTCACCGGATTCAAGTTCATCGGTGAGCGTATCAAGCTCGACGATGAGTTCGGTTCTAAGCACTTCCAGTTCGGCTTCGAAGAGAGTTACGGTTACCTCGCAGGTCTCGATGTCCGTGATAAGGACGCGGTCGTCGGTGCGATGCTCATTGCCGGTATGTATGCACAGTCCAGAGAGCGCGGACAGTCCCTGCTTGACCGTCTCGAGAATATCTACCAGCGCTTCGGTTACGGATTTGAGGAGACCATCTCCATTACTCTCGAGGGTAAGGAAGGTATCGAAAAGATCTCCGGTGCGATGAAGTCCCTGCGTGCAGATCTTCTGAACTGCAAGAACAAGGCGGAAGCCCAGGCGCTCCTCGGCGGTGCTCCGGTAGTTGCCGTACGTGACTATCAGGCATCCAAGAGATATGTCTTTACCGATAACGGTGTGGAAGAAGAGAAGATCGATCTTCCGGTCTCCAATGTTCTTCTTTATGAACTCGGCGGCGATAAGGGCCTCGACTGGGCATGCGCCCGTCCGTCCGGCACTGAGCCGAAGCTGAAGATCTACTTCGGAATCTATGCCGATACGAAGGAATCTTCCCGTGCAAGACTGGATACCACAAAGGAGCTTGTATCTTCTGCGGTAAAAGCAAAGCTCTGACAGTCAATGAAACAATTTAGTAACACTTTGGGGCACCTTTTGCATGATTTGCGAAAGGTGCCTCTCTTCGTAAATGCGTCAAAATCAAGGCGATTTCCAGTTGGTAAATTAAAATTATGACGGAAATGTGGCAAACTTCGCAATTTCTCACAAAAACTTCATATTTCACCCATCAAATGCCCTTTTTTCAAGCGCAAGAACCATGTATACTCGGGGTGAATTCAATTAGGAGGAATATGCGATATGACGGCAAATGAATGCTTGATCAAGTTTAACTCGATTAAAGAGTGCCTTTCTGATGTGCTGTGGATGTACTTTGAGATCCAGTCGGCAGATAACGATCAGATCGTACTTGTAGGTAAACCTGATGAGTTTGCAGATCCGGTCCTTAAGATCGTTTTCGTGCAGCCATACATGATTTCGTGCCCGATGCGTTTCACATATGAAGGCGGGGACTTCATCGGTCTGGCGCCGCAGGAAGAGTTCTACCAGATGAACGAGAGATACCACTTCGGTCAGGGATACCACATCTTCAAGATCAAGGTGGAAAACAAGAGATTCTTTATCATTGCGAAATCGATGCATGTGGCAATCTCAGAGTAAGGGAGAATCCCGTAAAATCAAGTAGTTGACCCTTTGGGGATAAGCAAGTAGTTTCAAAGAAGATGACGGATTGCGTAAGCGACTCCGTCATCTTTGCAGTTACGGGTAATAATGGCGGCTGAAGCTTTTGCCTCTTCTGTCGCATTGCCCATAGCGATACCGACGGCTCCGCAGGTGAACATGCTGATATCGTTATCGTTGTCCCCGAAGCAGAATACATGGTCCAGCGGAACCTTAAGATAGGAAGCCAGTGCAACTACGGCATTTCCTTTGGTAGAGCCGCGGGGCATGATGTCGATGACACTGTGCATGGATGCGGTCACTTCCAGATCCGGATCCTGCCGGATCTCTTTTATCAGATCCTCGGTCGGGGAGTATACAAGGACTTTCGTCAGACGCTCAGGAGGCGTGGAAAGAGATGTTTCATCCAGCGGGATCAGAGGAGCCCGGATCTCTTCTCTAACGGAAGCGTTATAGTTATTGAAAAAAGCCATATGTGTGCTTCCGGAGCGATAGAATATCCCTTCAAGTCCGTAAGCAACGAAGTCAAAACCCTTACGGATCAGAAGATCAAGAAGGGCGGAAGCAGCTTCAGAGGAAAAACAGGACTCATAGACGGCCTTGTTTCCGGCATAGTCATAGACCTGCGCACCGTTACTGGTGATCACAGGGACGCGGATGCCCATTTCCTCGACGAATTTCCGTACCACATGAAAAGACCGTCCGGTCGCAATAGAAAAACCGGTGGAAGCATCAAGTTCCCGGATCGTTTCCATCGTCACATCGGAGATGGTTCCGCCAGCGGGAAGAAGAGTATTATCGATGTCACATATGATCAGCCGGTCCACGCGGAAAATACCTCCTGCCAGTGCTTTTGAATCGGAAATCCTAAAAGTAATAGTAACATGATTTGACCTGATTTTGTTGTTTGCGGGAAGCCGGGTCGGAAAAAAGCCAGATATAACAAAAAAATGGTCCGGAAACGTGTATATTTTGTAAGGTGAAATGACAGGTTTTTCTCTTGAAAGAAAGGGCATCATATAGTAATCTTTTACATGGTGAAGTAGTTTTAATTTTATAGAGGCGTCAGTCGATGAAAAAGAATGCAGCAAGAAGAAGACAGAAGCGTAAGCAGAAGATGATGCTTGGCGCAGTTGCAGGTGTTCTGGCAGTAGGAGCACTTGGCACTACGCTTTATTTTACCGTCCTGAAAGATGTTTTCGGCGGAAAGTCGAATAAGATCGTTGTTACGGATATCAACGGAAGTGAAGTATCCTACGAGCCGGAAGAACTGGCACAACAGATCGATGTCCCTACTTTCTATGAGGGAATTACCATTAACGGCGTAAGTGTCGCCGGAAAAACCAAAGATGAAGTCAAGACGCAGCTTGCTGCGGAACTGAATAAACCTGTTTCTGATGTCGTTGACGTGAAGTTCCAGGTCGGAAACGATCTTATCCCGATGGGGACTGAGGGCCTGACGCTTACCACCGATCTCGATGATATCGTTGAAAAAGCGTATAACTACGGTAGAACAAGTACTCTTCCGGGAGATGAGGGACTGAAGGACCGCTACAACACGATCAACGCACTGAAGAAGACCCCGGTGGACTTTGTTACCACGTATACACTCGATACATCCGCAGTTGATACTCTGGCCCATCAGGCACTCGATCCGCTCGAGAAAGAGAAGGTCGAGGCATATGCCAGCGGATATGATCTTGATACTCTGTCATTCATCATCGAGGATTCCCAGGAGGGATTCACTGTTGATGTAGACAAAGCAATTGCAGATGTTAAGGAAAGACTGAACAACTCGGATTACGTCTGTGTAGTTCCGGTCTCCTCTGAAGTCATCGAGCCGGAGACATCCGGAGACTACCTCAGAAACTATCTCTGTCTAGTATCTACCACAACATCTACCACCAGTGGCAATGAGAACCGTAATACCAATATCCGACTGATCTGCGAAAGCATCAATGGTCTGGTCCTCCAGCCGGGCGAACAGTTCGACTTTAACAAGCATGTCGGCCAGCGTACTGAGGAGAAGGGCTATAAGGAAGCTCACGGTATCTTTAACGGTGACATGAGAGATGAGCTGGGCGGCGGTATCTGCCAGGCGAATACCATGCTCTACCAGAGCGTAACGAAGGCAGACCTGCAGGTCGATGAAAGAAAGAACCACACGATCCCGAGTACATACGTAGATAAGGGAACCGATGCTACAGTTACCTGGGAGAGCCCGAACTTCAAGTTCACAAACAATACTGACTATCCGATCGCGATCCACGCATGGTATAAGGACCGTAAGGTAACCGTAGAGATCTACGGCCGTCCGCTTGAGGATGGCATGACGATCGATCTCAAGGGTGAGCTCGTACGTGAGATCCCGCCGACGGGAACAACCTATGTTGCTGATTCGTCGCTTCCGGTCGGAGAGAAAAAGACAGTCACCGGTTCCCGTACCGGATATGACTATAAGTCCTGGAAGATCTACTACGATAAGGATGGCAACGAGATCAAGAGAGAAGAGTATTTCCCGAGCCATTATCCGATGAGAAATGCCGAGATCCACGTAGGTGTTAAGGGACCGGACGGAACGATCTATAAGATGGATTCCAAGACAGGTAAGGTAGATGTTCCTGCAGGAGTAACAAACCCGCCGAGTTCCTCGGAAGACACGCAGGCAACACCTCCGCCGGAGTCAAGCGCGAATGAGACACCGGCACCGACACAGCCGGAAGCGACAAATCCACCGGAGGTAACTCCTGATCCGCAGCCACAGCCCGATAATGGTGGCGGCGAAGGCGGCGGAGAAGGCGGCGGCGGAGAAGGCGGAGCCTGATCCACACCGGAATCTTCCGAGAAAGCGCCTGATGCGCGATAAGACCAGATAATTCAGGGCACAAGTCTTAACTTGAGGGTTGTGCCCTTTTTATGAAAAGGAGATCAAGACTATGAGCACAAATTACAAAGGACCAATCGTTCTCATCATCATGGACGGTGTCGGCATCAAGGCCATCGAGACAGGTAATGCGGTAACAGGCGCAAAGAAGCCGATCCTGGACAACTGCATGAAGAACTATCCGATGCAAAAACTGAAAGCACACGGTACGGCAGTAGGACTTCCGTCTGACGGCGATATGGGTAACTCTGAGGTAGGCCATAACGCAATCGGCGCAGGTCAGGTATACAGCCAGGGTGCAAAACTGGTATCCGAGTCTCTTGCCAGCAAGAGCATGTATCAGAGCGAAGTATGGAAGTCCCTTGTAGCAGATGCAAAGAAGGGCGGCACAATGCACTTCATCGGTCTTCTCTCCGATGGTAACGTACACTCTCACATCGATCACCTCCTGGCTATGCTGGATGAGGCTAAAGAAGAGGGTGTTGCTAAAGTACGTATCCACATTCTCCTTGACGGCCGTGATGTTGGTGAGACATCTGCTCTGCAGTATGTAGATCAGCTGGAGGCAAAGCTTGCAGAGCTTTCCGATGCTTCCCACGATTACAGAATCGCCAGCGGCGGCGGACGTATGGTCATCACTATGGACCGTTACGGTGCAAACTGGGGCATGGTTGAAGCCGGCTGGAAGACTCATGTTCTCGGTGAGGGCAGACAGTTTGCCACAGCAAAAGAAGCGATCGAGACTTTCCGTTCCGAGATCCCGAACGTTATCGACCAGGATCTCCCGGCTTTCGTTATCGCAGAGAATGGTGCTCCCGTTGGAACCATCGAGGATGGCGACAGCGTAATCCTCTACAACTTCCGTGGTGACCGTGCTCAGGAGCTGACAGTAGCCTTTGAGAGCGGCGCAGACTTTGATAAGTTCGACCGTGTTCGTGTTCCGAACGTAAACTATGCCGGTATGCTCGAGTATGACGGAGACCTTCACATCCCGAAGAAGTTCCTCGTTTCTCCGCCGGTCATCAGAAACACTCTCGGTGAGCTTCTTGCAAACAAAGGCATCGCTCAGCTGGCGATCTCCGAGACACAGAAGTTCGGCCATGTTACTTACTTCTTCAATGGTAACAGATCCAGTAAGTTCAACGATGATCTCGAAGAGTACATCGAGATCCCGTCCGATATCGTTCCTTTTGAGCAGCGTCCGTGGATGAAGTCCGCTGAGATCACCGATAAACTCGTCGAGCTCATCTCCGAGAACAAGTACCCGTTCATGAGAGTTAACTTCCCGAACGGCGACATGGTCGGGCATACAGGCGTTTTCGAGTCTGCTGTCATCGGTGTTGAGTCCGTTGATATCGCTCTGAAGAGAATCCTCCCTGCAATCGATGCTGTCGGCGGTATGGCGATCATCACAGCTGACCACGGTAATGCCGAGGAGATGTACGAACTTGCTAAGGACGGCACACCGAAGGCAGATAAGGATGGCCGCATCAAGGCAAAGACATCCCACACCCTGAACCCTGTTCCGTGTATCTTCTACGATAACACCGAGAACAAGGACAAGTACGAGGTCGTTGATTCTGATTCTTATGGTCTGGCTAACATCGCAGCTACCATCGCGGATCTTCTTGGTGTAGAGAAGCCGGATTGCTGGGAGTCTTCAATGATCAAACTCAAATAATCTCATCGTTAACTCGATAGAAGAATAGAATAATGCCTCTTCGGCTCAAACAGTTTGCTGACGCAAAACTCGCCGAGGAGGCATTTTCTATTCTTCATACGATCTGCGGATTATTCTCGTTTGTGAAAATTTTCACCGTTGCGGCACTTTTTTCTATTCTTTGCAGTGAAGATGATTTTGAGCGGATGAGATTTGTGCAAAAGACAATACTTTTATTTTCAAAATGATATTGATTGAGAAGGATAAACATCGTATTATTCAAAGTTGAAAGAAAGAGTAAAGAAAAAGAAAGTTCTGAGGAGATACGAGGAGCTATGAATAAGAGCACAGCATCAAGTCGAAAGAGGGGCACAAATAGGGTTTCGACACGTGGGATGGCGTCCCGGAAATCAGCGGCAAAAAGAAGAAAGAAGAGCTGGCAGAAGACACTTCTGTCCACCAAAACGATCGCGATCATTACCGGGGTCCTGGTGGTCAGTCTTTTCATCACGATTCTTTGCACACAGGTCTTTAAAGAACAACTGGATCATTTATTTGCAAAGAAATATACGGTCACTGAAATCGATGGTTCCCAAAGAAAGCTTACAGCCGATGAACTCTCTGAAGAACTGAAAACCGACAGGTTTTACCAGGGCATCAGTGTCGATGGCGTAGATTGTTCCGGAAAAACACTTGATGAGGCGAAGGCCATGTTCTCGGAGATCCGCGGACAGCAGGTGGATGAGCTTGTCGATATCCGGTTCCAGGTGGAAACCACTGAGGTCAAGCTGGAAACAGGTGAGACCCATCTGTCTTCCGATATCGACGAAGTGCTGTATGACGCTTTTAACTATGCAAAGACAAGTTCTCTGGAAGGCGGCGACGGTCTGGTCGAGCGCTATGAGAAGATGGTCGACCTGAAGAAGAATCCGAAGAACTTTACTTCCTCCTTTACTATCGGAGATGAGAACATCAGCGCGCTGACACATGCTGCGCTGGATGCATATAATCAGGGCCCGGTGGAAGCAAAAGCAACGGGCTTTGATGTGGAAAAACTGCAATTTATCATCGAAGAATCGAGAAGCGGAAAGACCGTGGACATCGAGAAAGCCATATCGGATGTGAAAAGTGCTTTTGCCAACAAAAACTATAAGGCCATTATTCCGGTAACGGTGACCACTGTAGAGCCGAAGACCACAGCAGAGTCGCTCCGTGCAAAGCTCGGCAAGGTTTCCTCTAACGGCTCAAAAAC
>JAFWSW010000196.1 GCA_017519205.1 Clostridiales bacterium | reverse complement strand
CCCGTAGCCGCCGTGATCGCCTGAGCATACATATCCAGCTGCACCTGATACCTGCTTTTTAATTCCGCCATCTTCTCCTCTGTAGTTCCGGAAAGACGGTCAGACTTATAGTCGACCAGCACGGCATCTCCGTCATCGTCGATAAACCAGTTGTCGATCATACCCTGTACCAGAGAGAAATCCTTATTCTCTGTCGGCCAGGCAAGCGCAAACGGTATCTCTCTATACGGACCGCTCTCCGTGCGGGACTCCGCCTGACACATCCGGGAAGCCAGTTCAGACTTAAGGAACGCCTGCATACATTCCGCAAATGGTGCGAGGATCTCCACCTGATCCTTTGAGATCATTCCATATTCAGACAGCGTCATTAGTACATGATTCCAGTCCGGGTCCTCTCCGGAACGAAGGATCCCCGTAAAATCGATATACTGCCAGGCGCTGTGAAGAAGCGTACCCAGCTGGGACGCAGTATAACCGCTCCCCTTCCACTTCTGCTCGGATTCCTTCACCCGCATATTCACCGCACGAAAATCGATGTTGTCCTCATCCTCTTCGTCATATTCTTCAGCAAGCTGCCTCTTCATCTCACTTACAGTCGTCTTTGACGGAAGGAGTTCCGGGTTCGCCCATTCATGCACATCCACATTCAAAAGATCAAGGTGATCCTGCTGTTCTTTCGTAATTTCCACGTTCACCTGTTTATTTCTGGCAGCTTCGTACAGTGATGCGACCGGTTCCGGAACCGGAACACGGAAACTTCCGAGGACAGAGAAAATGTCGGAGGCAAGGGCAACACTGCAGCTGTCTTCCCTTCGGGTCTCACTTGAATAATCGAGATCTCCGAAATACAGAGGCTCCGACGAACGGATCGCCTTTTCAAGCGGATAATCATGGATCCGCATCTGTCCTGCCAGGAACTTCGTCAGGTGCGTCTTAAGCTTACACATAAGCGCCGAAGAATACTTGTCATTCGCTTCCGTCAAAGCGGAAAGTACCGTATCGCACGAACTGATCAGATCGTCAACCGTTCTCTTGATCAGAGATATCACAAACACCTTTTTCTCCGCTCGCGTCAATGCAACATAAAGAAGACGGATCTTCTCAGCTTCCGACTCTCTTCTTTCCTCCCGGGAAAGAATGAAGTAGTCATGAGGCTCATATACCACACCCAGTTTTTCATCAAATCTTCGTGCAGACAGTTCGCCCTTCTCACTTAAGATCAGGCTGATATCCGAGGATCTCTGTTCCGATTGTATTCCGCAGAGAAAAACATACGGGAACTCCAGACCTTTACTCTTATGGATCGTCATGCATCGAACCACTTTTTCCAGCGGTTCGGAAAGCTCGATCTCCGTACTCTTATCCTTCCCCTGATCAAGCTCGTCGATATACCCGACAAAAGCGCGAAGTCCGGATCTTCTCCCCATATCGAAGCGGGACGCCCAGTTGACCAGCGCCATCAGCGAATAATATCTGGCATCTCCGTTTTCCTGCGAAAGCACCCATGACGGATACCCCGTCACCGCATACACGTGCTCCAGCCACTTCGTCACTGTCATCTGCATAGCGAGTGTACGAAGGTCGTTAATAAACGTCAGGAAATCACTCACTCTCGATGCAAGGGATGATGTCTCTTCCTTAGCAAACCGGATGACCTTCTCACAGAACGGATCTTTACGGTGTTCACCGTCATCCGAGAAAAGATATATCTTCAGAAGGTCCTCATCCGTAAAGCCTGCCGTACGGATCTTCGATTTCATTACACCCGTAAGGGGAATATCCTGATGCAGATTGTCCGTCAATCTCGCCAGATCCAGCATGATACGAAGATCAGGCTGCTTAAGGATATTTCCGAGACTGGGTCCCTGCGCAGGGATGCCGCACTTCATAAGGATATTCGCTGCCGCCATGGCACCACGGTTCGAAGTGGTCAGGATAACACACTGTTCGTAAGAAAAGCCTTCCAGTTTCTTCAGTTCTTCGATCTTCTTTGCGACGATCAGAGTTTCTTTTTCCACTTTCTCGGCTTCCTTCATATCCAGAAGCTGATCCTGTGAATCATCCGCATCTGTCTCCCCTGTATCTTCCGTATCTTCAGCAAGGATCAAAGTGACATCCGCACCGGAAGTCAGACTATACGCATCTTCCGGAAGACCGGGATTAAGAGCATGTGAAGAATCGTATTCGATATCGGCATACTCTTCGCTCATGATCGATCCGAAAATAGTATTCACCGTCGAAAGGATCCCGGGTACACTTCGGAAGTTGCTGTTCAGCGTGAACAGTGTCCCGCTTCTGCCACTGCGATAGTCCTCACACCGGTCGAGGAACATCTGCGGTTTGGCGTGACGGAACCGATAGATGCTCTGTTTCACGTCTCCGACAAAGAACACATTATCTTTTGAAAAGCACTGTACGATCGCATCCTGAACACCACTGTTATCCTGGTACTCGTCGATATAGATCTCATCAAAAAGTTCCCTGTAATATGAGGATACCTCCGGGTTCTTAAGAAGAGACAGGGCAACCTGTTCCTGATCCGGAAAATCCATCCCATGCTCCTGCTTTTTCTTCGCACTGAAAACTCTCTCCGCAGCGAACACCACTTCGAAGTACCGCTCATAGATCGGGTACATCGCTTTCTGTTCAGAAGTGATCTCCTCAAGTGTTTTCCCGAAGAAGTATCTTGTCTCTTCCTTCAGCGTATCTGCGAATGCTTTCGTCTTCTTTGCTCCGGAAATGATATATGCAAGTTCATATATGTTGTTCGCAAGCGCGTCAAATTCAACAAGAAGCGGGTCCGGAGATCTCATCGAATACGACGGAAGTTTATCTCCGGGACGGCGCTTTCCGATCTCATAGATCTCATCCCATGTGATAGAAGTATCCGAAAGAATCCTTCTTCCGTTTTCTTCCAGATAAACACACCACTCCAGGAATTCATTCTGCCGCTCAACATTATCCTTTTCCTTCTTCAGGAAAGGAACCGACGGGATCAGGCTTCGCAGCACCGTCAGTGAATCGATCCTCTTTGCAATCGCACTTCTGGTCATATCGAAGATCTTTTCACAGGTCTTTGACTTAAAGAAATCCTCACTATCCTCTTTCTTTTTCTGCAGGGCATCACGCACCCATT
>JAFWSW010000195.1 GCA_017519205.1 Clostridiales bacterium | reverse complement strand
GTAAGTGCGTTATGGAACTGTGTCTCGATCTCGCCGTGGTTATATACACCGGTGAGCGGGTCGGTGATCGCCATCTCCTCATACTTTTTCAGCGTGGAGAGCACTTCTATGGAATTCTCGTGGATATCCTGGACCAGGAAGACGAAACGGAAATCCTCTTCTTCGTTATTTGTCTGTGCGCGGCTGAAGATCAGCTTTACCCATATGAACTTGCCTTCGAGGTTACGCATCATACAATCATAGGAAGCGGTACGGCCGGGATGGAAGTTCTTCTTAAGATACTCCGGATCGGTCCTTCGCAGGAACTGTTCCTGATCCTCGGGAAGGAACATGTTTACGATCATCATTCTCCAGTCGGAATACTTCAGATTGTAATTAACGACGTCATCGGAGATCTCCGTAACGTTGATGCTGCTGGTCGTATCCGCCACCAGATCGATATACATCGAGAACAGATACGAGCTCTGGATCGTGTTGATCTTCTTGGAAGTAAGCGATTCCTGAAGAGATTCGTTGTCATCGAACTCATCGAGAAGGAATAAATACTTCTTGGAACTCTCGATCGGGTAGACGGTCAGCTGCACAAGATGGGGTCTTTCTTCGTTTTCCAGAAGAATATTCAGACGACGGGTGTATTTGGCTTTAAAATCTCCCGTGTTATCTGCAAATACCTGATAATCCTCGGATACCTTCTCGCTGGAGCCGTCAAAGTGGAACCACAGGTCCAATATGAGATCGTGATAGCTTCCGGATTCTTTCAGGAAGTTTTCAAAGAAGCCTCTGCGGATCACCGTCTTATACGAATCGGTCTCCGCATCGACTGCAATCAGGGCATCTACATTGTCCATAAGAAACTTTGAAACTGCATTCAAATCGTAATCATTCAAATTCATCTCTGCCATAATCGTCTCCCTGTTTCATGAAATATCCGATTTTACCGATCATACTTACAAAACGATTATATCTTCCAGAATGTGCATAGAAATGAAGAAAATGAAAACAAAAAATGACATGGTCAATTCTCATTTCGAAATTGACCATGTCATCTATGTATATGGTGGAAACTATGGGGTTTGAACCCATGACCCCTCCCCTGTGAAGGGAATGCTCTCCCGCTGAGCTAAGCTTCCGTCGATTATGATAGCACATTATCGATTTTCGCGCCATCGGTTTTTATTCCGCTCTAAAAGCACTATAATGGGAATCGGTAGTGTTGTTGGGATCGTCCTTTTAGGTCGGAGGGAAACGGGTATGGAAAGAAAAGTCACGAAGGAAGAACGCAATATTCTGCTTTCTCATCCGGAACTGGTCATGTTCGACCCGTATCCGATCAAGACGAAAAAACCGGCCCTTGCACTCTCTTTTTTACCGCTTCTTCTTTGTCCCGTTTCGGTGGGATTCATCGCAGCTTCCGGACTTGTCGGTGTGCATCCGCATATTGCCGGTTTTCTTATGGCGATGTCTATGGTGTTTGCCTGTATCCTCCTGATCATCGTCTATGTGCGGATCGATGACTGGTACTATGAGAAAGCCCGAAAGACGCACTATGTCGAACAGCTCAGGCGCCTTCTTCCGGAAGATCTGACCTGTGATGTCGTCCATGTGAAGAGTGTTATTCGCGAGAAGGCGGAGGGCTCCTATATCAAGTACGGGAAAGAGCAGTTATTCTCCTTCTCAAGTATGGTCAACTCTATCCGGATCGAACCGGATGCGGATATAGTTGAGATCTATGACGGTAAGGGCTTCTGGGCGATCGTCGGTCGAGATCCCGCTACTGAGAGCCTCTATCAGAAAGAGGAGGAGTCGCCCTCTTCCTGACAAATCTCCTTGAGATATGCCCGAACTTCTTGACTTTTCATATTAAAATGGTATTCTTAACGCGCACGTTCCCGAAGACAACGGTTTTTAGGAACTTCGCCGACAGTTCGTTTGTGCCATCCTGTCGCTAAACAAAACCAGGACTATATTTACAGCATAGCAGGCAAATAAGAAGTTTTGCCGGCGTTTCATATCGTGCTTGTGGTATAGTTTGCGTTTTAGAAAGGCAAACTATTTTTTTGTTTTAGGAGAGTTGAAATGAGTGTATTAACTAAACTCGATAATGCGAAACTGGAGAAGATCACAGTAGACGTGGAGGAGGAGAAGCCGGCCCTGGCGGAAAAACCGATATCGACACTCTTTATGGTCATCGGTATCATGTTCGTTTCCTGCCTTCTGCTTTCGAACCTGATCGCCGGAAAGATGTGGGCGGTCACGGATCACATCACGCTTCCCGCGGCTGTAGTGCTTTTCCCGCTGACATATATCTTCGGCGATATCTTTACGGAAGTTTATGGCTTCAAGAAGGCAAGATTCGTGATCTGGATGGGCTTTGCGATGAGTTTCTTTGCCGTTCTGATCTACCTTATCACGATCGGACTTCCGCATCCGGGATTCTGGGAAGGTCAGGGCGCATATGAGACGGTTATGGGTACGACACCTCGAGTTGCTGCAGCTTCGTTTGCCGGATATCTCTTTGGTGAGTTTTCTAACTCCATCATCCTGTCGAAGCTGAAGGTCGCAACCAAGGGCAAGAACCTCTGGCTGAGAACGATTCTGTCAACAGTCGTCGGCGAGGGATTTGACTCCGTGATCTTTATCACGATCTCTTTCTGGGGAACGATGGAGAACTCTGTTGTTCTTAAGATGATCATGTACCAGTACCTCTTTAAGGTTGCCTACGAGGTGCTTTTCACGCCGGTAACGTACGCAGTGGTCAAGTGGGTCAAGAAGAAGGAAGGCGTCGATACCTTCGACTATAATGTGAAGTACAACCCGATCAAGGGATAATGCCGGATAAGGAGGAAATCATGCGCGAAAGAGAAGATCTGACACTTCTGGGAAATCAGAAGACGGTATATAAGAGCGATTACGATCCGTCGGTGCTCGAGACATTTGTAAATAAGCATCAGGGCAATGACTACTTTGTTAAGTTCAACTGCCCGGAGTTCACGAGCCTGTGCCCGATCACAGGACAGCCGGATTTCGCGACGATCACGATCTCCTATGTGCCGGCTGTAAAGATGGTGGAGAGCAAGTCCCTTAAGCTCTATCTGTTCTCGTTCAGAAATCACGGCGATTTTCATGAGGACTGCGTAAACATCATCATGAAAGATCTCATCAAGCTTATGGATCCGAAGTATATCGAGGTCTGGGGCAAGTTTACACCGCGTGGAGGCATCTCGATCGACCCGTACTGCAATTACGGTAAACCCGGCACCCACTGGGAGCAGGTCGCTCTCGACCGAATGGCGAACCATGACATGTATCCCGAAAAGGTCGACAACCGCTGAACGGCTGCGAAAAGCGCCTGCACGAGGCCGGCAGGCAGAGATTTGAAATTTGATTAGAGAAGCACTTCTTCGAAATGGTATAATATACAAAAACGAAGGAGTGCTTTTACTATGCCTTATATCGATGCAAAAGTGACTATTTCTCTTTCTCCTGAACAGAAGGAAGATATGAAGTGTGAATTCGGAAAACTCATCGAGATCTTAAACAAGACGGAACGTTACCTGATGGTCGGGATCGATGACAATGCGGATCTGTGGTTCGGAGGAATCAAGCTCGAATGCGGCGCATATATCGCAGTAAGCCTTCTCGGAAATGCTTCGCCGGAGCTCTATGATAAGATGACCGGCGGGATCTGCAATATGCTCCAGGATAAATTCGGAATATCCGGAGATGACGTCTATGTGACGTATCATCCGATACGGGACTGGGGCTGGAGCGGACATAATTTCTAAAAACGACAAATAGGAAACTCCGTATTTTGCGGAGTTTCTTCATCGAAGACAGAATAAGGAATGACAATCGGAGGGGATGACATGAAAAGAAAATGGCTGAAATTCGGCTGCTTACTGATGACGGTGGCGCTGTCTGCTTCCGTCTTCGGATGCAGGAAGAAGACCTCTAAGACCGGAGACGTGCATGCTTCGGAACAAAAGGTGACGGATTCACCAGACTGGCTGAAGGCGCTGCCATCGGCCCAGAAGGACGATGTTACTCAGATCTTCGTGGTAAGTGCTGCCGGTATGGAGAAAACGACGGCTACGGTTACGATGCATGAGAAGGATAAGGACGGCAACTGGAAGCAGATCATTTCCACACCGGGATATGTCGGAAAACTCGGCTTGTGTGATGACTCCGCCCACAAGGAAGGCTGCTCCCAGACGCCGATCGGTGTGTATAAGTTTAATAAGGCCTTCGGTATTGCGGATGATCCAGGATGTAAGATCCCGTATGTGAAGGTTACTGACGACACATACTGGTCGGGCGATGAACGGGAAGGAAAGCACTACAACGAGATGGTCTCCATCAAGGATATCCCGGATCTGGATATGACCAATAGTGAGCATATCACTGACTATGAATACCAGTATCAGTACTGCCTGAACATTAGCTTCAATGAAGAGGGAACACCGGGCAGAGGCTCGGCGATCTTCCTCCACTGCCTGGGACCGGAAAAGCCGTTTACCGGTGGATGTGTTGCGGTACCTGAGAACATTATGCGGTTGATCATGCAGAATGTGAAAGAGGATTGCGTGGTCGTGATCGATACGAAGGCGAACCTCGAAGGTCCGAATAATTCGACAGCAGATGATGGAGTGAAATTGAGCGACGATGCTTCCGATTTCGTCCTGATCACGGATGTGGTACCGGATGCGATCTTCGAGATCCGCTATTATTCCACTTATAACTTCATCGGCGACCGTATCGACGGATACGAAGAGCCTCTCGCATTCCTTACTAAGGAAGCGGCTGCTGCTTTGAGGGAAGTCAGTGATGAACTCCGTGGTATGGGTTACCGCCTGAAGATCTATGATGCATATCGTCCGCAGAAGGCGGTATCGCACTTCGTAAGATGGGCCAAGGATCTCGATGACACTAGAATGAAGGAATACTTCTATCCTGAATTGACCAAGGATGTCCTGTTCCCGCAGGGATATATCGCGGAACACTCCGGACACAGCCGCGGAAGCACGGTCGACCTGACGCTCTTTGATATGACGACGGAAAAAGAAGTGGATATGGGCGGCACATTCGATTATTTCGGTGAACTCAGCCATCCTGACTATAAGGGCATCACGGAAGAGCAGTATAACAACCGTATGATCCTTCGTGAGGTGATGGTAAAGCACGGTTTCAAGCCGCTGGTCGAAGAGTGGTGGCACTTCACCCTCGAAAACGAACCCTACCCGGATACATACTTCACGTTCCCGGTAAACAGCGAGTACGTAGCGAAGTGGCAGGTAGAGGAGAAGGCAGCATAAGAACGGCGCTGACGCGTACAGGTGCTTTTGAAGAGGAATATACATGGCAAATGAGATCAAGAGAATAAAGACCGATTCCTGTGAGATGGAGTATTTTTCGTTCGGGACGGGGGAGAAGACCATGGTCATCCTTCCGGGGCTGAGCGTGGTGAGCGTAATGAAGTCTGCGCACGCGATCGAGGAAGCATATGCTCCGATGGCATCTGACTTCACAATCTATGTGCTGGACAGACGGCTAGATATGCCGGATCCGTACACAGTTGCGGATATGGCAGCTGATACGGTTTCAGTGCTGCGGGCGCTAGACCTTAAGGATATCTATCTTTTCGGCGCATCGCAGGGCGGCATGATCGCCATGACGATCGCTATCACTGCGCCGGATCTGGTTTCGAAACTGGCACTGGGATCGACCGCCGCGAGAGTGTGCGGAGACGATTTTTCCGAGCTTTCGGCCTGGGTCGGTATGGCAGAGAAGAAGGACGCCACGGCACTCTATGAGGTGTTCGCGCAGGCGCTTTACCCGAAGGAAACCTATGAAGCGTATAAGGATGTCTTCGCCATGATGTCGAAAACGGTGACCGAAGAGGATCTTTCTCGGTTTGTGATCCAGGCGAAAGGAACAGAAGGATTCGATGTTCTGGACCGTCTTTCCGAGACCCGATGCCCGGTACTGCTTCTCGGCGCAAACGACGATGCGGTGCTCGGCGTGAAGCCTTCGGAGGAGATCATCTCGAGGCTTTCCGGACGCGAGGACTTCGAGTACTTCATGTACGATGGGTATGGGCATGCGGCTTTTGACACCGCGCCGGACTATAAGGAGAGACTATTGAAGTTTTTCCTGTGATTGCTTTTCAAGACGTATGACCAGGAGACAAAAACCTGTTTCCAGTCATACGGATTTCGAGGGAAGATATGACTGGAAAGAAGAAATCGCTCTCCAGTCATACGGATCTCCCCGAAATTTATGACTGGAGAAAGAAAAGTGGCTCCCAGTCATACGACAGACAGCATTTCATATGACTAGAAACGCAAAACCTGTTTCTAGTCATATTTTTTGTAGCGTTTCGTATGACTGGAAGAGAGAAACCTGCTCCTGGTCATATGAAGTTGGGAAAACCGTATGACCAGAAAGACAAAACCTCGCTGTAGTCATAAAATGAGTGCTTTTTCCATGCGAAAAGCACCCGCGAACGAAGAAGCCCGTCGGATTGGGTGGTCCGGCGGGCATTCTTTCGTGAAGGGGCTATGCAAATGATAGGTTTAGTTAACGGTTTCGACGGTCCCG
Source organism: Clostridiales bacterium (assembly GCA_017519205.1). Lineage (GTDB taxonomy): Bacteria > Bacillota > Clostridia > Saccharofermentanales > Saccharofermentanaceae > Scatonaster. The sequence continues at coordinate 803 of JAFWSW010000195.1, read as the reverse complement.
AGGAATACCGGAAGGCCTGTCGAGGTATCGACGATCGCGTAGGCGAACGGACGGTCACACATAACGTAGCGGATCTCATCCGGAGCCATTGCCGCACCGCATTTCACGTCGATAATGGTGGCAGCTGCTGCACGGGTGCCGGAACGGTTCACATCGATGTATGTCTTATGGATGACTTTTCCGATGTAGAACTGCGAATCGCCCATGTTGCTGAAATTGGCCTTGCCCGGATCAAAGGCATCCTTCATGCCCATGTCGTAAAGGATAGGCGCGAGGTCGGTGCCGTATTCTGTCTTGAATTCCGGAAACTTATAGATGAGCTGGAAGTCACTGCTCTCGGTGCGGCTGTCCCAGAATTCCCAGTATTCGTCTTCAGAGAGATCCTGCATGAACTCGTTGATATCGACAGTCTCGTCATCCGGAAGGATGGTCATGAACGCATACTTTCCACCCTCATAGTTCTTGAGGATACCCTGCATATTATCGGTGTGAAGATATCTCGCGTCCTCACCGCCATGGAGAAACTTTACGGTCTGCTCGCTGCCGTCATGAGTGGTGAAGGTATCGTCGGTTACACTGTGATCCTGGAAAGGGTCAGCCCACTTGGCGTCGAAGGTGATCGCGTTGACCAGCATCAGCAGGCTGTCACTTTCAACATCATCGATGAGTTTCTCGATCATGCCGTCGGTCTTTTCGCAGACCCAGTTGTTGATGGTATCGACCGCGGAAGAATCGAACTTGAGGGACTTGATCTCTGCGTCGAATTTCTTCTTTACAAAGGAGAGGTAGTCGTCATATACCAT
>JAFWSW010000194.1 GCA_017519205.1 Clostridiales bacterium | reverse complement strand
TTCCAATTCTCTGCTCGAAAAGCACCCGAAAAGAAACTCAAGAGTTTCTTACTTGCATTTTTCTCTTTTTATACAGCGTTCGAGCCGTACCCATTATGGTATATTTGAAAGATTTTGGCAAGCAACTTGCAATATCAAATGTAAAATTCGATGAAATATACAAAAGAACCCGTTTTTAATTAGAAAAACGGGGTAAACTTCACATCCACGATATTGCCAGACACATCATGGATGACGCCGGCAACAAAATACGACACTTTTTCCAGGGAATAACCATTCTCTTTACAAAAGCAGACTGTTGTTTTCATGACCTTCAACTGCTTACTTCCTGTCACTGCTTCTTCTGGTGTACCGTAACGTTCCCTGCTATCACGTGATTTTACTTCAATAACAAGGATCTTCTCTTTATATTCACAGATAATATCGATCTCACCGACATTATGCACCGAGTAATTGCGCGAAAGGATCCTGCAACCGCGCGAAATCAGATAATTCGCAACAAACTCCTCTGACTGTTTTCCAATTATCTGATTTCTCGTCATATCAGTGCATCTTCTTAAGAAAACTCATACGATGGATCGGAGAGATCCCCAGTTCATGGATCGCCGCGTAATGCGCCGCTGTACCGTAACCCTTATGCTGGGCAAAGCCGTATCCCGGGTATTCTTTATCGTACTCTTCCATGATCCGGTCTCGTGATACCTTGGCAAGGATCGAAGCCGCTGCGATCGAATTCGATTTAGCATCACCCTTTATTATCGGTTTAACCGGGATGCCGGTACAGGAAAGGTTTACTGCATCGATCAGAAGAACATCCGGCTTCACAGAAAGACCCTGGACAGCAAGCCGCATGGCACTTTTCGTAGCTTCGAGAATATTGATACGATCGATATCTTCAGGCTCGACACGGATCACACAAAAAGCTTTTGCATTGGCAACGATCTCATCATAAAGAGCATCACGGCGCTTCGGAGAAAGCTTCTTGGAATCGTCCAGTCCGTAGATCGGCTTTTCCGGATCAAGAATACACGCCGCTGCGACTACCGGGCCGGCCAAAGGGCCTCTCCCCGCCTCATCAATACCGCAGCAGACAGGCATACCTTCTTCAGCACATTCTTTTTCAAATGCGGACATCACTTCGTATTTCTCTTTATACTTTTCTTCACGTGTCATGCTTAAAAATCTCCTTATTCCGGCTGGTTCGGTGTCTCAAGCGAGATCCTGGCAATACGGATGTTTCTGAAATCATCAAGAAGCAGCTTGGCAAATCTTTCATCATTGATACGTCCGCCGGACAGAATGCATCCCATCTTTCTTGCCGCTTCTTCAAAGCGTTCGTAGTCATCCTCGATATACTCGTCAGAGCCGGCAGGAGCCAGTTTATATCGTGCATAGAAGTCTTCAGGATAGAGTTTCTCAATCAGTTTCATTCCTGCAAAAGCAACTTCAACCACATCGACGACCTCTACCTTAACAGCACCGGTCAGAGTCAGCACAAGCTGATTCCTAGGAGTTCCGAGTCTCGGCCAGAGAACACCGGGCATATCCATCAGTTCAAGCTGTCCGTCCGTTCTTGCCCACTTAAAGTCACGTGTTACACCCGGCATATCACCGGTTACGGCGATCTTTCTGTTGCAAAGACCATTGATCAGTGTGGATTTACCGGAGTTAGGTACTCCGACGACCATCGCACGTACCGGGCGGCCGATCCTTCCCTTGGCTTCAGACTTTGCAAGCACTTCCGAACAAGCCTCCACCGCCATTGAACGAAGCTTATCCAGGCCCTTTTTATGTGAGGCATCGATCGCAATCGCGGAAATACCATTTTCTTTATAATAAGTAAGCCAGGAAGCCGTCACTTTCTCATCAGCCAGATCCGCTTTATTCAACACAACGATACGCGGCTTCTTCGAAACAAGAGAATCCAGTTCAGGATTCCTGCTCGAGATCGGTATTCTGGCGTCCACCGTCTCAAAGACGATATCAACGTATTTGAGTTTATCGGAAACCTCATTTAAGGCCTTCCTCATATGTCCGGGGAACCAGTTAATATTTGCGTTTTTTTCGCCCATTTCTACCTCTGAGTGCTTTTCAATAGTAATTAGAAAAATTATACCACAGAAGCTTCCCGGACTTTTTCCTTTCTCTTATTCAAATTTCACAAAACAAAATGACAGATATGTCAGATGACAGAATAGAAAGGTATTTATACGGAAAAGATCTATACAATGGGATCATACGATAAAGGAGACGCTAAATGAAAAAGACAGTATTAGCTTTACTACTTGCCGCATCAATACTTGGAGCGACAGCCTGCAATTCAAAAACACAGACAGTAACACAAAGACCAACTGACGGATCCGATACACCTTTTGTTTCTACCACTAGTGAAATAGCACCGGAAACTGTAGAAACAGTAAATCCCGAAAAAGATGAGATCGCAAAAATCGAAAACCTGACTCAGAGACCGAAAAACCAGTACGATATTGACATCCATTTTAATGAAGAAAGCAAATCGATCGATGTCGAACAGAAACTTACCTATGTCAATAACACCGGAGATGATCTGGAAGAAATCTACTTCAACATGATCCCCGAAGCTTTTTCCAAGAAAAAAGGCGGAGTTGACGTAGAAAGTGTAAAGATTGGAACCGAAGACCTGAAGTTTAAGAAGGTCGATGGAACCGTATACGCTCTTGCTCTTCCCACCAAACTGGAAAAAGGCAAGATGGTCACGATCGACATGAAGTACACAGTCAAAATTCCTGAGAACGCAGATAGATTCGGCTATTACAAGGACACATATAATCTCGGCAATGCCCTGATCACTCCTGCCATTTACGAAGACGGTCAATGGCTGAAGCAGCCGTATATCGATCTCGGAGATGCATTTTATACCGAGATCGCTGATTACAGAGTATCTATCAATGCACCAAAGGATTATTTGATTGCTTCGACCGGCACTCTGATCAACGATGTATATGTCGCTGAAAACGTCCGTGACTTCGCTTTTACGATCACTAAAGACATGGATATTCTCTGCGAGGAGTACGAAGATATCGCTCTGAATGTCTTCTACCCTAAAGCAAATCCGAATGTCGGTAAACACGTAATGGATGTTGCAAAGAAATCGCTCTCACTTTTCAATGAAAAACTCGGCAAATACCCGTATGACACCCTGAACATGGTATGTACAGCAATGCCGGGAGGTATTGGCGGAATGGAGTACCCCGGACTGATCATGATGACGGTGGAAGAAGACATCGAATCGGCACTGGATCTTTACAACGGAACAATAACCGTTGAAGAATACCTGAAGAAATTGGATGATGAATATGGCAATGATAAGCCTGAAAAACTTTCCGATATCGAATCTTCTGTTCCGACAGTCTCACCAGACGAAACAAAACAAGCGATCCTTTACGTTGTCGATTCGCTTACACACTCGACTGCACATGAAATTGCCCATCAGTGGTTCTATGGAATTGTCGGTAATGATGAAGTACGCCACCCATGGATCGATGAAGGAATGTGCCGCTTTCTGGAAGGCTACTATAGCAACTATTACAAAGATGGCGATGATTACACTTTCTCGATCTTCGAACTTTTGAAAAATATGGATGAAGCCATCTACGATGAAGCAAAATCGAATGACAACGAGCAGCACACTGTAGATCTGACCAGGTCATTGTACGACTTTAAGAAAGATAAGGAATCTTACGGCGAGATCTACTATAAGTCAGCCGCTATGATATTTCACATGTACGAAAAACTCGGTGATGAAGACTTTATCTCCGCACTAAAAGAATATGTGCAGAAATTCGCTTATTCCGAGGTCACCCCTGATGAATTCCGTACATTCTGGTCGGGCAAAGGAGATTTCTCCGAACTGTTCGATATCTACCTTAAGAAATCCGAGTAACTCTACTCCTTAGATTTCATAACACCCTCCACTATGAAAAAGGCTGCTTCCTTTCGGAAACAGCCTTTTTTAGTTTCAAGTCAAACTTTGAATTACTTCTTAGAAGAAAGTTTCTCAGTAATTCTAGCTGCCTTACCAACGCGACCACGCAGGTAATAAAGCTTAGCTCTTCTTACACGGCCCTTACGGACGATCTCAATCTTATCAATGTTAGGAGAATGAACGGGTAAAACACGCTCAACACCTACGCCATAGGAGAGACGGCGAATAGTCATGGTCTCAGAAAGACCGCCGCCCTTACGTGCAATCACATAGCCTTCAAATACCTGGATACGCTCACGGGAACCTTCCTTGATCTTCAGGTGTGCTTTTACAAGATCACCAATCTCGACTTCCGGATAGCTATTACGCAGATTATCCTGCTCGACTGCTTTTACTAAATCCATATCAGTTTCCTCCTCTTCCGATAGATGTTCATGCGGGATCACGCAGCGGACCATCCCTTTTAGCCGTTAAATGATACCATAACGGTTTTTCATATGCAAGTCTTTTCTGCTCGAAAAGCACTCGTATTTCTAACTTTTTATTCTTCCGTGCCCGTTTTCCTTACAAAATAGGCGTATCCGACCTCATACGGATGGTCAAAAAGCATGCAATCCTTATGTTTCCGGAGAGTCCAGATGACCATCAAATCACCGGCTCCGCCAATGAATCCGATGACACCGAAGAGCATGACAAAGTAACTGTTTATGATCAACCCGATGATGATCGGAATGATCCCGAGAAAAAAAGTCGGTGCAAAAGCCCCGAAAACATATACTTTACGGTTCAGTGCCTCTCTACAGTGGCAATAAGGAGTCAGCATCTTTACATTCAATCCGAAATCGATACTGCCCCACTTCTTCTCACACGGGAAGTGCCAGAAGAAACCGTGAATAAACTCATGGACGAAGATTGAAAGAAAATAGAAAACAAAGAAAAGGAGATACCAGAGATACATGTTCATACCTCCGAAGAAATCCCCGAAAAGATTTCCACGGATCGTGTAATTGATTCCGAAAGTAATCGCACCGACAATAACAAACAGCACCATAGCAAATACATTCGCCGTTACGATATTGATCTTTTCAATTCGAGCTTCATATCCCTTAGCGTCCATCTCCGAAACAAGATCTTCATATTCCTGCTTCTTACGTGCACGGATCGCATCGTTCTCAACTTCAATTCTCATTTTTATCTCCAATTATGTTTTTTCTGCTTCGATCTCCAGGAGCATCTTCCAGTCCTCAGACGAGATTTCCAGCTTCTCAAGCATGTCCGGACGGCGCTTCCATGTGTCATACAGACCATGTATACGCTTCCATTCTTTGATCTTGGCGTGATTTCCGGAAAGCATAACTTCCGGAACTTTTTTGTCATGCCAGATATTCGGCTTAGTATACTGAGGTGCCTCAAGATACCCGCTCATATGAGATTCTTCTTCATACGCTTCGGAATTCGGAAGTACACCGTCGATCATTCGCGAAACACAGTCAATGACAACACAGGCAGCTACCTCGCCGCCGGTCAGCACATAATCACCGATCGACAGATCCTCATCCACGATCTCATCGAGTACACGCTGATCAATTCCTTCATAATGCCCGCAAAGGATGACAAGATGATCATACTTAGAGAGCTCCTGTGCTTTTGCCTGAGTCAAAACAGAACCCTTCGGGCTCATAAAGACACAGTGCGGTTTCGGTTCTTTTTCCGCATTATAAAGAGATGAAAACGCCTGATAGACCGGCTCGCACTGCATAAGCATGCCTGTTCCGCCGCCAAACAGCGTATCATCCACTTTCCCATATCGGTTTCCTGCAAAGTCACGGATATCGACCGTCTCGATCGACAGAATACCCTTTTCCTCTGCTCGTCCGATAATACTCTCGCTGAGGAAATCCTTGACCTGTTTAGGAAATAACGTAAGAACCGAAAACTTCATGGGCGACCTCACTCATAGATCTCATAGAGGCCTTCCGGAAGCTTGACCTTCATGGTGCCGCCGGTAATATCCACTTCATAGACAATGGCATTGAGATACGGGATCAGAAGTTCATTCTTTCCCTTTCTCTTCACGATAATAATGTCGCTTGCGCCGGAATTGATAATGTCCTTGATCGTGCCGAGCTCACCGCGCTCATCATCAACGACCTTAAGCCCGATCAGATCCGCTATAAAGTATCTTCCTTCCGGAAGTTTAACGGCATCTTCTCTGGACACGGCAATATAGAAGCCGGTAAGTTTTCCGACTTCATCTCTATCATCGATCCCCTTGAACTTCACAAGAGTACGTGTATCGTCCACACGGGCATTCTCGACCTCTTTAGTTTCCTTCACACGCTCTTGTTCATCGAGGATCAAGCATTCTTTGAGCGAAGAAAAACGGCGCACATCGTCGGTGAGAGGGATGATCTTCACCTCTCCCCGCACACCGTGTGCACCGCCTATCTTCCCTATTACAAGGTAATCTTTCATCCGACGATATCTACGATAACACGTCTTCCGTCACGCAGGTACTTTGCCTTCATGATCGAGCGGATCGCCTGAGCACGGCGGCCGCCCTTACCGATTACTTTACCCATATCTTCCGGGTTAACGGTAAGTTCCAGAACGACTGTGTTTCCTCTCTCAGACTTCTTAACGGATACATCCTCAGGATGGTTGACCAGAGACTTGGCCATTGTAGTTAATAATTCCATATCAACAACTTGCAGCATGTAAATAGTAGTAGGTGTGCTGCTCTCCTCCTTTATAGTATTCGAAATGAGTAATCGATCGACAAATTACTTCTCGATAGCACCTGTCTTCTTCAGAAGAGCACGAACTGTATCTGTCGGCTGTGCACCGTTAGCGATCCACTTCTTAGCTGCTTCGTTATCGATCTTGATCTCAGCCGGATCAGTCAGCGGATTGTAAGTACCGATCTCCTCGATGAAACGACCATCTCTCGGATAGCGGCCATCAGCTACAACTACACGATAAAAAGGAGCCTTCTTTGCACCCATTCTTCTCAGACGAATTTTTACTGCCATTTTCTTTTCCTCCTAGCAATAGTTCTTTTATGTTTTTCTTTTTATATTCTCGCGTTTCGCCCCTGCTTCCCCAGGTCTTTCCTTTTGGAAAAGCACTCAGGGCTTTCGAAGTCTCGCGTGAACATCAATGTTTAAAACGGGAATTTACCTTTCCCGAACGGATTGCCGCCCATTCCCGGGAAGCCGCCCATACCTTTTCCCATGCCCGGCATCTTGCCGAAGCCCTTCTTGCCTTTACCCATCTTACCGAGCTTCTTCATCATTTCAGATGTCTGCTCGTACTGACGGATCAGCTGATTGACCTGCTGTACCGTGGTACCCGATCCGGCCGCAATTCTCTTTCTGCGGCTCGCATTCAGGATATTCGGTACACGGCGCTCCTTCTTCGTCATGGAGCGGATGATTGCCATATTCGTGTCGATGACCTTATCATCGAGGTCTTCTTCTTTGATTTTTCCGGCAGCACCCGGAATCATTCCGATGACGTCCTTCATCGAGCCAAGCTTCTTGATCTGTTCGAACTGAGAAAGCAGGTCCTCCATGTTGAATGTGTTACTGAGCATACGCTCGACGGACTTGGCTGCCTCTTCCTCATCGATGGACTGCTGGGCTTTCTCGATAAGAGAAAGAACATCACCCATGCCGAGGATTCGATCCGCCATACGGTTCGGATAGAACTCTTCGATATTCTCGATCTTTTCACCGACGCAGATGAACTTGATCGGTTTTCCTGTCATCTTACGGATCGAGAGCGCCGCACCACCTCTGGCGTCACCATCGAGCTTGGTCATAATGAAACCGTCAAGACCGATACGGTCTTCGAAGCTCTGTGCAACAGCAACCGCTTCCTGACCGATCATGGCATCGACAACGAGGAGTTTTTCATGAGGTTTTACATAATCACCGATCTTGATGAGCTCATCCATGAGTTCCTCATCTACGGTCATTCGGCCTGCGGTATCGACGATCAGCGTGTCGCAGAGCAGGTACTTCGCACGAGCGATACCTTCCTTGGCGATCACGATCGGATCCTTTTCTTCCGGCATGATAAACGAAGGAACGTCTACCTTCTGAGCCAGGACCTCCAACTGCTTGGCAGCGGCCGGTCTATGTACGTCGAGGGAAAGAAGCAGCGGACGCTTGCCGTTCTTCTTCAGGATATTTGCGAGCTTCGCAGCAGTCGTTGTTTTACCTGCACCTTGAAGACCGTACAGCATAATGACTGTAAATCCGGAAGGTGAAACCGCGAGTTTGCTTGATGTTTCACCGAGAAGCTCGATCAGGGACTCATGAACGATCTTAACGATCTGCTGACCCGGAGTCAGGCTCTTCATGACATCGGCGCCCTTGCACTTCTCGGACATATCCGCGACGAACTCCTTAACTACCGAGTAGTTAACATCCGCCTCGAGGAGCGCCATACGGATCTCCTTCATCATAGCCTTGATGTCGGCTTCCGTTACACGGGCACTTCCGCGCATCTTCGCGGTGATATTCTGAAGTTTTTGCGACAAACTCTCAAACATATTCTTTTCCTTTATAATTCCTCAACCAGAGTCGCGAGCAATTCCTTTGCCAGCTCCTCATTATGTTCCTCCAATGCGTTAAAAGCACCGGCTATCGTCTTTTTCTGCTGTGTGAATCGTTCAACGAGCTTTAACTTCTCTTCGTATTCTTTCAGAGAATCCGTTCCGCGATGGATCGCATCATGCGCCGCCTGCCTTGAAATACCGCAGTCCTCTGCAATTTCCGCAAGAGACATATCCTCCTGGAACCGGAGCTCAAGGATCTCTCTGGTGCGCTCAGTCAGCAACTGCCCATAGAAGTCAAGCAATAAGCAAACCTGAACGCTGTCCATAAGAAGCCCCTCCCTCACACGATAAGTGATGATAACAGAACAGGAGTTCTCTGTCAAGCATATTTACTTGTCAGAAAGAAATTATTTAATTAGCGAAAAGAAATGTCCCGGGAGACGAGTTTTGCGTAAGCAAACTGTTTGAGTCTCAAGGGACATATTCTTTTCGTTTATATCAATTATTCTTACTGAGGTAATAGAGAATCCACAAAGATTTCGGGGTCGAAATCGACGAGGTCTTCGGCGCTTTCACCTAAGCCGGCGAGGAAGATCGGTGCTTTTGTAGAATGGGCAACAGCGATCGCAACTCCACCCTTGGCACTTCCGTCAAGTTTGGTAATACCAATACCGGAAAGCTTTACCGCCTTACTGAAGACTTCCGCCTGAATAACGGCATTCTGGCCTGTCGTAGCATCGATGATCAGGAGCGCCTGTGTATTTGCGGACGGTGCTTCTCTCTCAATAACGCGGCAGATCTTGCTGAGCTCATCCATAAGGTTCTGCTTGTTGTGAAGTCTTCCTGCGGTATCGATGATAAGAACATCCGCACGTTTAGCGATTGCAGAATGAACCGCATCATAACAGACTGCCGCCGGGTCCGAACCTTCTTCATGGGAGATAACATGGGTATCTGTCATATCTCCCCAGGCGGTCAGCTGTTCAATGGCCGCCGCACGGAAAGTATCCGCAGCCGCGAGCATGACCTTCTTGCCCTGGTTCTTATATCGGAGGCAGAGTTTTCCGGCAGTTGTAGTCTTACCTGTACCGTTAACACCAACCATCAGGATGATGTTCAGATTGTTATCTTCAATATTCAGAGTCTTCTTCTCGCCGAGGATATCAAGCATCTTCGTGCGGACGACACGTACGACGGCATCCTTACTGTCATCGCCTGTTTTCTTTATCGAATCTCTGACCTCATCCATGATCTCCAAACTGGCACCGACACCACAGTCTGCCTGTACAAGAAGCGCCTCAAGATCATCGAGCATATCTTCATCAAAACGCCCCATGGACGCGGAAATCTTGGTGATTCCTTCGGACACGAAGTTTCTTGTCTTTTGAAGTCCTTTTTTAAATATATCGAACAGTCCCATACGGTTCTCCTTATTCTATCGTTAACAGATTTTATTATACCATTTGGCGCTGTTGAAATCAGAGAATCTCCTTACGTTTCACTCAAGCGCATGGACAGGATCTTAGAAATACCTCTCTCCTGCATCGTAACACCATACATACGGTCACAGGCTTCCATCGTACCCTTTCTGTGGGTAACCAGGATAAACTGGGACTTCACACAATAACGGCGTACAAAGTCCGTAAAACGGTTTACGTTCGCATCATCGAGTGCCGCCTCGACCTCATCGAGAACACAGAACGGCGACGGACGGAGCTGGAGGATAGCAAACAGAAGTGCGATCGCAGTCAGGCAGCGTTCACCACCGGACAGAAGCGACAGGCTCTGCAGTTTCTTTCCCGGAGGCTGAGCCTTGATATCGATACCGCAGTTAAGGACATCTTCCTCATTTTCAAGAAGAATCTCCGCTGTACCGCCATTAAAGAGGTCTGCAAATACTGTCTTGAAGTTTTCGTTGATCTGTGTGAAATGATCCATAAACTGCTGTTTCATCTCACGGATAAGATCTTCAATTACCTTCGCCAGATCTGCTTTCGCTTTTTCGATATCATCTCTCTGAGCACACATGAACTCATAACGCTCATTGATCTTCTGATACTCATCCACAGCATTGACATTTACTGCACCGATCTCCTTGATCTTGCTGCGGAGCTCATTGATACGCTTCTGCATCGCATTCAGGTTATCGATCTCCATGCGGTACTCAGACGCATTATCATAGGTAAGTTCATGATTCTCCCAGAGACGGTTTTTACAATCATCGACTTCCAGTTCATATCTTTCCAGTTTACTGTCGAGCTTTGTCTGCTCATTCTGAAGAGAACTCAGTTTCTGTGTGGCGGCGGTAACGTTATCGATAAATCCTGTCAGTCTGCCCTCGAGTTCTTCTTTCTCCTGAAGGATAGTTCTGATCTTCTGCTCGAACTTTTCATCCTCAAGTTTCAGGCCTTCCTTGAAGTTTGCCTGCTCCTCGAAGTCCTTCTTTATCTTCTCAACGTCAGCTTTGGCCTGCTCGCATTCCTTCTTCAGACGTTCAGAATCCTCGCGTTTCCTGTTCTTCTCATTTTCAAACATACCGATCTTCTCGGTCGTTGCCGCGATCGTACCATTCACGCCCTCGATACGGACACGCAGATCACTGATCTGAGCACGCATCTTCTCCAGATCGAGCTGTTCCTGTTCCACCTTGTCCGTAGAGGAATTGACCTTCTCTTTAAGATCTGCGATCTCATCTTCACGCTCAGTAATGACCAGTTTCGCTTCTTCGAGATCTTTCGAAGAGGAAAGCTTCGCGGCAGAGATCGTTTCCAGTTCTTTTTCCACGGAAGAAATACGTTCAAGTGCTTTTTTATAGTCATCATCCGCAGTCTTGAGTGCACTTTCCGCACGGATCTGGTCAAGAGAAGCCTTCTGGAGTTTCTCTTCCATCGCCATCTGTTCACGCGCCACATCCTTGATCTGAAGAGCAAATTCCTGTCTCTGTGCCTCGATCTTGGCGATTTCACGGGTCACTGTCGTCTTCTTTTTGCGCATCTCTTCAAGTTCTCGGGCTCTTCCGAGAAGATTAGTTGCCTTCTTGTTGATGCTACCACCGGTAAGAGAACCGCCCGGGTTCACCACATCGCCGGCCAGTGAAACGACACGATACATATATCTGGCGGCTTTCGCCATCGCGATACCGTTTTCAAGTTCATCCACAACAACAATACGGCCGAGAAGATTATCGATAATGTCACGAAGTTCAGGACGCGTCTCGACCAGCTCGGAAGCAAGGCCGATGTAGCCTCTCGAACGCTTGGCATCTCTAAGGAAGTTTTCCTCAAGAAGTCTCGGTTTGATCGAGTCGATCGGCAGGAACGTAACACGACCCAGATGATTCTTTTTCAAATGATCGATAAGGTCGGATGCATCTCTGTCATTTTGAGTAACCACGTTATGCACAGCATTTCCGAGTGCGATCTCGATCGCCGTCTCATACTCCTGATCCACCTTAACGAGTTCACCGAGAATACCGATCACCTTGGAAGAGAGTCTCGGATCCTTATCCGTACTGGACAGAAGCCTACGGACAGACTCCTGATATCCTTCACGGCTCTTTTCCAGGTTTTCAAGTGTTTTGATACTGAAATCAATATTCGAGAGAAGTCTCTGCTTGGCTTCAATATCCGAAGCCATATCATCGTCCTTCTTTCGCATCTGAGCAAGTTCGATCTGCTTGTCGGATACCTGGGTAGCCAGTTCAGCCGACTCTTTCAGGACACGTTTCATATCCTCATCCAGCTGATTTCTTCTCTCATGTGCTTCATCACGCTCGGAGATCATGATCATACGGTCTTCAGAAAGCGATTTGATCCTCGCGTCCCTGACCATCATGTCTGCAGACAGATTGGATACCATTTCACGGGTCTCGAAGAGTTCCTCTGTCAGAACATCGATCTTTCTTCTGAGTTCACTTTGCTTCGCCTGATTTCCGGCCATCTTGTCCATGAGGACTTTGTGTGACTCTTCCACAGCAGCAAGTTCATTCGAAAGATTATCTTTCTCCTGCTGCATCTTCTTGATCTGTTCCTCAGACTCGGCAATATCCTTATCCAGACGCTCGATCTCCTGAGCCTGTTCATCATCCGAACCCTCGGCCGACTTGATACGGAGAAGCAGCTGGTCATGACGCTCCTTCAAAAGGAGCATCTGGCCGTTGATCTCATGGATCTTCTCTGTAATATCCGAGCGCTCCTGTCTAGTGTTTTCGATCTCTTCCTCAAGCTGAGCGGATCTCTCCGTCAGTTCGCGATTCTCCGAACGGATCTTTAATACAAGATTTTCCTGATCCTCAATGGCTTTCTTAAGCGATGCACGCTCTTCGGCACTTCCGTCAAGAAATACCTTGTTTCTGTCGATCATATGGAGGATAACGGCGATATCGTCCTTCTTCCACTCATCATAGAGCTGATGGTACTTCTTCGCCTTTTCCGCCTGCTCGGACAGCGGTCCGATCTGATTTTTTAATTCTTCGAGAATATCGTTGATGCGGACAAGATTCTGCTCAGCCGAGTTCAGTTTTCTTTCCGCTTCTTCTTTTCTGGTTTTAAACTTAACGATACCGGAAGCCTCTTCAAGAACTTTTCTACGGTCTTCCGACTTGGTGGAAAGGATATCATCCACTCGGCCCTGTCCGATGATCGAATAACCATCCTTACCAAGACCGGTATCCATAAACAGCTGAAGGATATCCTTCATTCTGCAGTTTACATGATTGATCTGATACTCACTCTCGCCGGAACGATAGAGTCTTCTTGTAACCTGAACCTCGTAGTACTCGATCGGGAGTTTGCCGTCCGAATTATCAATAGTCATCGACACTTCCGCGAAATTCATGGCGCGGCGGCTCTGCGTACCATTGAAAATGACGTCTTCCATCTTCGATCCACGCAGTGTTTTGACACTCTGCTCACCAAGGACCCAACGGATCGCATCAGTAACATTACTCTTACCGCTTCCGTTAGGGCCAACGATAGCTGTCATTCCCTTGTCGAACTCGATAAGAGTATACTCAGGGAACGATTTAAATCCTTGGATTTCCAGTTTTTTTAGATGCATGAATCGTCTCGTTTCTTATAATTAGACGTATATTATAACACACTAAGAGAGATTTTCGAGCAAATCGAGCTTACTTCCAGCGCTCCAGCGCCAGTCTGGAGGCTTCCTGCTCCGCCTGCTTCTTGCTTCTTCCCTCAGCTCGCACGATTTCCTGACCGTCGATAAGTACCGCTACCTCGAAGATACGGTCATGGACTGGGCCATCTTCCTTAACCACATTGAAAAGCACCTGATGCGTTTCATGCTTTGTCTGGGCTTTTTCAAGGAGCCGGCTCTTATAATCAAATATCAGTTCACCCTTAAGCGCCTGATCAATATACGGAGAAAGACAGGAAAGAACCACTCTTTTTGCCGAATCAAACCCGCCATCAAGATAGATCGCGGCAAAGAGAGATTCCATCGTATCTGCAAGCGTGGATGCCTTTTCGCGTCCGCCGGTACCCTCTTCGCCCTTTCCGAGGAATAAAAGAGCACCGATCTCAAGCTTTTCCGCTTCTTTCGCCAGGGTCTTTTCACAAACGACAAGTGCTCTCGTCTTTGACAGTTTACCCTCATCCCAGTCAGCTCTCTGCTTATACATCTCTTCTCCGACTATAAAATCGAGAATAGCATCTCCCAGGAATTCCAATCTCTGATTGGAGATAACACCGTCTTTTCTATGTTCATAGGCATATGTGGAATGGGTAAGCGCAAGAAGAAGGAACTCCTTATCCTTGAAAGAATAAGAGATCCTCTGTTCCAATTTCTTATGATCGGGTAAATACTGTCTTTCCATACCACATTCCTAATCCATTAATGATACTAGTATAACAAATAAAAAAAGGACTGTCTCATTTCTGAGACAGTCCCGTAAATTCATTTCTGAAAGATCAATTACATCTTGCTCTTGATGAACTCAACAGCATCGCCAACAGTCTTGATGCGCTCTGCCTCTTCATCCGGGATAGAAATGTTGAATTCCTGCTCCATAGCCATAACCAGTTCTACCATATCGAGAGAATCTGCATTAAGATCATCTACGAAAAGAGAATCCATCTGTACGCTATCTTCGGAAATATTGAGCTGATCTACAAGAATAGACTTTACACTTTCAAATACATTATCAGATGACATATTAAAACCTCCTGTCAAATCGTCAATCGCAATCTTCATATATGTTTTTATCCGAAGAATAATGAATTGTCAATACGCAAATCGAATAAAAAACGAAAATATTTTGAAAATCAAACCATTATTTATCTTCTTTGAAGTAATCCAGATTTTTTAAGATGTAATCCATGCCCGAAATAATGGTCATAATTACGCAAATGATCAGGAGAATATTGCCTACGATCTGGACATTATGAGTGATGTCACAAACATCCCAGGAAGAGTTTGCCGCATGGAAGATCTTGATGAGGATCGTCTCAAACATGAGATAAGTAATCGCTACCATCTGAGTAACCGTTTTGATCTTACCGATCATCTTGGCGGCCATAACCACGCCCTTGGCACTGGCCAGCATACGCATACCGGTAACCGCAAACTCACGAAGTACGATGAGGCATACCCAAACAGCGGATATTCTGTTGAGATCAACAAAAGCGATCAGCACGGAGATGACCAGCATCTTGTCTGCAAGAGAATCCAGGAATTTACCGAGATTTGTGATCAGGTTGTACTTTCTGGCGATCTTGCCATCCAGCATATCTGTAAAAGAAGCGATGACAAACAAGATAGCGGCAACGATCATTCCGTTTTCATTGATAAAGTTATTCCATCCTTCCGGTGCAAAAGAACCGATATGGATAGGAAGCATAAACAAAATAATAAACGGAACAAGGATGATCCTCGTCAGTGACAATTTATTCGGCAGATTCATCTTCAGTTACTCCTGTCAGATCATATGGCGTACATTCCAATATCTTAACTGATACTGTATCGCCGCACTCCAGCGGTCGATTCGTCGAAG
This sequence comes from Clostridiales bacterium, assembly GCA_017519205.1. Classification (GTDB taxonomy): domain Bacteria; phylum Bacillota; class Clostridia; order Saccharofermentanales; family Saccharofermentanaceae; genus Scatonaster. Next base: position 5,018 of record JAFWSW010000194.1, on the reverse strand, counting down.
CAACATAGATCAGCGGATCCACTTCCGGTGCTTCTCCGTAGGAACGCCCCAAGTAGAATATACCATCTTGCGATGCAGAATCAATAGTTACTTTTACGGTAGTTCCCACCCTCGCCTCGTTATATGAAAGCGAGATCTTTTGCTGAAGCTCCATCACTTTTTCATAACGTCTGGAAGAAACATCTTTTCTTACACGAGGATGCATCTTATATCCGAGTGTATTCTCTTCCGGAGAGTAGATAAAACAGCCCAGACACTGGAAACGCCATATCTTCAGGTTCTTCAGCAGGTTTTCAAAGTTCTCCTTCTTCTCTCCGGGGAATCCGACCATCACAGTGGAACGTATAACGATATCCGGCATTGCGGAGCGAAGTTTGTTGAGTGTCGCCGTGATCGAAGCCACAGTATCTCTTCTTCTCATCTTCTTTAACACTTCATCATCGCCATGCTGAACAGGAATATCCAGATAATGGCACACTTTTTTATTTCTTGCCATTTCGGCAATCAGTTCATCATCGATTCCGTCTATATATGCATACATAATACGGATGTTACCGATGCCTTTGATTTTACTCATCTTATTCAGAAGCTCGGGGAGGCATCTCTTGCCATACAGGTCTTTACCATAGCCGGTAGTGTCCTGAGCTGCCAGGATGATCTCCTTATATCCGCGAGAAGCAAGAACCTTTGCCTCATCAAGAATATCTTCCATCGGACGGGAGATGTATTTTCCGCGAATACCCGGAATCGCACAGAAAGCGCATCCATTGGAACAGCCTTCAGCAATTTTCAACCAGGCATATGATTGTGTTGAAACATCACGTTCCGTTCTCATGTGAGTCAGGCTTCCGGGTTTTCCGATATACTCTTTCCATCCGAATGTCTCTTTACTAAAAAGCTTATCAAGGACTTCAGTAACACTCTGGTAGTGAGATGTACCCATTACCGCATCTACTTCCGGAAGACTCTTCTTGATTTCTTCAGGATAACGCTGTGCCAGGCATCCGGCAGCAACAATGAACTTAAGCTTCTTTCTGGGGCCTTTTAGGCGGGCGACATCAAGGATCGTATCAATTGCTTCCTTTTTCGCACTCTCAATAAACCCGCAAGTATTAATGATCACCGCTTCCGCCTGTGATACATCATCTACGAGTTCATAACCGTCTTTTTTCAGGATGGAAGTCATGCATTCCGCATCCACCAGATTCTTGGAGCACCCAAGCGTGATCATGGAAACCTTGTGTTCTCTTTTCATACGCCCCCGCCTAATAATCTAAACTACAGGTTATTCTACATCATCCACGATTTTTCGGAAAGATGCCAGAGCAAGTGCCGATGAGTAACCACGACTTTCCAGATAGCGTATCGCCTTAGCCAGTTCCTTTTTTGCCTGTCTCGGATCCGAGGAGAAACTCTCAGGCGGAAACCGGTCGTAAATCACATCCATGATCGTATTTTCATCTGAATAAGCATCATCAGACAGTACATCACGAATTACTTCAGATGGAATTCCACAGGATTCCAGACGCGCTTCCAGTTTAAGCCGACCTTCTGCTTTATCACCGGATCTGGTCTTTAGTACTTTCCGGGCATATCTGTAGTCATCGACATACTTGTCCTCGATCAACTGATCAATGACTTCTTCGATCACATCCCGGTCATATCCCAGACCGGAAAGATACTCTCTGATTTTTCCAGATGAAGAAACGGCGATGCCAATATGGGCAATCGCCTTGTTTCTTGCTTCGCTGTATTGTAATCCGTCTTTCATAAAGATCAGATGTCGATGCCGAGGAACTCTTCCTCGTCTTCGTCGGAGTTATCTGCTGAAGCAGCATCTTCGACAACTTCTTTACCGGCAAGAAGTGCACGGATCTTCTCTTCGATCTCGTCTCTGACTTCCGGATGCTCTTTAAGATAGGTCTTGGCGTTATCCTTACCCTGACCGATCTTCTGTCCGTTATATGCAAACCAGGAACCGCTCTTCTCCATAATGTCTTTATCAACAGCGAGGTCGATAATACATCCTTCTTTAGAAATACCCTCACCGTACATAATGTCGAATTCGGCTTCACGGAACGGCGGAGCTACCTTGTTCTTAACCACCTTAACGCGTGTATGGTTACCGATTACTTCACCACCGTTACGCAGAGACTCAACACGACGAACATCCAAACGAACAGAGGAATAAAACTTCAGCGCGCGGCCACCAGGTGTGGTTTCCGGATTTCCGAACATGACTCCGACTTTCTCACGGAGCTGGTTGATGAAAATACATACTGTACTGGATTTGCTGATAATACCGGCAAGTTTACGAAGAGCCTGAGACATCAAACGTGCCTGAAGACCTACATGGGAGTCTCCCATCTCGCCGTCGATCTCCGCCTTCGGAACAAGTGCGGCTACAGAGTCGATAACAACTACATCTACCGCACCGGATCGAACAAGTGCTTCCGTGATTTCCAGAGCCTGTTCACCGGTATCCGGCTGGGAAACGATCAATTCATCGATATTTACACCGATCTTCGCTGCATATACAGGATCAAGAGCATGCTCAGCATCGATAAATGCAGCCGTTCCGCCCTGTTTCTGGGATTCAGCTACTACATGAAGAGCAACTGTTGTTTTACCGGAAGATTCAGGTCCATAGATCTCAATAATTCTTCCCTTCGGAAGTCCGCCTACACCAAGTGCGAGATCAAGCGTAAGCGCTCCTGTCGGAACAACATCGACCACCATACCTGTCTGCTCACCAAGACGCATGACAGCGCCCTTACCGAACTGTTTTTCTATCTGCATCAAGGCCGCATCAAGCGCCTTGGCTCTTTCACTATCAACTTTTCTGGAAACATCCTGTGTGGATTTATTGGAATCTTTCTTAGCCATAATTTCCTCCTTGTCGAACATTCGTTCCTTCGACCTTTATCTTAACAATACATTACCATAACGTCAATAGTTTTGTTGGATGATTTTTCGACAAAACATCTTAATAGTAGTGCTTTTGTCGTATACGGCCAAATAATGTCAGTGAGTTGCTGCCTTTTTCTTGAAGAAGCGGCGGATATACTTGTTATAAGCAGTCTGAAGCTCCTCCATTCGAAGCAGGAAAGCAGTAACAAAGTACAGGACAAATCCAATGATGCACTGTCCGCCAAACCATGCCAGATGAATGATTTTTCTGGAAGGCGTAAACGGAAGCTTACTGATCAGGAAAAGACCGGCCATCATGACAAGCAGGCATACTGCCGACTTGATAAGGAACACACGGATCTTACGCGGTGCAAGCTTCTTATGCATTCTATATACAGCTGCAAGTAGAACCATTCGGACAGCACAGGAAATAGAATAAGCGATCGTGATCGACATCGGACCCATACCAAGTTCAACAAACAGATAACATAGACCGAAGTTGACCGCCATGGAAACAATACCTGCAAACAGCGGGAAGCGTGTATTCTCAATCGCATAGAAAGCCTGATTCAGAATAAAGATTACCGACTGGATAACAATCGAAGCACAGTAACCGATCAGGAAGAGTGCAGCAAGTTCCGCATTCTCGTCCGTATAACTTGCGGACCACTGATATACTGCTTTAACCAGATCCACACGGAGGATCAGGAAAATGCCGGCACACGGAATCGTCAGGAACAGCGCATTTTTAATACTTCTGGAAAGAAGGTCACTGGACTCTTTATACTGTTTTGCAGAATAAAACTGCGCAAGCGACGGAAGCATAACATTTCCTATACCTACGGCAAAAATACCGTACGGAAGCTGCCAGAGCGTGGAAGCATTGTTAAGTGCATAGATCGATCCCTCATCAAAACGGGACGCAAAAGAATTCAGAAGCAGCATATTCAACTGAACAATCGAGGCCGAAATAAGGATCGGAACCGCCAGTCTGAAGAGCTTTTTGAACTCCGGATCATGAGTATTGAGCGATGGCTTAAAGTGTATTACCTCTCTTCTTCCCATATAAAGCTGGAAAATGAAGAACAGCATAGCGGCAGCCAGAATACCGATACCCGTCATGTAGAGAGAGCTCGGATTAGAAGCACCGAGGAAGAATATCGCGACAAGTACGCCGATATTGTAGATCGTCGGTCCGAAAGCGGTCGAACCGAATTTCTTATATGCATTTAAGACACCGATGCAAAGAGCAGCAAGCATCATAAAGAAGATCTGCGGATAAAGAGTACGTGCCATATTACCGGCAAGGCGTACCACTTCCGGGTTATCACCCTGATAGAAAATCTTATAAAGATAACCGGAGAAAATCTCTCCCAAACCAATGGCAACCAGAAGGATAAGGCTCATCCATGTGATGAAAACACTTACGCCCCTCCAGGTTTTCTTGACTTCCTTCTTCTCGATCGCTCGGGAAAGAGTCGGTGTGATCGCCGACTGAATCGATCCACCGACAAGAAGTGCGAAGAAAAAGTCAGGAATCAGGAATGCGGCAATAAAAGCATCGCGGTAGGTGCTGTCAAAGACACGTGCAACAAGGATATTTCGAAGAAAACTTGATCCTTTGGAAAAAAACAGGCCGATGATCATGATGACCGTCGAGAAGGCGATACTCTTCGTCGCCTTTTTGCTTGGTTTTTTCTCTATGCTTTTATTCGCTTCTGTATTACTCATGAATCATGAAAGTCTCATTCTAATAAGGTTAAATGCATGCAGAACAGCTACATGACGGACGCGGCTTCTGTTACCGCTCAGGTGAACTTCCTTGACTTCAGTGCCGTTCTCATCTGCAATTGCAAGATAAACAAGTCCAACCGGCTTCGCTGCACTTTCTCCTGTCGGGCCTGCAATACCGGTGATCGAAACTGCAATATCCGTACCGAGCAGTTTTCTTGCTCCTTCAGCCATCTCCTGTGCGCACTCACGGCTTACAGCACCGAGATTCTCAAGGACATCGTCCGATACACCGAGAAGGTTGGTCTTTACTTTATTACCATAGGAAACGACAGAACCCATAAATACCTGGGAAGCACCCGGAATATCAACGAATT
>JAFWSW010000020.1 GCA_017519205.1 Clostridiales bacterium | reverse complement strand
TCGAGCTGGTCACGGAACAGATTCGTTACGACAGAGACCTTCGGCTTGATCTGGCAGGCGATCTTTCCGTATGCACCTTCGTCCGTCTCGAGGACGCAGATGACTTTCTTTCCGGCCTTATCGGCTTTCTTCATCTCTTTTCGTCCGAAGATCATGGAGGTCGTCACACCTGAAAGAAGATTCGCGCCGGAGACATTGGTCACGACGGTGTATCCGCAGTTTCTGAAAATATCGGTGATCATGTGGGTCGTCGTGGTCTTGCCGTTCGTACCCGTGATCGTTACGCAGTCTCTTCCCTTACAGAGCTTCTCGAGGAGCTTCGGATCTACTTTTACCGCGACTTTACCGGGCAGCGTCGTAGCGCCCCTTCCTAATAGACGAAGTCCCAGCTTCGTGCACTTTGCGGAGAAAATTGCGATGTGAAAACGAATCGATGCCATTTACTCTATCCCTGTCACTCCGAGAGATGTCCGACGACCAGAAGTCTGTGGGTCGCAACCCCGAGAGGTGTGCAGGTCACAAGCGTGATCTGTTTGCCTGTTCCGTCATCGATATCGATGTACTTATCCAGATCGGAAGGTTCTACTGCTTCGTAGATCTTATCCACGATATAGGTGTAGTTCTTGCCGTCGATGCCGGAGATCTCGATCGTATCGCCGATCTTTACATCACCGAGGGCGTGGAAAAGTTTTCCCTTGGCACGCATTCTGTGTCCGAGAACGGTCATGTTTCCTTCCTGTCCCGGATCAGCGGTGCCCTTCAGGCGGCCGGCGCCGTAACGGAGAGAAACGATCGTCGCATCGTCCCACAGCGGAATATCGACGCCGATCGAAGGGATCTTGATCGTGCCGAGTGCGGTCAGGACGACTTCCTCAGGAAGCTCTGCCACGATGGTCTTATAGTCCGCGGTAGAACCTTCGATCTCTTCTTCACCGAAGTAATACTCGAACTCCTCGCCACTGACCTCGTTACCGGAAGACTTGACGACGAAGGTCGACTGGCTGTTCTCCACGATGCTCTCCATCATGTCGTCCGTGATCTTCTGACGCTTCATATTTTTGATCGGATCGATCAAAAGGAGCACTATGCCCACGACCAGACAGATCAGAGCGACCAGTATAAGGATGATATTTTTCCAGTTGATGTCACCGTTACGTTTTCTAAACATATATTCTCCAAATATGATTTTCTATGCGAATTATTATAACAGATACTTTCAGAAAGTGGAAAATTCTGATATGATAATTCTACTTTTTCTCCGCACGGGGCCTCGATGTTCGAGGGCGGAAAATTTCTAAGTGGGTGAATCAAGGATGGATGCAAAGAAGATTTGGAGTCAGACTCTTTCTGTTCTAAAAGACGAAGTGTCTGATATTAAATACAAGACCTTCATTTTGCCGATGGAACCGGCATTTGCAAACGATGATCTCTTTATACTCACTGCACAGGACGCTTTTTCCCAGGAACAGATCATTCCGATGATCCCTCTGATCAAGAACTGTATTTCCGCTACCACGGGAAAAGAACTCGACGTGAAGATCGAGCTTCCCGAGTCTTCCCTGACGCTGGAGATGATTCATCAGCATTCTTCGGCAAAAGCACCCTCCGCTTCTTCCGAGAGTTCGGCTTCCCAGCTGAATCCCGCATATACCTTTGATTCATTTATCGTCGGTGCCGGTAACCGCTTCGCACATGCTGCCTGCGTTTCCGTGGCCGAGGGTGGTAAACAATATAACCCGATTTTCCTCTATGGTGGTTCCGGACTTGGTAAGACCCACCTGATGCATGCCGTAGGTAATGCCGTTAAGAAGAATATTCCTTCCAAGAAGGTCGTCTACGTTAACTGCGAGCGCTTCGTCAACGAATTTATCGGGACGATCCAGAGCGGTAAATACGATGACTTCCGTGAAAAATACAGAAACGCCGATTTTCTTTTGATCGACGATATCCAGTTCCTTGAGAGAAAAGAACAGACCCAGGTCGAGTTCTTCCATACCTTCAATGAACTCTACGAATCCGGCAAGATGATCCTTATGACCTGTGATAAGCCGCCGCAAAGCCTCTCTTCTCTTGAGGAAAGACTTCGTTCCCGCTTCTCTTCCGGTCTGATCGTCGATATCCAGCCGGCGGACTATGAGACACGTATCGCCATTCTTAACAGAAGAATGCAGGATGAGCGTATCACTCTTTCCGACGATATCGTAGATTACATCGCATCTAACTTCGCATCCAACATCCGTGAACTGGACGGTGCTTTTAAAACAGTAGTCGCTTACTGCTTCCTGGCAAATTCCTTCACGCTGGATGACGCGAAGATCGCTCTGAAGGACATGATCTCTCCGAAGCAGGCCAAGCAGGTCACACCGGAGCTCATTGTCGAGGTCGTTGCCCGTGCGTATAACATCACGGTGAATGACATCATGTCGAATAAGAGAAGTAAAGATATCATCGTTCCGCGTCAGATCTGCATGTTCCTTTGCAGATCCGAACTGAACATGACCTATCCGAAGATTGGAGACTTTTTCGGTGGCAAAGACCATACTACGATCCTCCATGCCTGTAACAAAATTGAAACATCTCTGAAAGACGAAAACTCCGAGACTTTCATCCGTATCGAGTCCATTAAAAAGCGTCTTTTTAATTAAAGTTTTCCACCAAAATCCGTTCAATTGTGGAAAACTTCTTTGGGAAAACAGGTGAACAATTTGTGGATAAACAGTGCCTGTGAATCAAGTTGAAAACCCTTCTTCTTTTGCACAGTGCTTTTCACACGTTATACACATAAGAAATACTGAAATATCGGCGTTTGAGACACTTTTTCACCATTTTCACAGAGCATAATATTATGAAGGAGAAGTACTATTCTTCTGACTTTTATTGTTTTATTTCAAGCAGCCGGAAGATTTTCCGGACCACGATTTTTAATTTCTCAAAGAGAAAAAAGTGGAAAACTTTCGAAGAAGTGTAAAACTCGAAAAGACGGCGATTTTATCAAGCTTTTCGAGTATTTCATGTAGCATTTTTGTAATTTTCCTGTATAATATATAGTGTTATTTGATAATTACAGACGGAGGATAGAAACGCATGAAACTTGTTATTTCAAGAGACAATCTGGTCGAAGCTATTTCGATCGTTCAGAAGGCAGTTTCAACTCGTTCTACTTTACCTATATTAGATGGTATTTTAATTGAGGCCGACAGTAAGGGCGTTAAGCTCACCGGCTATGATTTAGAGACAGGTATTGAAGCACTTGTAGAAGCAGATGTTATGGAAGAAGGATCCATCGTTATTCCTTCCAAGGTATTCGGTGAGATCGTTAGAAAGCTTCCGGACGAGGAAGTGGCGATCGCTTCCAATGAAAGAATGGTTATCGACATCGAAAGCGGCACATCGAAGTTCTCGATCAACGGTATTTCCGCAGAAGGATTCCCGACGATACCGGTAGTAGGCGATGATAATAAGATCATCCTGAACCAGGAGATCCTGAGAAACATGATCAGCCAGACGATCTTCGCGATCTCGACGGATGAAGGACGTCCGATCCTGAACGGTTCTCTTTTCGAATCTGACGGAAAGAACATCAATGTCGTATCCATCGACGGTTTCCGTATGGCACACAGAAAGCAGGAGATCGGCGAAGACCTCCCTGTTATGAAGTTCCTTATTCCGGGAAAAGCACTCCACGAGGCAGCCCGTATCCTCACAGGAAAGGACGCGGAAGTTATTATCTATGCTTCTACGAACCACATCCTCTTCGATACAGGTAAGTTCAGAATCGTTTCCCGCCTGATCAATGGCGAGTTTCTGGATTATCACGCTATCGTTCCGAAGAATTCTTCCACCACGATGATCGTTGATAAGAATGCTGTTCTTAATGCAGTTGAGCGTGCTTCTCTTATCATCCAGAAGGAAGACCGCCGCTGTCCGGTAAATCTCTCTATGGATAACGAAGAGACACTCGTGATCAGATCTTCTACTGAGCTCGGTAATCTCCGTGAAGAAGTAAACTGCCAGATCACAGGTGAACTTATTAATGTTGATTTCAATCATAAGTACATCATGGATGCGCTCCGTGCCATCGATGAGGATACCGTAAAGTTCCTCTTCTCCGGTGCGAATGGTCCGTCCGTGATCGTTCCTGTAGAGGGAGAAGGATATACCTATCTGATCCTGCCGCTGCGTAAGTGATCACTTGAACCACAAGTGACCGCTTCCATGTCTATCATGAAGACGGATTGAAAAGGCGATATGTATATACGTTCCATAGAATTAGATAACTTCAGAAATTACAGAAGGCTTGATCTTAAGGTCGAGCCTTCTGTTAATGTATTCTATGGTTCCAATGCCCAGGGTAAAACAAATATATTGGAGTCCATCTATATATGTACTTCCACCCATTCCCACCGTACTTCGAAAGACAGTGAGATGATCCTTCACGGTGAGCACCGGTATAAGGTAAAACTCAGGCTCACCTCCTCTTATAACGCATATGATGAGTCGGTTTCCGTCATGTATGACGACGGACAGGGCGAAGATGCTGCTTCTAAGCGTGCCAGAAAGGTCGTCTGCCACGATGAAGTGCCTTTTGAGAAAATATCCGATTATTTCGGGATTTTTAACGCTGTTATATTCGCTCCAGAGGACTTGATGCTCATCAAAGAAGGTCCTTCAATCAGAAGAAAGTACTTAAATGTGCTTCTTTCGTCCGTAAAACCATCGTATTACTTCGAGCTGTCAAATTATGTGCGTCTTCTCATGAACAGGAACAGGATCATCAAGAATGCCCGTTCCGGCGGAAATAAGACGCTTACTGACCAGATACGTGAGGAAATGTCCATCTGGCATGAACCGATGGCCAGATCCGCCGTAAAGATCATGAGAGACAGATACCTCTTCTCTCTTCGTATCGATAAATTTGCCAAGATCCACCATGAAAAGATCAGTAACGGATCCGAATCTCTTTTCGTAAAATATAAAACATGTATACCCATCGATATGTTTGAAAAGGACTCGGATGAGGATATCATCGAAGCTCTTATTTCCAAGTGGGATAACTCCGTGGAAGACGACTTCTATCGTGGTACGACCAATCACGGACCGCAGAGAGATGATCTTCAGATGTCTTTAGATGGCGATGGTCTTCGTATGTTTGCGTCCCAGGGCCAGCAGAGATCAGCTGCACTGTCCATGAAGCTTGCTGAACTGGATATCATGAGAGAAGAGACAAATGACTCCCCTGTCCTCCTTCTGGACGACGTTTTCGGGGAACTCGACGCCCAGAGAAGAAAGTGCCTTTTATCCGAGATCGGAGATGCCCAGATCTTTATCACATGTACCGATAAATCCTTTATCGAACAGGAACTTGCCGATTCTTTAGAAAAAGCATCAAAGATAGCCTTTTTTGAGGTCTCAAACGGTTCTGTGCAAAGAGTAGAAAATGGTTGAAAAATTGACTTTTCCGAGCCCTTTTATGGTATAATATTTAGGTCTAAACAGATGAGTTTTAAGGGGCGTTTCTGATGTTCGTACATATCGGCGGAGAATATACGATCCTGATCGATTCGATCATCGGGCTGGTGAATCTTGAAACAGCTCAGGCTTCATCAGATGTAAATGCTTTTCTTAGACAGCAGGAGGATGATAATATCCTCGAATATGTCTCTGAGGAGATCCCCCGTTCGCTCATCCTGACCGATGACCGGACCTATGTATCCCCTATCTCGGTCCTGACACTCAAAAAGCGCATAGATAACGCGAAAAATATGCCCGGAATCGTGCAATAACAGTGTTACAAAGCTTTAGATATCGGTACTTTCCGAAGTATCGGATCAAAATATCAGTTCTTTTCCCGAAGAAGCGATTTTTCGGGGAAAAAAGGAAGGAAAGACATAAAAATGGACGACGAGAAGAATCTGCAGAACGCAAATGAGAAGCAGAATCAGCCGGAAGAACAGAGAGAATTCTACTATGAGGTTCAGGAAGAGACAGATGGTCTTGTAAACCTCGCTGCCGACCCGCGTGCACTGACCGAAGATTATAAAGAGGACTCCCTCGAAGATCTCGAGCAGGCGACCCAGGGACAGGATGATTTCGATACCACGAACAAGAAAGAATATAACGAGGACGATATTCAGGTTCTGGAGGGCCTGGAAGCCGTCAGAAAGCGTCCGGGTATGTATATTGGTGATACGACCCTTCGAGGTCTCCATCACCTCGTATACGAGATCGTAGCGAACTCTGTCGACGAGGCACTCGCCGGCCGCTGCGATACGATCAATGTCACGGTAAACACAGACGGTTCTGTTACCGTTAAGGATAACGGTTCCGGTATCCCGGTTGGAATTCACCCGAAAATGGGTATTCCTACCGTTGAAGTCGTTCATACGGTACTTCATGCCGGCGGTAAGTTTGGCGGCGGCGCATACAGCGTTTCCGGCGGTCTGCACGGTGTAGGTGCTTCCGTAGTTAACGCTCTAGCTTCCAAGATGGTCGTAGAAGTACGCCGTGAAGGAAACATTTACCACATTGAATTTGAACGCGGTAAGACCACTTCTCCCCTTGAGATCGTCGGAACTTGCGACGAGAACGATACGGGTACGACCACGATCTTTACACCAGACCCGGAGATCTTCCCGGACTGCCGTTTCGACTTTGATGCCATGATCACACGTTACCGTGAAATGGCCTTCCTCAATAGAGAAATTACCATCATCCTGCGCGATGACAGAGCCGAAGAACCGGCCGATAAGGTACTTCACTATGATGGTGGTATCATCTCCTTCGTAGAGTACTTAAACCGCCACAGAGAGGCCCTTCACAAGCCGCCGATCTATATCGCTCAGAGAAGCGGAGAGTGCTTCGTAGAGGTCGCTATCCAGTATAACGATTCCTTCGCGGAGAACGTCTATTCCTACGCGAATAACATCGCAACGGTCGAGGGCGGTTCTCACCTCACCGGCTTTAAGAGCGCGCTGACAAAGGTCATTAACGACTATGCCAGAAAGTATAAGTACATTAAGGATTCCGACAGAAACCTCCAGGGTGAGGACACCAGAGAAGGTATCGGCGCCATCATCAGCGTTAAACTTCCGGAGCCGCAGTTTGAAGGTCAAACAAAGTCAAAGTTGGGAAATGCCGAGATTAGAACGCTTGTAGAGACTGTCATGTCCGAAAAGCTCGCTCAGTATCTCGAGGAAAATCCGAACGTTGCGAAGATCGTCATGGACAAGTGCCTGTCTGCTTCCAGAGCCCGTGAGGCCGCTAGAAAAGCACGTGACATGACAAGAAGAAAGAGCGTATTCGAGTCTACTGCCCTTCCGGGTAAGCTGGCCGACTGCCAGGAGAAAGACCCGACATTCTGCGAGATCTTCATCGTAGAGGGAGACTCCGCAGGCGGATCCGCTAAGCAGGGTCGAGAGAGAAAATATCAGGCTATCCTCCCTCTCTGGGGTAAGATGCTGAACGTCGAAAAGGCCCGTATTGACAAGGTTTACGGCAATGAGAAGCTCCAGCCGGTAGTAATGGCGCTCGGTGCCGGAATCGGTGATGATTTCGATCCTGAGAAGCTCCGTTACCATAAGGTCATCATCATGGCCGATGCCGATGTCGACGGATCTCACATCAGAACACTTCTTCTCACCTTCTTCTTCCGTTATCTGAGACCTCTCGTAGAACTCGGATATGCATACATCGCCTGCCCGCCGCTCTACCGCGTATATCAGGGCAACGAAGGTTACTACGCATATGACGATAAGGAAGTCGAAGAAATCAAGCAGAAAACAGGCTGGAAAGAGCCGAAGATCCAACGTTATAAGGGTCTTGGTGAGATGAGCTCCGAGCAGCTCTGGGAGACCACGATGAACCCGGCAACCAGAAAACTCCTCAAGGTTACCATCGAAGATGCGCAGGCTGCTGACGAAGCGATGACACTCCTCATGGGCGATCAAGTTGAGCCGAGAAAAGAATTCATCCAGGCAAACGCTAAGTTCGCACAGCTGGATATGTAATCAGTAACAACAATCTGAAATCAAATAAGAACTCCGTACCAAGTGCGCGGAGTTCTTTTTATATGTTTCTTAAGTTTAATGTAGAATGTTTCACGTGAAACATTTTGAATGTAATTGTGTTTGAGTCGAACTTCTTTAAGAAATATGAAAATTATACGATAGAAATTCATCATGAACTAAATCCTGTTTTGAATCTTCATCATTGTTTCACGTGAAACAATCTTATAATATCCCAAAAATGCAAAAAACAAAATTGAATAGAATTCTTTAAAATGACTCAATGTTTCACGTGAAACATATAAGCAGAAACTATAAAAGTACATTATTTGTATTCAACTTTGAAATTTCTCTGAACTTTTCACTGAAAAGTGTAAAGTAACTGACATATAGTGAATGATGTTTTCTGATACTATTATCTTAATACGAATGATAAAGGAGCACATATGGCATACGTAATTTCAATCGTTAATCAAAAAGGTGGCGTGGGAAAGACCACTACAGCGGTCAATCTTGGTGCATTTTTAGCAAAAAAGCGCAAGAAAGTACTGATTGTTGACCTGGATCCTCAGGGAAATGCAACCAGCGGATACGGTTTTGATAAATCTGCACTGGAAAATACTGTATATGATCTTCTCGTAAACGAAGAAGATATCAACACAGTAATTGCATCCACATCAGTAAAAAACGTGGATATGTGTCCGACAAATATCAATCTTGCCGGTGCAGAAGTTGAATTAGTATCTGCAATCAGCAGAGAAACGATCCTTAAGAGAGCAATCGAACCGGTTCTGGATAAGTATGATTACATTATCATCGACTGTCCGCCGTCTCTCGGATTACTTACTATTAATGTACTGGCTGCCTGTGAAGGTGTAATTGTTCCGATCCAGGGCGAGTATTATGCACTCGAGGGACTTACTCAATTGATCGATACTATTAATATGATTAAGAAGAAGCTGAATCCTTCGATCGGTATTCTTGGTGTAGTAATTACCATGCACGACAGACGTACCCAGCTCACTAAACAGGTCGTTGAAGAAGTGCAGAAGTACTTCGGTGATAAGGTATTTAAGACCTTTATCCCGAGAAATGTACGTCTTGCTGAGGCTCCGAGCCACGGTCAGACGATCGATGAGTATGACGCCAAGTCCAAGGGATCTCTGGCATATCAGGCTCTCGCAAATGAAGTATTGAAGAGAACGAAATAAGTAATAAAACATAGACGAACGTCAATATATGAGGTGATGAAATGGCTACGAAGAAAGGTTTAGGTAAGGGTTTAGGCGCACTTCTTTCTGTGGACGGAATTCCGGAAACACAGAAAGATTCAGTTGTTGAACTGAAGATCAATGATATCTCTCCGAACAGTGATCAGCCGAGAAAACAGTTCAAGGAAGATGCACTCCAGGAACTGGCTGATTCTATTAAAGAAAACGGAGTAATCCAGCCGATCATCGTTGCAAAGAGAGGCACCGGATATCGCATCGTTGCAGGTGAGAGAAGATGGAGAGCATCCCGTCTTGCAGGTCTGAAAGTGATTCCTGCGATCGTACGTGATCTTACTGATCAGCAGACCATGGAACAGGCACTGATCGAGAACATCCAGCGTCAGGATCTGAACCCTCTTGAAGAAGCTTTTGCCATGGATAATCTCATGAAAGAACATGGCCTTACTCAGGAAGCTCTGGCGAAGAAACTCGGCAAGAGCCGTCCGGCAATTGCAAATACATTGCGTCTGATCAACATCGATGAATCCCTTCAGGACTTCATCAGAAACGGTGATCTTTCCGCAGGTCATGCACGTGCACTTCTTGCAATCACAGATAAAGAAGAGCAAAAAAAAGCAGCGGATGTCGTCATGATCAAAGAGATGAGTGTCCGTGAAACAGAAGAGTATGTAAAGAAGATCCTGAGCGGTGCAGTAGCAGCACCCCGTAAAACGCGCGTAAAGGCCTCTTCCGCGGTCGCTATCAGCACAAAGGATGTGGAACACAAACTGACCGCCCATTACGGCACAAAGGTCAAATTAAAACTGAAGGACGAGGCCAACGGTAAAGGTACGGTCGTCATCGAGTTTTATTCCTACGATGATCTGGATCGCCTTTTAGAGATGATGGACAACTGATTGCCATATTTCACCAAAAGTGAGGAGGGGCCGCTTCTAAGAAGAGCCCCTCTTTGCTTTAGTTGACATCAACCCTCAAAGTTAGTAAAATTAGCAGGCTATCAGATACGGAGCTGTATCGAAGCGGTCATAACGAGGCGGTCTTGAAAACCGTTTGCCCAAAAGGCACGTGGGTTCGAATCCCACCGGCTCCGCCAAATCTCAGATCCTGAAAGCTTGATATATAAGGCTTTCAGGATTTTTCTTTCCTATGAATCACTGGTTTGACCAACAAATTGACCACAATTACAATGATTCAAAATATGTTTATGATACGTTTTTGATGTATTTTTCCATGTTTTCTGCAGACTTCATTTGCATCTTTCTAGATACATGTCCGTAGACATCGAGCGTGAAACTTGCTGTAGCGTGTCCCAAGTTGCTCTGAACAGTCTTGATATCATCGCCACTTTCAATCGATGCAACAGCATAGGAATGGCGAAGATCATGGTATCGTGTACTAGGCAAACCAATTGAAGCAGCTACTTTTTTGAAAGCTTTGTAGATAGCGTTCTGTTTCAAGTGTTCTCCCAGTTCATTAGTGAACACAAGATTCCATGCATTGTCCCAAGCACCCGATGCTTTCTCTGACCATTCATTCTGAAGATCTTTTTGCTTCTTTAGAACGGTCATGACAGAAGGGGCAACCGTAACATATCTGCTCTTACTGTTTTTTGTAGGACCAAGAGAGTAGGTAGGTCCGGTATGGTGTGTGCTGGTAACCAGTTGCTTGTTGATGAGAAGGAGATTATTCTCGAAATCAACACAATCCCAAGTAAGAGCCAGTACTTCGCTTTCACGAAGCCCACAGAAAAGGGTGACAAAGAAGATATTCTCGTACTTGTGGCCTTTTATGGCTTCAATAAACCGTGAAATTTCTTCGCTTTCCAAGGGTTTGATGGCTTTTCGTTCCGATTTTGGAAGAGAACACCGTCTTGACGGATTCTCTTTAATCAAACCAGCAGTTACAGCCTGCTCCAATGCCCGATGAAGAACACCATGGATGTTCTTAACAGTTTTAGTTGACAAGCCGTTTTCGGTCAGCAACGCGTTGTAAAAGCGTTGAATATCGGAAACAGTAATACTTGTCAGAGTCTTGTTTCCGATGACTCTCTTAATGTGCTTATCACAAAGAGACTGGTATGTTTCCAGAGTATAGTTCTTCACAGAAAACTTGACATAGTCGCGAAGCCAAGTATCAAGCCACTCGGAGAGTTTCATCTTCGAGGGAGCCACATATGAGCCACTATCAATCTCAGATGTGATTTTAGTCAACTTCTTCCGCACGTCTTCCTGAGTCTTTCCGTACACGGACTTGCGCACATACTTCCCGGCACCATCTGTCGCAGGAATGGAGTAGATTCCTTCCCATCTGCCGTCTTTACGCAATCTTATGCAACCACTTCCGTTTGCTGTTCTTTTCATTCTAGCCATTTTTCCTCCTTTCTTCTGGTATGTATAAACAAGTGTCAGTCAGCCCACTTATTCCCGTAAATAATTATCTTTGAACCATTTTTCCAGTTCATCATAGGTAATCTCACCTTCGAGGCACAGGTCTCGCATAGCCCGTGCTACTTCGCTCCAGGCAGCAAAATGATCCTCTGAGATCTGTCCCTTCTTCTTTCTTGCAAAAGTTGCTTTATAGTTCCTCTGGTAAAGCACTTGCGTTTCGTCGCTATATAAACTCCGCACATGAGAGCGAAGCCGTCCGACATCAAAGCATGTTTTTCCAATATCCTTTGAGTACCGAGCAGTCTCGATCACTCTCGGACAGTTCTTGATCTTGCTGTCTGTAGCAAAAGCGAAGTACCTTCTGCAGTTCGAACAGCACTGGAAGTGATAGTATTGGACGTATCTGTTGCACAGATATGATATCAGATCATCGAATGTGTCCGGTACGAACGTTTCTATATACTTCGGTCCTGAATAGGGATTATTGACCATTACAGACGTCAGCCCCGAATACGAAAGAGATGGAATCTTGTTCCGATCAATCTTTGTAAGCGCTATAGCAGGCTCGTTATTCTTGTCATAGAACATAACATCCTCAGCAAACAGTGTAAGTGACTTCTGATACTTCTTCAGGGAAGCCAGGATCTTATCACTCTTTTTGAAGTTGTACTTTTTCCCGGATTTTATGATTCCCGAGATGACTTCAACGACGAGCGGAAGGACCAACAGGTTTTTGTTGTCACTAGACTCTACCTTACTATTAAATAACCTATCACTGATAAGAAGAATGTCGTTGATCATATCCACCTTATCCTTAGACCTGGAAGATTGTACGCACGACCTGATCTCCTCGTATATCTCTTCAATCGAAGAAATGGTCTTTTCAGGATCAGGAATGCCGTCCATCGGTTCTACAGAACCGATCAGATCACCAAAAGCCACACCATAGCCGCAAGTAAAAGACATAGGAATCAGATCGTCCGGACCGTTTTCATCTTTGCCTGTCACAAAGAAGATTTCTTGTCCGTCGTGCATAGTGATTCCTACACGGATATCGGTTCCCAACTGGTCTAAAGAAAGAATAGGTGTAATCTGCATTATCGTGTCCTCTCGAAATAGATTAGACACATAATAACCTATTGCAATCTATTTTGTCAAGTGATATACTACAGAAAAAAACGAACAGATGTTCTAAAGAAAGGAGGCAAAGCCTATGGAAAAAGAAATGAATGTAAGTGTACCGGCCGTAATGAACGCCATGCAGGTGGCCAAGTATCTTGGTATCTCAAAGCAGGGAGCCTACAATCTTATGAATTCAGAATCTTTCCCGACACTTCGTGTGGGGAAGAGACTTCTGGTTTCATCAGACAGATTCCTGGAGTGGATCGGGAAACACTCGAACGATGTCGGATGAATAGATCCGCGAACTAATCAACGAAGAAAGGAGGAATGCCCAATGAAACAGAAAGCTTTTGTAGTATATCCGTCTTGGAGATACTACATGGATCTTCTGGAAGATCCTGAACTAATCACGGAATTTGCCTATGCGATGTTTGACGTAGGAGAAGGCAAGGAACCGCGCATAGCAAATTCGAAGGTGGAGGTTGCAATCAACGCTATAAAGCCGATTATTGATGCAAACAACGCAGCATACGAGGAGCGTTGCAGGAAGAACAAGGCCGCCGCCAGAAGGCGGTGGTCTAATGCGGATGCAGATGCACAGCACACGGATGCAAATGCATTTCATTCGGATGGTGATAATGACAATGAAAATGACTCTGATAATGATAATGTAAATGAAGATGATAATGAAAATAATAAGAATTGTCTGGCATGTCAGGCAGACCCATCCGATATTCCTACGGAAACAGAAGTTGTCCAAGCAGCACAGATTCGGGGACTGGATTTTTCTGAAGAAGAAGCCAGACACTTCATCCAATACTACTTTGTGGAAAAGAAAGGTTGTATCGGAGGAGAACCAATACGAAATTGGAGAAGTCTACTAAGGGGATGGAATCTGCACATACTTGTAGACCCGGAAGATCTGTTCGGAGATATGACTAGCTGGTATTACACAACATATAAAACACTTCCGGAAGGTCTTCAAAAGAGACTCGAGAGAGATCAGTGTCAATTTAGCAACTGTATTACAAAAGAAACAGCTGAACTTGTCCAGAAATATCTGAATGAAAGGTGCTGAAGATGGTGGCAGTCACAATTAGTGGGTTCGGGAAAAACTTTTGGAATAAGGCAAGCAGAGCATTTGGCTTGCCACCAAACGCAGAAGAATCGGGCGGAAGCCCGAACCCACTTTTTTCATTCTGATCCAAGTTTTTGATCTGTTTTGAGTTTTTTCAATCAGCACATAGTCTTCGGTTATATACAATTGACGTCACATACATGTCCTGTTTTCAGCACTTTGCAGGTTTTTGATGTCGTATTTCCAAGTTTTCTGGAAAATTGACGTCACAAATCGGACATGCTCAATTCCCCGAAATACCTTAATGACGGGCACTGCCCGACATTGTTGATGAGTGACATATCAAAATTGATGTCACTCCTTTATCCTGCTTCTTTTTTGCTTTTCCTCAGAGGCACTTTTAGAGCGCGTTTTTGAACACAATAACACGCACTCTCGAGCGCTTACGCGCACGCACGCGCGAAGTATGTAAGCAAGTATATCTTTGCCTTTTAGTATTTAGTAAATTAGTATTTTGTCTATTAGTATTTACTTGTGATCGATTTTCCGCATGCGGTTTTTCCGTATACGGTTTTTCAACATACGGTTAAAACCACGGAAACTCAGGCATTTTCACATTTCGTCTTTCCCCAAGTAAAGACGATGCAACCCCCGACTTTTACTTTTCTTTTCAACCAAGTAAACGGCGAAGCCGACTTTTTGAAAGAGAGAAATTCTCCCGATCCCCATTCCCTTAACTTGTTAAGGGCGCACTTATATGTGGGCGGAGCCCACATCCAAGCGCGCTCTCCGAGGGTACTTATGCAGAAACTCTTTGAAAGTGCATTTGATTAAAGGCAAGCATCGCGGTTGTGTCCACAACCACATCTTGTCGGGCAGTAGCCCGAACCCACTTTTCGCATTTCATCGAAGAAAACAACAAATCGAATACAGAAGCAAACTCATGAGAAAGCGTTCTCTTTCCAATTATATTCTGTTACACTACAGGTAACAGGTTAGTATAACCTTTCCGAGTCTATCCTA
>JAFWSW010000193.1 GCA_017519205.1 Clostridiales bacterium | reverse complement strand
TTATTCGGCAGTCGATGATCTTTCCGATCAGGACTTCCAGTGCCGCGGAAGACGACAGACCGCTTCCGGGAAGGACAGATGAAGTGATATATGCATCAAAGCCGCTCACCTTTACACCGTGTGCGCCGAACTGTGATACCACGCCGCGGACCAGTGCATCGGTCGTTCCTTTTTCTTCCTCACGTGGAAGAACATCCGCTATATCGACTTCGATCATCGGATATCCCTCCGACTGGATACGGATCACATTCTCCGCGTCGGAAGAAACGATAGCGATCATATCCAGATCGATCGCCGCCGCCAGCACACGGCCTCTCTGATGATCCGTGTGATTGCCGCAGATTTCGGTTCTTCCGGGAGCCGAGAAGATCGAGACCTCCCGGGAAGGGTCTCCCGGGAAAGTGGAAGAAAACATCTCCAGCGCATGTATATACCGCGCCTTCTGCGCTTCCATGGCTTCCGGGCTGTTTCCGTAAAGCTCGGAAAAGACACCGTCCAGTTCGTTTTCATTTATCTTCGTCAATATATCTTGGATCTTCATGGAGCGTCCTCCTTTTATCTCGAATATATGCCGGTACGAACTTCGTTTGCGTAGGCTTCCGCCAGCGGAAGACCTTCTGTTGCCAGCGCGATCTGCGCCTCCTTCTCATTATCATAGGGAATAGACAATATCGTAAAGGAGATCGGTGAAGGAGTCTGTCCTCCGAGTTCTCCCTCGACCAGCAGCGCGTGGGCCCGGGGAACACCGATACTGTTTCCCACGCTTCCGGTATTGACCGCATACCCGTCATGAAGCGATCTCACGTACGGACGGTGACTGTCCGCACAGATCAGGCTGTCATAGCGTGTTTTCCTGTCTGCTGAATAGAACCCTTCTCTTATCTTCTCATCCGAATCGTAGCCCTGATAGAGCTGATCGACCGGACGGCCGTGGATCAGACGGATCTTCAGGCCGGAGATCAAAACTTCCGCTTCCAGAGGAAGCGAGTGAAGCCAGTTCAGGCGTTCCTCTCCGAGCTGCTCATAGAAAAAGCGGTTCATCGAAGCACCCTCATCCGTCGGGTCATTCCTGTTGACGTACCCGTAATAGATCCATTCATCCCAGTTTCCCTTGAGGAAGTGATCGCAGTTTTCCCTGACCCAGTCACAGGTCTCCACATTGGACGGGCCTTTTCCGACGGCATCACCGAGGAACCACACCGTATCCGGTGACAGCTTCCTGATGTACTCCGCCATCGCCTCAGTCGCAACGATATTCCCGTGCAGATCACCTAAGAAAATAATACGATCCATAATCCAACCTCCATACCAATGATAATACAAAAGAGGCCATACTACAAACAGCCTGCTCAGATCGAGCAGGCTTTTCGATTTTTCTTTGAATTCGGATCGGGATATCAGACGGAACCCGGCTTATATGTAGGAACGATCTCCTGAACATACTTCTTGATGTTCTCGTCGTCTTCCTGGCTGTCGAGGTCGAGTTCTTCGATCTTCTTTCTCAGCTTCTCATCGTCCATCTCGATCGGCTGACCAATAAAGATGAGCTTGTTATCCGTTGTCTGCATACCTTCTTCATCCATGAGCTTCTCCTCATAGAGCTTCTCACCCGGACGAAGTCCTGTGTAGACGATCTTGATATCGACATCCGGTGTCAGACCGGACAGCTTGATCAGGTTTCTGGCCATATCATCGATCTTGACCGGATCACCCATATCGAGGACGAAGATCTCGCCGCCCTTAGCATACTGGGATGCCTGAAGTACGAGAGATACAGCTTCCGGGATTGTCATGAAGTAACGGATGATGTCCTTATGTGTAACAGTAACCGGACCGCCTTCCTCGATCTGCTTTCTGAACAGCGGGATAACGGAACCATTGGAACCGAGAACGTTACCGAAACGGACGGCGACGAACTTCGTATTTGTCTCCTGACGGTTCATCATCTGGATGACCATCTCACAAATACGCTTGGATGCACCCATGAGGTTGGTCGGGTTAACGGCCTTATCGGTGGAGATAAGAACGAAGGTCTCAACACCGGCCTTGGCAGCAGCTACTGCTGTCTTATATGTACCCATAACGTTGTTCTTGATAGCTTCGTTCGGGCTGTCCTCCATGAGCGGAACATGCTTATGTGCTGCTGCATGGAATACGATATTCGGCTTATACTTCATCATGACGCTCTCGATACGGTGGGTATTACGTACCGAACCGATCAATGTCACGAGATTCAGCTTGTTGTGATACTTACGTATGAGTTCCTGCTGGATGTCGTAAGCACCGTTCTCATAGATATCGAAGATGATCAGCTGCTTCGGCTGGTGTGCTGCGATCTGACGGCAAAGCTCGGAACCGATGGATCCGCCGCCGCCGGTAACCAGGATCGTCTTACCCTTCAGCATCTGGAATACTTCGTCATTATTGATCTCGATCGGGTCTCTGCCCAGAAGGTCAGTAAGTTCCACATCCTTCAGGCGGTTGACGCTTACGTCACCATTAGCCAGCTGATACACACCCGGAAGAACACGTACCTTCGCACCTGTCTCTTTGCAGATGGAAAGGATATCTTTTCGATCTCTCGGGGAAGCTGTCGGCATAGCGAAAATGATCGAGCCGATCTCATACTCTGCGGCCTTCTCTACGATGGCATTTCTGCCGCCGACGATCGGAATACCGTAGAGCTCTCTGCCGATCTTTGCCGGGTTATCGTCGATGATGCAGACCGGTCTCTGGTACTGGTGCGTATCGCTCTTGAGCTCGCGGATCAGGATGCTTCCTGCCGCACCGCCGCCGATGATCATGACATTTTCCAGTTTACCGGTTCTGTACTCGAAGCTCTTGCTGTACTGGTTTCTAAGATAACGGACCAGACGGTAAGAGAAACGGACGACCACGTGCAGTACGAAGGCGATGAAAACACCGAAGAAATAGAAGGATCTCGGCTCATCGATGTGAAGGATATACTTGGTTGCCACATAGCAGAGCGTGATGACCGCGTAGGCCTTGACCATCGTGAACGTCTCATCGATACTGACATAGGTCCAGATGCTGTGGTACAGCTTGAAGATCAGGAAGACCGCGATCGTGATCACACACCAGATCGGAATGATGCGCAGGTATGTTCTTAAATAATCCTCCGGAATGCTACGGAAGCGCATATCAAAGCGGAGCCACAGTGCTGCAAAAAAGGAAAATACTACTACAAGGATATCGGCAATGACCACCACGATGGAATGGGTGACCCACTGCATATCTATCTTTTTTCTCGTCTTTTCAGATTTGTTCTTCTCCATTTATTCCCTCAAACACTTAAACAAGTATCTAATACATATTAAACAGATAATATCATAAATCTAACGTGCTTTCGAGATATTAATATACAATCAGAGATGTGTCAACATTTAATTGTCAATTATCAAATTTCCTGAAATAGTCCGATCCTATGGCGACAGGTCCGCCGGCGCCTTTCCCGTAAGCTCCCCGCCGGAAAAACAGGCCAGGATCGCAGTCAGTAGATTCGGCGGATAGGCGCTCCCCTCCCCGCTTTCCGGCGGGACATCTTTCAGGTAGGAAGAGCAGTAGGCGAGAATAACGGCATCCGCCTCCGGGAACCGGCTTCCGTCATAGGGAAGCTGGCAGGAGATCACGATGACAGTCTTTCCTGCTTCATGTCTCGCACTGATGATTTCGTCAAAAACGCCCGTGGAGTAGCCGGCATCATTCTTCGGATCCAGGCAGCCCATACCATACACCCGCGAAACCAGAATGACGTTCTCCGCACGAAGTGCTGCCTCCAGACAGTCGCTTTCATTCTCCGTTGAGCTGGTCATGACCGTGATATTCTCCTCCGGGAGCATCTTGGCCGCCTGTTTCCCGTATCCTTCCCGGCTGGCCGCGCTTCCCGAAAACAGGATCAGGGTCTCCTTTCCGGTTCCGGCGGAAAACGGGTACGCATTACTGTTATTCTGCACGAGCGTCAGCGATTTCTTCGCGATCTCCTGCTCTTTTTCCTTATGTGCACTGCAGCCTACGATCTCTTTCGCAGCCAGTATTTTTTCCTCGGATACGGCAAAAGCACTCTCCTTCAGTATGCCGTGCTTTTCTTTAAGGATCAGTATCCGAAGGACAGAGTCATCGATCTCTTCTTCAGGGATCCTACCGTCCTTGACCATCTGAACGACCAGTCCGACAGCGCTGTTTGTCTTATCCAGAGTGTTTTTATCCCATACACCCGGAAGTAAAAGCATGTCCGCTCCGGCATTGATGGACTTACAGAGAGCATCTTCGAATGTGAAGTTCTCGGAGATCGCCGCCATCTCCAGTGAATCGGTAACGATCACTCCGTCATACCCCATATCTCCGCGGAGGATATCGGTCAGGATGGTGCGGCTCATAGTAGCCGGAAGATAGACTTCTTTTCCGGACGGGGTGATATATGTCTCTTTTTCGATCTGCGGATACTGGATATGCGCCGTCATGATCATCTCCGCGCCATCTTCAATTGCCGCTTTAAATGGAATGAGTTCGAAATCCTTCAGTTCCTCATACGTCTTATCGATCTTCGGAAAACCGGTATGACTGTCCGTATTCGTATCGCCGTGGCCCGGAAAGTGCTTCAATGTCGGGATCACACCTTTAGATCGAAGTCCGTCTATATATGCAGTTCCGTATTCCGCCACGATCTTCGGATCGTCAGAAAAAGACCGGACGCCGATGACCGGGTTAGCGGGATTATTGTTTACATCGAGTACCGGAGCAAAATCCGTATTGATACCGAGTGCCTGAAGTTCTTCTCCATACACCTCGGCCATTTCTTTCGCACATTCCGGATCGCCGGTCGCCGCCAGCGCCATATTCCCGACACCACTCGTTCCATAGTGGACCCTGGTGATCGTACCGCCTTCCTGATCGGCGGAGATCAGAAGCGGGATCGGACTTCCCTTCTGATTCTCTGTCTGGATCTCGCTGACCAGGCGGATCGTCTGCTCCACATCGGTAAAATTTCCCGTGCCGAGCATCACTCCGCCGAAGTGGTTCTTCGAGAGGCTGTCCCGTATCTCCACTGTCAATTCCGTTCCGCTGAAAGAAGCGATCATCATCTGACCTATTTTCTCCTCGAGCGTCATCGTCTGAAGGATCTCTTTTGCCTTCTCTTCCGGTGCTTTTTCCGAAGAAGTCGTCTCTTCTGTGGGAGCTTCAGATGGTATGGTCTCTGTTTCAGATGGCTTGGTTTCGGTTTCAGACGGCATGGTATCCTCCGAGGTTTCCGTACTTTGGGTCTGTGTTTCTGTTTCAGTGGAGATCTTCACACTCGTTTCCGTTTCTTTCTTCCCGGAACAGCCTGAAAACATCCCGAGGATCACTCCCATACTGAGGATCACCGCCTGTATCTTCGATGATTTCTTTCCCTGTCTCATAACAGCAGTCCCGCCTGATCTCAACATAGAATCGCTGTCTATATTATACCTTCGATGGCAATATCTGCTATAATAGAGCAATAGATAATAGTTGCAGATAATAGATCTGATGAAGTATTGATTCATGGATTCATTTGCTATATAGGAGGGGAGACAGCATATGGGTATGGTTCAGAAAGAATTTAAAAATGGCGAAGTGATCATCAAAGAAGGCGACACCGGCAAGAGTTTCTTCTTCCTTCTCGAAGGCGGCGCCAGTGTATATGGCGGCTTCGGAAAGAATAATCAGCTCAAGATCGCCGATCTGGAAGCCGGAGAGTTCTTCGGTGAGATGGCGATCCTTGAAGCATATCCCAGAAGTGCTACCGTAGTTGCCAAGGCAAATACCCGGGTAGTGGAAATCCCCGGAAATGAGATGAACGGATTCTTCGATGAGAATCCCGACATGATCCTCGAGCTGATGAGACACCTCGGCAGCCGCATCCAGGCCATGACGAATGACTACAGCGAGGCAAAGACGCTTCTTCGTGAACTCCGCGGATCGGAAAACGAGAGCACAAAGAAATCCCTTTTCACTAAGATCAAGAAGCATATCGATGTATACCAGACGAATAAGAATAAGATGGTAGAGTCGACGAAATCGTTCGATGTGAAGTTCGACTATTTCGCAGAAAATGGCGCCGACTATACCAAGTCATTCAGAAAAGGCGGGATCATCTGCAACAAGGGTGACGAAAGCAAATGCATGTATGTAGTACTTACCGGCGAAGTCGGCATCTACGACAACTACAGAAAGCCGAACGAAGAGAAACTGTCCACACTGGAAGCCATCTCATTCTTCGGTGAAATGGGCATGCTCAATGAAGAACCCAGAACAGCATCCGCTGTTGCCGAGACAGATAATACGAAGATCGAGATGATCGATCAGAACGACATCATGGAAACCTATAAGTCCAACCCGGAAAAGATCGATATGATCCTCCGTCACATGTCCTATCGTTTGAGAAAACTTACTGCT
Source organism: Clostridiales bacterium (assembly GCA_017519205.1). Taxonomy (GTDB): domain Bacteria; phylum Bacillota; class Clostridia; order Saccharofermentanales; family Saccharofermentanaceae; genus Scatonaster. The sequence goes on along the minus strand of JAFWSW010000193.1, from coordinate 8,151 downwards.
GATTTCTTAAGCGCATGTAAGGAGATCACAGAGAACTACAACACCTGATCCGGATGATCTTTATCAGAAGCAAACAGGAACCCCTGAAGTTTAAGAGAAACTTCAGGGGTTCAATCTTTTGAATTCAGTTATTAGCCGGATCCTTTTCAGCGACAGAAAGACGGGTTTGCATAACAGTATACAATTCCTGCAATCTTCACGATGGACAATATGATCAGGCATACGGAAACAAAATAATACTTTTCCCGTTTATATACCGAAAACCACAGCGCAAAGGCCAGAAGGGCCGCAACTGCTCCAAAAATATAGTATGGGATGTAATCCCATGGGAACAGGAACCACAACCGTTCTTTTCTCATATAACGGTTAAACTTCTTAAGGCCTTCTTCGTTTTTCTGTTCGGAAATTACTTTTCCCTCTTGACGTACCTGCTCCGTGATATCTTCAAACCTGTTATAGTCATACAAGTCTTCTATCGTTAAGTCCAGATAAATATACGAGGGCTCTATCAAAAAGATGGAATACCATTTTTCTTCCTTGCCGTACTCAATCGAGTCAATATTCACTTTCTGGGTTCCGATTCTGGATTCTCTTGTCACATATACGTTGTTTCCGTGCGAATCGGTTAATGTCATATCCTGGCGGGGAGCATAGACAGCATCATAGTGGGGTCGTATTTCATGATCCGTGAAATGGTACCGGTTCGTATGGTCCTTTGGCATACCGACAAGCAAAAACATGGCAATCGTATTTATCACGATCAAAACCAGGCTTATCGTCTTTAAGTATTTTTCTTTCATGCTTGCCACCCCCGTCAATCTATTCACCTATTATCATTGTATCAGCGTTTGGTTAAGTCATCGTCAATCAAAGATAAAGAAACGATTAAGTTAAGGGACCCGGCAACTTCAGTTACCGGGTCCCTTTCATCTTTCAGATGGTGTGAAGATCACTTCCAATTCAGGCCAATATCCGCAAGTGTTGTTTTCATCCAAACCATACCATTATCCAGGCTGGCAAAGAAACTCTCGCGATGCTCCCAGAACCTGTCGACGATTTCATCTTCAGAGTAGTAGGTTTGACCTGCATCCTCAAGTATCTTTCTGATCTCGCTTTCGCTCATTGTGCCAAAAGCTTCACTAATGTATGTTCCATCTTCTTTCGAGATATTCAGAGTGATCTCCGCATACTTTTTAAAAGCTTCCTTTGATTCGAAAACTTTATCATACTCACCGGGATGCGCGCTGAATTTTATGAAGTATTCAGATGTGACCGAAGCATGGGCTCCCTGCTCATAGGAATATTCGACAGAGGTTTCGATTTTCTGACCATATGTATCGATAAAAACTCTGCACATTTCCGAATTATTGATATGTCTGTCGTTATCGATCTCTTTATGATGAAAATACATATCTGCTGATTCCTTATCATCAGCACTGTATTGAACCTGATCAGATCTCTCCATCATCGCAGTGGAGTTCTGTCCCGTGACAGTGTGCTGTCCGTTACCGAAATCAACATGCATAAACTGTCCGACCACATCATAATAGTACTCTGTCCATGCCATACCGCAGTCACTACAGAAACCATCCACGAACTTATGCTCATTCGTCACTTCCACTTCCTTGCTGGTAAGCTGTGTCGGATCAACGGCTCTGTACTTGTCGCCAAAACCGGTAACCATATCCTTCAGTCCGAGTCCCAGTTCAGGAAATGCATTATCCGCTAAGGTGATCATTCTGGCATACATGATTGGAAGGTCCTTCTTTATATCTTCTCCGTGCTCAGCGAGTGCAGAATCATCATTCAGTTGAATAGATCTCGGATCTTCGATCAGTTTATCCATGACCTCTTCCAGTCTGTCCAGATAAAGATCATCTTTTACATAGTATCTGGTATCTTCATAATCCAGATCAAATGTGAAATCAGCTTCACTGGTTTTCCAGTCAATTCTAAATTCCACACGATCAGAATCCGGCGTATCATAGACGAAATACATACCTTTATCATCTACAATAATAAAACCATCGCCCCGGATACCCTCGAAGTAAACAGCTTCGCCATCTCTTTCCGAATCAATGGAAGCAGCATAATCCGAAACCTTCTTAATGTTCTCCTCGTTTAACACCGGAGCACTTTTTGCTGCCTCGCTCTCAGACACCTCTGTCTGGGATCCGGTCTTACCTGCATTTTCCGACTCCTTGGACTCTGTTACAGATTCCTCTTTCTGAGATTCGGTTTTGCTTGCATCCTTCTCATTCTTGGACTTTGAACAGCCGCAAAGAGCAGTAGATGAAAGCATGATTCCGCTTAAAATGATTGCTGTGATTTTCTTCATTTTCTTCCTCCGTTCCTAATAAAAGTTTCCCCAACTAAAATTCATTTTACTTTTACCAGATGAAAAAGAAAACCTGACAACTTGCGTTATCAGGTCTTTATAGTAGGGGCATTTCGAGCCTTTTTATATACTATTTCCGAACAGGCGGCGATATAAGGTCCTACCTTTCATTAAACACATTCTGCGAGCGGTTGTTGATCGTCGCGATCACGCTGTCGAGATCCTTCTGACCGAGAAGATACGCAGGGAGCTCCTCGTCCAGGATCATCATGATCGCATTGTCAGATAAAAGCACCGTATCGATATTATCCAACGTCTCAAGGAAAATATCCGCGATCTTCAGGTCCGGCGAATAAATATGCTGGGCGCGCATTGACACCTCATCGAAAAGCACCATCGGTGAAACCATAAAACTATATCCATTCCAGTTATTCGTTTTTTGTCTTTCCACCCGATATAGTGCCGCCTCCCGGTTGATCGGAATCGCGTCCATCGAATCTTTCTGGATATCTTTGCTGAGCATGATATCGAGAAGCGCGTACGCACCGTCTTTTACCGCGGACCCTTCCGTAATCGAGAAAGAATTCATGATGTTGGCGGATGGGCCGGTTCCGGTTTTCGACGGGAGACCGAAGACCCTGAGGTTATTACCGAAGTAGTTGTAGCGCGCAAGCTTTCCGATTCCGTCGATATTTTCGATAAATACTACATCGAAGATCTTTTCTTCCTGTTCTTCGAGATCAAGATCCATCATTTCAAACTGGTCCTGCTGCACAGAAGAAACGCCCTCCGGAATTTTATCCTTGAAAAAAGCAGCCATCTCACGGAAGTCTTCCTGCCCGATGTTCATCTTCTTATCTTTCACCCACTGGCCATAGTTCCTCTGGAAACAGAGATTCAGAAAATGCATGCGGCTGATAAATTCTGTGACAGGCTCGTTGCCGTCACGCTGATTCTCCACATAGGAAATGTATTGGTCGTAGGTAAAGCCGGCCTGACCGTCATCCATTTCAGATCCATCCGCAACGATGCCCGCGATCGTGAATGACGTCGGTATAAAGAATGTCTTCCCGTCGATCTTCGAGGCATCGATGATTTTTGAATAGTATTTGGACGCATCGTATGTCTGTCCCTCCAGATATGGCGTCAGATCCGTAAGATACTGGCTGTCCAGAAGCTCGATCGAGCTGGCCGCCCCAAGGATAACGTCCGGCCCGTTTCCGGAACGGATATCCATGGACAGACTTCCGCTGACCATCGATAAAGCACTATACATCTGCCGGTCGCTCGTATCGATATCATCTGTCAGTTCACCGCTCTTCTGATAAGCGTTCTGATCGTAAAGCACCAGCTGTACATGATAGTCCGGGTTCTTTTCGTTAAAAGTCTTCAGTGCCTCGCCTTCAAAATATGTAACAGAGTCGCTGAGACTTGCGACGGTTAGAACGGTCTTCCCTGCATTCGGGTTCTTCTCGGTCTTCTCAAGAATATAGACAGGCACCGGATCCGGCAGCAAAAATGATCCTTCCATCTTCGGACTGCATCCGAGGATCACCTTATTCTCATCAATGGAAAGCACATTTGCCGTCTGGCTTTCATAGCGGTTGATATCACAGTGATCGTAGTTCAGCACACAGACTTCATTCGCACCTGTCGGATCATATTCATAGATACCTGTTGCCTTGGTAATGTATCCTTTTCCTTCCCTGGTCGAGGAGATCTTCTGGTTGTCGCTGATCGGTTTTGCATCCGGGACTTTGGTCATCTTTCCTGTTTTCAGATCAAGCTTTCCGACCAACGGGGTATTTCCTATGCAATTAATGATGGCCGTACCATTGCCCGCACCATTAATACTATCCACATACCTTACCACGCCGGGCCCGAATACTCTATCGAGTTCAACGTGATGGAGCGGTTCCCCATCCTTGGAAACAACGATCATCAGCGTCGTATTATCCTCTTCGTCATAAGATTGTACGCTGCCGACTTCATAACCTTCAATAAAACTCAAGCTGAAGAAATATACCCCGTCCGGATCGGTCCTGAGCACATGTGGCTCCTTTATTAACTCTCCGGTATTCGAATCAAATTCACAACTGTATATAAACTCCCTTATCTCATTGAGACCCCTCGTATTAGCCGGCGTTATTGCGTCGGGATTAACAGCACGGGTTGAAGCAAAATTCTCGAAATATAGACGGATACCTTTTTCACCTTCACAGAGACCGAGTGCCTGCGCACCGGTGCCGGGTACGCTGTGTAATACATTTTCGAGATCGACCATCTGAAGAAGATTTCCATCCATATCGAAGATGCCCATCAAGTAACCCCAACCTTCAGGATACGGGTTCTTTTCGGTAGGTTTATTATCCACGGAATAAATCATCGCAAACTTGTCGTGGCACATCCACGGTCCTACCGGGGTGACAGAATAAAAGTCATCTAAACTGAGCTTGGGATCTAATTCTATTCTCTTTGTCGAATAAAAGGGATCTGTTTCGAGGACGGTTTTCTTTTTCGCACCTTTTTTCTTACAGGAAGACGCAGTCAGACAGACTGCAGATACCATCACAGCTGCTAGCATGAACGCAATGATTCTTTTCCATTTTTCCATAGAAAAACAGTACCACCCATTCCCCTTTCAAAACCATATTTTCCATACCCAATTTCATTATAGACAGCGCGTTATCTGAAAAGCAATTGCTATATCGAAAAACCGGGATAAAACCACGAAACATTCCGAAACATAGCGGGCGAAAATTGTATCTTAATTCGATTGCCGAGCGTCATGTTCTCTTTTTAGAATCTGCCGGTAAGCAGTCTCAAGCAGAGTTATATTGATCAAAGCAAAGATCAGCAGGTATACCGGCATTATTCCGATACCTGTATTCTGTTGCAGAATTCCGAAAACCATCGGCATAAATGTACTTCCTACGTAAGCTGAAGCCATTTGGAGTCCGATGGCAGCAGCGGAGTATTTCCTGCCGAAATGAACAGGCGCCATGTGCTGGATCGCAGGATAGACCGGACCCATGCCTGTTCCTACAATAACGAATCCAAAAGCGGCCGTCAGGTAGTTTTCGACCGGAAGACTTATCAAAAGGATCCCGAATAGTTCTACAACTATGCCTATCCTTATCAGGAGTTTGTCACCTAGTTTGTTTGCTACAAAACCGGATATCAGCCTGCCAAGCATCAGCCCACCGAATATAAGCGATCCGAATGATGCTATAAGTTCTTTGCTTAGACCTGTTCTGGTCCCTGCAAAATAACTCGGTGTCCATAGGAAACAAGTCGCTTCGCCTGCACTGTATGCAAAGAAAGCCACAAGAGTAAGGAACACTCCGGGAACCTTTAAAGTTTCCTTTATTCCGGCACTCTCTTTTTCTGCTTCGTCTGTCCCGCTGTTCTTCTTCCAAAGAGGAAGCGAAAAGATACATACAAGAAGTATTCCTGCTTGAATATATGCTGTCCACTGATACCCCTCATTCCATCTTGCTGTCCGCAGTGAAGCAGACATTATATACGGACTGATCACTGCCCCGACACCATAGAAGCAATGAAGAAAATTCATGACCGAACCCGAATAATGATTGGCGACATAATGGTTTACCGAAGCATCAATAGAACCTGCGCCAAGTCCATAAGGCACGGCAAAAAGAAAGAGTATCCAATAACTACCTGCCATGGAAAAGCCCCAAAGCCCCAATACCGTCAGAAGGATAGAGATGATTATGATCCACTTGGTATGAAGTTTCCTGATTAATCTGGGACTCAGAAGTGCCGAAATAATGGTCATGAATGCTATGGTCATTGAAACGTATCCGGCATAAGAAGAAGGGACACTGAATGCTTCCCGCATCGTAGGCCACCCGGAGCCCAGTAATGAATCAGGAAGTCCCAAGCTTATGAATATCAGATAAATGACCGCAAGCAGCAGTGAACCCATACACACCTCCGAATATCCATAATAATTTCTCTCCTAGAATAATTCTATTCTATTCTCTTTAGTGTGCCAATATTGGAACAATTGCTTCGAAGGAGACAACAAAAACCGGTAACCTGCGTTACCGGGTTTGAAGAGTACGAGCAATTCGAACCTCTATGCATAATGTTTGCAAACTCTCGCATGGATTTATACATCTACACAAATATAGATATCCATGTACCCGGTGCCGTCTTTCTCGTATTCATACTCGAAACATCCGACCACGTTATCATCCTGTCTGCCCTTGATGTTATTTGCTTCCAGATACTCCATAATGTGTTTATAACCGACCGGGATGCGCTCAAAGGGCTGTACCATCGGATCTTTTACCGTGATCACTGCATAGCTGGCTTCGCAGTTATCGCAGTATTCCACACCCTCACAATTCGTCTGGAATCCTTCGGGAAGAACATATGCAACGGCATATCCGTGCATCCCGAAACGCATGCTCTGCTCCTGGGAGACGAACGGGAAATCCCATCCAATCAGTTTCGCATTCGGATCAGCGGCAAGAAGACCGCTCTTTTCGCCCCATATTCTCATGTGAGTATGTACGTCATCTTCCGGATTCTGGGAGATAATAACATACTTCGCCATCCGGAAGGCAGGCACTTTCCGAATCGTGACATCAGAATAGATCTCTCCCTTGGAAGTCAGATCTCCTCTGACCAGGTCATCCATATTGCAGGAGAACAGGGAACACATCTCCACCAGCTTGGGAAGTTCCGGAGTAACTTCGTCTGACTCCCAACGGGAAACGGTCTGTCTGCTAACTCCCATCTTCTCCGCAAACTGGTCCTGTTTCAGCTTATTGATCTTACGCAAATATTGAATATTCTTACCTAAACTCATGGTGCAATCTCCTTACCCTTATAAATCTTTCTGCATAAATATTCCTGTCGGCCGAAACAGTGAAACCGGATCTTCCTGATCCGTGATGTCATTATGTCATACGGAGATTTACATGTACACCAATCAGAACGTGCTTTTCGGGCGATTTATGTCGCACAGACTTTACATTTTCATCAGATTGCCTTGCTTAACAGAAGCTCCAACGGCTGTGCAAGCCCCGGATAATCGATCGTCAGATTACCACAGTCAATGTAACCGAGTTTACGGTAAAAGTGCTGGGCTTCTTCATCTATCCGTGTGGATGTCATCACCATCTGATATCCCAGCCTTTTCATATCCTCTTCCCAATGCTCCATAAGCATTCGTCCGCAGCCGTGCTTCTGATGATCTTTACAGATATAAAGAAGCGTGCAGAAAGGCGTGTTATCCCAGAAGAGATTGTAGCGAAGAATACCTATTGGCATATCTCCATCGAAAAGAACATAACCCTGCTTATCCCGAACCTTCTTCTCAAATTCCGATTCCGGAAGATGCTTGTCGAGGCTATACCAGAATTCTTTGTCTTCTAATTGTACAAGCTTATTTAAGTTTAGTGGTTGACGTTCGAACAGATGTTCTGTATAATAGAGTCAAGTATTTCACATGGAGTCGGGTTATGTCAGAACTGAAGGACGTAATAACTGCATATCGTAAGCTTCCGTTTGGAGACCGTGTCGTGTTCTATTCCACGATATCGAACGATGTCGAAGTGCGGGAAGAGACCGTCCAGGACTTCCTTATCGAAACAAGGATGGGCGAAAGCCTCTCCTGCCTCTATTGCAAAGGCGACCATGTAGTCAGGAACGGGAAACGGAAAGACGGCACCCAGCGCTTCCTGTGCCGGGATTGCGGGAAATCCTTCATCCCCGGTTCCAATACGATCACTTCCGGAACCAGAAAGAGAATGAGTACATGGGTCAAATACCTGAAGTGC
>JAFWSW010000192.1 GCA_017519205.1 Clostridiales bacterium | reverse complement strand
GATGCGGAAAGACGTCTCGGGATCACGCTCTCGGAGTCCTGCCTGATGGCGCCGAGCAAGAGCGTCACGGCGATCATCGGCATCGAATGAGCCGGCTTTTTCGCGTCTTATAAATCCTATCCGCTGTCACTTAGTGACGATTCGCTTATCATGTTTCATCAAAATCTTTTATACAATCAGAACTGGCAAAGGGGACTGGCAAACTTCTGTTAAGGAGTAACAGTAAATGAAAAAATCAGTTCAGAATGCACTTCTGATGAGCCTGGTGCTGTCTCTTTCCCTGCCTGTTTCGGCATGCGGGAAAAAGAAAGATACCGGTACGGCTTCTGATGGCAGCAGTACGGGAACGCGCGCCTCATCGGAAGGGATAACCGACAGCTCTTCGACCAATAGTAAAGTATCTACCGGCCGCACTGTCCAAGAAACAGATCCCTATTTTTCTCTGGAAGAAACAGATATCAAACTTCCCGTTGCTGACGGGCAGAAGCTCGTCTCGCAGACGATCGATAAGATCCGGATGTTTCCCGGATCGATCCTGGTCGAATACCAAAATGATTACGACGTTGATCCTGAGATCATGAATAAATGGATCGACTATCAGATGGGAAAAGCCAAGCTCTCCGATGACGAGCTTCAGAAGATCACCGAAATAGTTGATAACTCGAGCGATACACGGCTTGCAGTATTCAATTTCGATGGAACATGCCGCTGCTGCTATGTTCCGGGACCTGACAACAGCCTGATAGGTGCTTTTGAAAATGACGACGGAAAAGTCATGGTGATCATTAACAGCTATGGTATGGAGGAAAACGGACAGTTCCTGGCAGAAGTCTCTGATTCCGGAAATCTTGAGAATAAGAAGGGGATCACCGTAGATAATCTGTATACGCAGTGTACTGCGCTCCCGGCCGGTAACGGTAATATTTTCGTGTCGGTCGATGGACAGGTATTTCTTCTGGATAAAGACGGAAATCAGATCTCTTCGCAGTCGGATCCGGAATATGTGGGAAGGGTCCTGACCTCCGGCGGAAAATTCTATGTGCTCGGAAGAGATGCATCTGGAAACGATCTTTTCCGGGAAGCATACTATCTTTCTGAGATCGATCCTTCCTCGGGAAAAGTATCCGACGACAGGAAGAATGTTTCATACCAGATCCAGCCGGATGACCTGATTCAGGGACAGGACAGGATCTATCTGAACACGGGGAATGGTCTTTCGGAACTGGACTTATCCGGAGATGGTCAGTTGAAAGAAGCGCTCTCCTGGAATGAGACGGATTGTATGTATACCCGTATCCGTAAGTCCGGTGTGCGTGCGGTCTCAAATGACGAATATTTCTTTATTCGGAATTCCACCGCGGATGCGGATGTGAATACGACGGATTTCAAACTGGCGCATCTGAAGCGTGAACAGAAGAATCCTCACGCGGGAAAAGACATTATCGTGCTGGCCGGCTTTACTACGGATGACGATTCGTTTGTCGAGAAACTGGTCGAGTATAACCGTGATCCGTCGAAAAAAGCCAGGATCGAGGTGAGAGATTATTCTTCGGAGACGGACCTGACGGATATGGAGATGTCCCGAAAGAATACGGCGGATATTGCCGATAAGATCCACCTTGATATGCTCAACGGGGATGGCCCGGATATCCTCATGAATTTCAGCCAGTACATGCAGTTCGATCAGGACGATGTTCTTCTGGATCTGAATACCTTTGTTGATGGAGCGGACGGACTTGACCGGAGCAAGCTATTTGATAATGTGCTCCGTGCTTTTGAAACGGACGGAAAACTCTATCAGATCCCGGTCACTTTTTACATGATGGGATATGTCGGAAATCAGAATCTGATCGGCGAGCGTGACCACTGGACGATCGAGGAGATGAACGCCGTGGCTGCTTCTATCCCGGGAAATACACAGTTTATCTCACCGTCGTCCTGGAACGGACTTCAGACACTGATCCTTGGCAACTATATCGGCGACTTCATCGATTATAACAAAGGTGAAGTGAACTTCGATACAAACGAGTATCGTGACATTCTCGATTTCGTGAAAAAATATGGTTTTCCGAAGACCGATGGCGAACTGGCCGCTGAGAAACTTAAGGGTCTGGATATGAATGACCGGGACATGCTTGATGCGGGTATGATCTCCATCATGGATACGACGATCCTGGGAACGACCTACTTCGCCTATATCGACAGTGCGTGCCGGGGAAAACTCTCCTATGCCGGCTATCCGTCCTCCGGCGAAGGAGGCATGGCGGCTACTGCGGCGATGTCCATGGCGATCGCGAAAGATTCCACCCATCCGGAGGAAGCCTGGGAGTTTATCCGATTTCTCTTTGAAAAGGACGTGCAGGTCGCATCTGTCGGAAACTGGCAGGGCTTCCCGGTCAATAAAGAAGCGTGCGAGGTGATCATGCAGAACCAGCAGACCTACTATCAGCAGATGAAAGCATCGCTCGATCAGAATATGCTGGACCAGCTGATGATTTCGGTATTTGACGAGAAAACGAAAGAGCATCTTCTTTCTGTGATCGGAAATATCCATCACCGGTATAGGACAGATCCTTCTGTCTTCATGATCGTTCAGGAAGAATCACCGGCATACTTTACCGGTTCCAGAGGCGCGGACGATGTCATCCGGATGATCGAGAACCGTGCGAGGCAGGTCGTTGCCGAGCGTGGATAACGGGAGATACTCCGTTTTTTTAACAAGCCGATTCCAAAAGCCGAATATATCACAGCGAAGGGCGGTTCCATATGAGGGACCGCTCTTTGTTTGAGACCTGATTTATGGTAAAATCACCGCATGTAGATATACTTGAGCCGGCTTCGGAAAGACGGCAGGATCGGAGATTTCGGATGAATATTCGCGAATACATGAAAGACCATTTTCTTTTCCTCGACGGAGGAATGGGTACGCTTCTTCAGGAGGCGGGACTTCAGCCCGGTGAACTGCCGGAACGATGGAACGTATCTCATCCGGAGGAGATCATCCGCATCCAGAAATCCTACTACGACGCAGGGTCCAATGTTGTTTTAAGTAACACTTTCGGCGCGAACGGCTTGAAGTTCGATGACGAAGAACTCGAAACACTCGTCACGGCGGCGGTAAAAAACGCCCGAGAGGCGGCAAGTAGAAGTACGGGGACCCAGGAGAAGTATGTCGCACTG
>JAFWSW010000019.1 GCA_017519205.1 Clostridiales bacterium | reverse complement strand
GTAAAGAAGTACGCGATATCATTCGGGTCAGACTTATCATCGATCTTCTGGATGCCTCCATAGAGACTAATAAAGAGCGTAACGTCATCCCTGTTAAACGGTTCATCACTGACCTTGCCCTTACAGCCAGTAAACATACAGGACGCGAACACTAATACCGCTAAAAAAGCACATGTAACCTTTCTCATGTTATACCCCCTGCCTCAATACTCGAACCAGAACATAAACACCCTTGATCCGTCTTCATATTCCATGATCTGATAATACTTTTTTGTTACCTTCCCTGCCAGTTTCTGATATTCCTCGGGAAGTTCGTTGATATCTGCCATCGGCCACTCGGAACCAGTCCCGGTATAGATCGTATAGTATTTCACGGAATTGTTCCTAATATCACTTGAATTAAAAAAGTCTTCTGAATCAAGCGCTTCTTTTACCGCTTTCTGATATTGCTCCGGCAGTTCATCAATAGGACAGCACTCAACAGCTATGCGTTTCGTCTTAAAGTTGATCGTCTTTTCACCATAGCGGACGCAATAGTCGGAAAGTTCCGGGATCAGACACATACTGCTGTATTTCACTTTTTCCTCTTCTGTCATCATCTCGTGATAATCCCAGATCGTACTACGAAGGTAATTGGTGATAACCAAATACATGACTACCGCCAGAACGATGCCCAGAAGGCCAAGAGGAATCAGTACCTTTAATGGATTATTGCCATATTTACTTTTCATATATGAAATGTATCTCCTATTCTGACTTCCCTACTCCATCCCCAAATCAGATTATAACATACAGATAAGGGGCTTTAGGGACACGGAAAAAGAAAAAGAAAAATTTTTTCAAAAAGGGTATTGACTTTTCTTTTCGGAGTAGTAATATTTATTGGTTTAGCAATAAACCGACTAAACATTAAAGGAGGAACCTGTTATGAAGAAGGTTTCGAAGTCTAGAAAAGGTTTTACCATGGCGGAAATGGTACTGGTTATTGCTATTATTGTTATCCTGGCAGCAGTCCTTGTTACCGGATACGTAAAGATCCTGAATTTTATTACGGATGAAACTTACGAAGTAGAGCAGAAGCCTTCTAAGCCGTGATCGGTGAAAGGATAGTAAGCTATGTTTTCATCATTCAACAACATTTCAGGTTTCGCATTTAATCTCTTCCCCAGCGGGTGGCTCGATTTCAACAACATTTCGCTTATCCACAACGGATTTCCCGAACCACTTCTTCTTGTACCAGTAGTACATGACGATGAGTCCTCGGATACATTCATCCGTGGCCGTTCCGGCGTAGATCCCCGCGACACCTACACCCGCTAAGACACCGACAGCATAGCCGGTCGAGAGGCCTAAGCCCCAGTTGCAGATAATTCCCATCAGGAGCGGGAACACATATGCACCGGCTGCCTTGAGACTGCAGACAAAGGTCATATTCAGGCATCGTCCCATCTCGATAAATATATCGACGAGCATGATCATCTGCCCGAGCGCGATGATGTTCTGATTATCCGTAAAGAACTGTAAGGTGTAGCGACATAATATTGCATTTATTGACGCCATGGCGATCGTGATCGGCATCGAAGTCCGAAGTGTCCTAAACACTCGTTTGTATGCCTCCTCTGATTTACCTGCCCCGACGAGATGCCCAGTGATGATCTGGGTCGCCATGGCACACGAGTTCGAAAAGATCATCGCAAAAGAAATCAGCGTATTACAGTACGCTCTCGCGTTTACCGCATCGTTACCCATTCCGTTTACAAAAGAAAGAAGCGTCGTCTGATAGAGGTTGTAGGTCAGGTTCTCACCTGCTGTCGGAAGGCCGATCTTTATCATCTTTCCAAGAAGTTTCTTCGGGAACGGGCGCAGATAACGAAGGGAGATCTTGCCCGTTCTTGTCTTGAAGAAGAAGTAAAATACCGCAATCACCGCGACGAATCTTGCAAAGACCGTCGCAATCGCAACACCGGCAACTCCCAGTCCCATATATTCCAGAGGTCCATAGAGGAACATGTAGTTCACGATGATGTTAATGATATTGATGCCGAAGGAGACCCACATACCGATCTTGGTATGGCCGTTACATCGGAGGATCTGGACCATAACGTTAAAGACCGCCGTAAGGAATCCGCCGCCACCGACGATATAAATATAGATCATGGAAAGAGGCCGCATCTCGGGAGATACGTTAAGGAAGTTCATGATAAAAGGATTCAGGGCGCAGAAGGTGCCGCTGAGGATCAGACCGACCACCAGATTGACGACGATCGCCAGCGTATAGATCATATTCATCTTATCGTGACGCTTGGCACCGAGATACTGGGCAACGACAACACTCGTCGCCGTGGCGATAACGTTGAACAGGATATTCATCATGAACATGATGGTATTAGCGTTTCCGACCGCACCGACGGCAAATTCATCAAAGTGGCTCAACATGATCGTATCGACATTGTTGAGCATGGTATTTAAGAGAAGCTCGATAAACATCGGACCCGCAAGAAACAGAAGCGGTGTCTTCTCATCAATGACAATTGCTTTTTTCTTACCCATCGTCTCACCCACAGCAGATCAGCCAGTAATCACGGTTTCCCATATTACTACTAATCAAACTATGAAAATACCAAGTTTTTGCTATTTCATATCAGCAAATTGCCATGTTCGATCGTGCAATCAAAATTCGTGAAATTGACGATTAAAGGATCACTTCCGCTGACACCAGTGTGACAGACAGAAATCTTATTAAACGGTTACTTCTTCTCATACCGTTCACCCCTTCAGGAACTCTATGACCTTCTTGTGATCTCCCATGAATCGGAATGTGTTCATGCCGGCTTTCTGAGCTCCCAGAGCATTTTCTTCCCGGTCATCGATGAATAAGCATTCATCCGCCTTTAATCCCTGCACTTCCAGAAACTTCTCATAGATCTCGAGATCCGGCTTGAGCATCAGGTAGTCCGAGGAAACGAATACGCCGTTGAAGAAGTCAAGCGGCAGGAACTTCGGAAAATACGTATAGAACAGATCACTGGCATTGGAGAGGACGTAGATCCCGTAGCCGTGATCCTTTACATATTCGCAGAACTCTCTGGCACCATCGAGCGGATCCATACAGATATCCCAGTGGTCTGCGCAGTTACGGAGCGCCTCGTGATATTTCTCCGGGACTCTCACCTTCACCAGATCGAAACGATCCTTATCCTTGATATCTCCCCGGTCGCCGAGAAGCCACTCCGGGCCTTCGAAGAGTTCTTTTCGAATAATATCTTTCTCTTCCTCGGAAGAACAGAACTGATCGAGTACGAAATCCGGATTAAAGTCCAGAAGCACGTTTCCCATGTCGAGCACAATATTTTTAATCATAAATGACACTTTCCCTTTCTTTTGAAGGAGGGTCTCAGTAATGGAATTCTTTATCGATGACGTCTCCGTTTTGATCCGGCGCCGTGTAGCGGATCACATTATTATCATAATCCACTTCGTAATAAAGTGCATCCCACAGTTCGCTATATTTTCTACTCGTCATTTTAAAGTTGGTTTCATCAAATCTCGGGACCTCGGTGATCTCGATGCCATCCTTGAAGATCGTGCCATGTTCTGTTCTCTGGTCATCATCCATGAGAAAATATTCCAGGCGGCAGTTTCCGATCGCCCAGGTCGTATCCAGATGGTAATACTCGCCGTCCAGACGAACCAGATTCCAGCGGTGACCGTCCTCCGTCTCCCCATGCGGGAAACCGTTGGCGTAATCCGCTTCCACACCTACCTGCAAAAGGAGATACGCATAGGCCGCGGCAAACTCATTACAGACGCCGATCTTTCTCATCAGCGGACGATACACTTCGCGATAGCCGTCCGTCGTGTGTTCCAGATTCTGATCATAGGTATAGGTCTTTGCAAAATAGAGATAGAGGGCGAGGACCTTCTCAAAATCCGTATAGTCTTCCTTAAAGACGTTCTGAAAGATCTCCTCGCATGCATTCTTCAGATCGTTATAGCGCTGATCGCGCCACTCCTTCGTTTCGTTGTACCGGATCTTAGCCACGCCGTCCTTGAAATCTTCTTCTTCCGGACAGGCAACTACGTCATATCCATAAGGGAAGTAATCTCTTGAGAGCATGTGGTACGCTGTTTCATACCCTGAGAAGCTATGACACGGGAAAGACTCTTCCTCTGCAAGCACCGCTTCGCAGAAATGGTAATAGTCCTGGAGGTCCTCATCGGTATAGCACTGTTTCATCAGTTCCGAGGCAACATATGGCACAAACTCACCAAAAGCGGAAGCCGTTCTGGGCGTGATCTCCGGGATCGGAGTGGCCTCCGGAGTCGGAGTCGGCGTGGGCGTTGCTTCCGTTGTTTCCGAAGTCTCCTGAGGTTCAGTATCATTCACGGTCGTTTCAACGGTCGTCTCAGCTTTGGTTTTCTTCGTTTTTTCTGTCGTTTCTGTCTGTTTCTTCTTGGAACATCCTATGCCGGAGATCGCGATCCCCACGCACAGTAATAATGCCAAAAAACGTTTCTGTCTCATCTTTTATGTACCCCTTATCTTCTAATCATACAAACAATACCCCAACGGGCATGATTACGCGTGACACTTTTGTCATGGAACGTTAGTTAGAAAAAAAGTCAGTCGGGTGCTTTTTCCGAAGAATAGCCGGTCAGATCCTTGATCACTTCACCCGCGATGATCAGTCCAACGACCGATGGAACAAAAGCCGTCGATCCAGGGATATCTCTTCTTTCCGTGCATTTTCTCTCTGCGCCAGGCGGACAGATACAGTGCTGGCGGCAGCTAATCGACATATCTTCAAGCGGACGGATCGGCTGTTCCTTGGAATAAACGACCTTGAGGTGCTTGATACCGCGCTTTTTGCACTCGCGGCGCATGACCTTCGCCAGCGGACAGACGGATGTCTTATAAAGATCCGCGACCTCAAATGCCGTCGGATCCAGCTTGTTTCCGGCCCCCATACTGCTGATGATCGGAACGCCGGCCGATTGTGCCTGCAGGACAAGCTCGATCTTCCCGGTCACGGTATCGATCGCATCAATGACATAGTCATACTCTTTAAAATCAAACTGGGATGCCGTCTCAGGCATAAAAAAAGTCTTATAGGTACGGACAACGCAGTCTGGATTGATGTCGTGAACTCGTTCTTCCGCGACATCGACCTTATCTTTTCCGACGGTCTTACGGGTCGCGATGATCTGGCGGTTGATATTGGTGAGGCACACTTTGTCATCATCGATGAGGTCGAGCGCACCAACTCCGCTTCTGGCAAGAGCTTCCACGGCATAGCCGCCGACACCGCCGACGCCGAAGACGGCCACGCGGGCATTCTTCAACTTCTCCATGCCATCCTGCCCAAGCAGAAGCTGTGTTCTTGAAAACTGATTCAGCATATTAACCTTCGCCTTTGGCTCCATTTCTTTTTTCGAGATCACTTAGGGTCTCATTCATACTGCCGGTGCGATATCCGGCAAGGTCCATAGTAACATAATCGAAGCCGAGATTCTTCAGTTTACTGTACACTTCGGAACGTACCTTCTCGTCGAGAAGTTTCGGGAACTCATCAGGAAGCACTTCGATCCTGGCGATATTTCCATGGATACGGACGCGCATCTGCCGGAAGCCCAGATCCAGAAGGAGCTGTTCCGATTCTTCAACCATCTTCAGTTTCTCTTCACTGATCGTCTCACCATATACAAAACGCGATGCAAGGCAGGCATACGAGGGCTTATCCCATGTCGGAAGCCCCATCTCTTTCGAAAGCACCCGTATCTCTTCTTTCGTCAGTCCCACTTCACGAAGCGGGCTCTTGATACCGAGTTCCGCGATTGCAGCAAGCCCCGGGCGGTAGTCGCCGTTATCGTCGATATTTGACCCTTCGGCAACATACGAGATGCCGTTATCCGAAGCCGTCTCGATGATTTTTCTGAATAACTCCTTTTTGCACAGGTAGCAGCGGTTCTTCGGATTTTTCCGAAATCCATCGATCGAGAGTTCCTCGGATTCGATCACGACCTGCCGGATCCCTTCCTTCTCACAGAAAGAAACTGCTTCCTTCAGTTCGCGGCTCGGAAACGAATGAGACTTCGCGGTTACCGCGATCACGTTATCTTTTAGGACATCACTGGCCACTTTCAGAAGAAATGTCGAGTCCACTCCCGAGGAAAAAGCAACGGCTACGCTGCCCAGTTCCTGAAGATACTGTTCCAGTTTCTGTTTTTTTTCGTGTACTGCGTCCATAACAATCACCATGGTGTCTCTTTTATAAATACAATTGTTAACATTGTATCTTATTCACCTAGCGAGTCAATAGGTTTCACAAAAACGTTTTTACTTCAGCGAATCCAGATCAGGCATGTCGATCGTCGTGTACTCGAGCGGCATCTGATACTCACGCTCGTAGATCTCTTTCCAGACCTCGTAGTTATCGGAGCGGAGTTTATCGACCTGTTTACGGTACGGGAGCGACTTGTCCGGATAGATCGGCTCGGAGATATGCACGGTGAACTCCTGGATCGGGAAGCCGTCCTCACCGATATACTCGGTATCCTTCATGGTGATGAAGCACGGCAGTACCGGCACATCGTTTTTCGCCGAGAAGATAAAAGCACCGTTCTTCAGGGGCTTCGGTTTTCTGTAATTCCACCACATGCTCTGCTCCGGATAGACCAGAACGAAATGACCATCCTTTAAGACCTTGTTCGTCGCCTCGAAGAACTTTCTCATCGTGCGGATATCCGACGACAGCGGAAGCGTATTACAGTTTCTCATCAGAAATCCGTAGAATCCCGGGAACGATGTGTAGTTTCCCTCTCTGATAACACGGTAGAAGGTTCTCTTCTTCTGCTTCGCCGCTTCATATACGAGCTGGATGATGAAGCTGTCAAAGGCATTAAAGTGATTGCATGTGATCACGGCGCCGGATGTGAGGTTCTGGAAATGCTCGATCCCCTTCATGTCCTTGATGATCAGCTGCTTATTCTTAATGAGTTTATCGACAACCTTATGCGCCTGCGAAAAGGCGATCTTCGTCTTCATCTTATCGATCGGGCTCTTCTTGAGATAATCGATATCATCCGGAAGAAGCGGCTTCGTCGGCGGGTCATCCTCGACGTCCTCGAAGAATCTTCCGTCACGCTCGAACTCCTCGATCTTCTTTACGATCTCGACACGGTCCTTCGCGCGCTTGTCGCGGTTAAGGACCTTCAGATAGTTATCTTCCCTGGCCGTCTCACGCTTGGCCACTTCCAGAAGATTCGCACTGCCCTTATTATCTTTTTCTCTCTGCTCATCGGCATAGCCCTTCAGCTCCTTTTCGATCTCCGGGTAGACAGGCGTCTCCTTTGCATAACGAAGATAGATGTCGCCGTGCGGGCAGTCCTCATAGTGCCAGGGCTTATTAAACATGACGTAGTGCAGGATCTTTGCCTCATCAATCGGATACGGGATCTCGCCGAAGATTTCGGTATTCCATCTCTGATCCAGGAAAAGCACCCGGTCCTTCGTGATGAGATTAAGATAGTCTTCGTCCTGTGTCACGACGAAGTCATATTCATGGAGTTTCTCGAGGAAGAGGTGCAGGAGCTGCTTGGAGCGGAATTCCCTGCAGTTGATCAGAAGCACACCGGCATTAAAATAGTTATTTCTGGATACTCCGAGGCACTGCTCGACATAGTCGCCGTATTCCTTGATCTGAACCATGACCTGTTCGTGGCAGGCTGCAAGATAGTATTCTCCGATCTCTACGTTGTAAAAAGCACTGATGTCGCCCTGTACGATCGTGTCGGAATCGATGTATACCGCCTTATCGTATTCCGGATGCATATCGGAGATCAGAAGACGGAAATAAGTGGTTTTCGAGTAGTAATCACGAAGCGGGAATTCATGCTCGATGAGATTCAGATGCTCGGTGACATCCTCGAAGCAGATATCGTAAGAGGCCGAAAGTCCGGTGCTGGCGAGTCTGTCGTAGAACTCATCCTGCACTTCCGGAGAAATATCCGTGTGAAGAATAAAAATCAGATACAAATAGTCCGGATTCCCGTTCTTCAGAAGGGAATACAGCGAAACCATGCAGTACTTAAGAAATCTTTCATCACATGAATAAAAAATCGGAATAACCGGCTTAGCCATTCAGCATCTCCTCGCAGTCTGCTAGTATTTTACCATATTCTTCGTAAATATCGTCAAACTGATGGTATCGGAAGACCTTATGGACCTTCTCGATCTGCCACTGTTTGATGTTCTCGGTATGCGGATACGGAAGATAGAAAAGTCTTTTCGAGAAGTGCCGCACTACCGTATGTTTGTGAAGAAACTTCTGATCGTTAAATCTCTGTTTCATCACCTTTTTCTTCGACGTCGAGCGGATAAGTGCGCTCTGGTCGGCAAAAACGAGTTTCTTCTTCTTGATCCAGCCACGGGCCTTTTC
>JAFWSW010000191.1 GCA_017519205.1 Clostridiales bacterium | reverse complement strand
GGCGGTAGTCACCAGGGGTCGGAAGTCGCCATCGACCAGGGCGTCGAGCGCTGCGGTATCAGCAAGATGACCGGAATCATCCAGCTGCAGCCGGTCGAGATCGGTGCCGCGCATGGCAATGGTGAGGTTGTTGCCCTTGATGTTTTTGCCTTAGTAATAGGCTTTGACCGCGGTTTCTTTCGCGGCATAAGTTCGCTGGACATATCAATAAAAGTGACATCCTTTGCCGCTTCCGGATCGACAGCTTTCAAAACCGCTTCAAAAGATTCCTGATTCAGATCGACCTTCTTCGCCTTTACATCACGAAGAGGTGCAGCCTCACCTGTTTCAGTCGGTTTCGTGTCATCTGTCGGCTGCGTATCATCTGTTGACTGAGTGTCCGGCGGTGTCTGTGTGTCATCGGTCGGTTTGGTATCCGGCGGAGTCTGTGTGTCATCCGTCGGCTTTGTATCCGGAGGAGTCAGTGTTTCATCCGTTTCGATCACCAACGGATCAAAATCGATCACTTCAAGAAGATCGCCATACAGTTCATCAAGTACATCCTCGGCATTCTTCCATGTGTATTCTTCATCATCCACATCAAACACAAGTTTCACACTGATTTCCTTGTATTTCTTTTCTTTCTGCGCATCGATCTCTTCGATGAAAGCGTCCTCATCGCCGTCCGCCTCATCATAAGCTTCCTCATAGTCCGGGAGTTTTACGGTTGCTTCGCAGGAAGCCGACTTCTTCTTTTCCTTTACTGTATCCTCATCAATTTCAAAAGAAGCTTTTTCCATGACAGCCTTGACCATGTCATTATCGGAAATCGCGTAAAGATAACTAAGCTGCCCCCCGTCAACGCCATAGTTCTTATCAAGTTTCTTGATTTTCTTGCTATTTAAGGAGATTGCACAGTCCAGCGCTTCCTCAGCAGCGGCAGTAAACCCTGTTGATTCTTTCTTCTTACTATCTTTTTTACAAGCGGTTAATGATGCAATCATAGAAAAAGCAAGCGCAACACAAGCCATTTTCTTCGTACTCAGTTTCATTTTTCTTCTCCTTTCGGGGCTTTAAAACCACGATAAACCCATGAGAAATTATACTCTCATTTCTTTTTGACCGCAAATTATGGGGGCAACCAGAACAAAAAAGGGAAAAGAAAAAGGACTGTCTCAAATCCTGAGATAGTCCTTTTTCTGGTGCGGCGAACGGGACTTGAACCCGTATGGTCGCCCACACGCCCCTCAAACGTGCGCGTCTGCCAATTCCGCCACCGCCGCATGGCTTTGAAGCATGAATAATTATACTGATTGACTACTATTGTGTCAATAGCGATTTTTCTTTCTTCTATCGCATTTCACAATATAAGTATAGAATGGTAGAATAACGTATAAATGTAATACAGGAGCATAGGTATGAGACTTTCTGAACTTCTTTCATTTAACGACATCGTTATTCAGTGTCATGACAACCCGGATGCGGATGCTCTCGCCAGCGGAACCGCCCTCGTATGGTACTTTGCCCAGAAAGGGAAAAAAGCACGGTTCATTTATCGAGGTAATAACCAGCTTCAGAAAAGCAACCTGATCATTATGCTCTCCGAGCTTTCGATCCCCGTCTCCTATGAGCCTGAATTCGAAGAAGAACCGGAACTTCTCATCACAGTCGACTGTCAGTACGGACAGAGGAATGTCACGACGACCAGGGCGAAAAACATTGCCATCATCGATCATCACCAGCTTACGGTCACACTTCCCGAGCTGGCAGAAATAAGAAGTAATATCGGCAGCTGCGCAACGATCGTCTGGGATTTGATCCGTACAGAAGGATTAGATGTTACGTCCGACAAGAACCTCTCGACCGCTCTATATTATGGTCTCTTTTCAGATACCAACCGTCTTTCCGAGGTCTCTCACCCTCTGGATCGAGACATGATCGATTCATTAAACGCAAGCGTACAGCGCAGCCTGATCACCCGGATGAGTAATGCCAACATCTCTCTTTCCGAGCTGAAGATCACCGGCAAGGCGATCCTGGAATATGAGTTCTTCGAAGATCACAGTTATCTGATCCTTCGTGCAGAACCCTGCGACCCTAACATTCTCGGCGTTATCTCTGACTTTTCGTTGGAAACGGATAAAGTAGATGTCTGCCTCGCTTACTATGTCAGCCCGTATGAAATCAAATTCTCAGTACGAAGCTGCACTAAAGAGGTCCATGCCAACGAGCTTGCCGCTTTCCTGGCAGAGGGTCTCGGCGGCGGTGGCGGACACATATATAAAGCAGGCGGCTCTCTCCGTCCGGAAAAACTGGACAAGGATCCGTCCGACCTTTTGAAAGAACGTATGAAAGAATACTTTGATATGTTCACGATCCTGTACACTAAGGATACTGTCCTGAATACTGCACAGATGCCGCTTTACGAGAAAAAACCTCAGGAAGTCGGTATTGTACGTCTGGCTGATCTCTTTCCTTCGAAAACACAGGTGGAGATCCGTACTCTCGAAGGCGACGTAGTGGTCACAGTAGAAGATGACAGTTACATTATGATAGGCATCGAGGGCGAGGTCTATCCGACAAACGAGGAAAAGATCCGTTCCCGATATAAAGAACTGAACCATCCATATACCAGAAAGGTTGAGTATTCACCCAGCATTAAGCATCTCGTTACCGGTGAGAGGATCAGTGTCATGTCCTACGCGCAGGCAGTCATCAGCCATGGCGGCGGCTTAATTTACGCCGAGCCGCTCGATCACTGCATCAAGCTCTTTACCGAATGGGACGAAGAGAAATACTATCTTGGAAACATCGGAGATTATATTGCCTCCAGTATTGATGATGAACATGACATTTACATCATCAAGAAGGACCTCTTCCCGCTCCTGTATCGCGAAAAGTCTAAAGATTAACCGATACCGTATCTCGACTTCTTTTCTTCAGACAGTTCTGCGGAACCCAGGATGTCATATGCCTTATTGACCAGATCCTGAAGCGTATAGTGGCGGAAAGTTCCGATCTGAAAGTTTTGCAGGGAAGAATATGAAAACGCGAAGAAACGATCCGTTGATTCATGATATCCTAGTGCATTATATACTACAGCAACTTCCACCCATGAGTCCGTATTCACAACGCCAAGAGTGCTTCCGGTCATAATCATCAGTTCTTTCCCGTCATTGACTATACGCATGTCTGCAGAATCTGATAATCCATAATAAGCGGCTTCCACCTTGGAACTGCCAAGGAACTCTCCTGTTTCCGCATCATAGCGATAGAGTAATTCATCGCCGAATACCAAAAGAATCTGTTCATCAGAAGAACCTTCTTTATAGAATGCTGCACCAATAGCTCCATGGCCATCCGTTTTCAGTTCAATAGAGATTTTTCCTTCTTTGTCCAGAACCAAAGCACTGCTTTTATTTGCAACTATCCAGCGCTCACCTTTACTGTCGGATCTATAACAAGTTGTTGTAGCCCAGTTTTTCGGAAGATCGACTTTGACGACTTCATGATCCTCTAAAAAGACGATATAGTCCCCAAGTTCTTTATCAGCATAATAAAGAGTATCCCCCGTCGAAGAAAAACAAGGCGCACTTACAGGTGTCAGAACATCCATAGGAAGAACCAGTTTTTCTTCATTTCCGGTCTTCAGGTCAAGGATCATCAATCGCTCACCTTTCGCCTTTTCATCCCAGTAAATATACACGATTTTACCGTTTTGATAAGAAACAACAGTATTCATCAGATCGAGAGAATTATCACTCAGTTCCCTTTCGTCTACTATTTCTTCATCTTTGATAGAAATCGTCAACAGGCTGAGCAGGTTTTCTCCACGCACGGCAACATAAAGATTGTCATGATCTACCCCGAGAATCATCACGTAACCGTATTCCTGATCGAGGAAGATCTCAAAGAGATACTCTTCCTCTGCCGAATCAAATAT
>JAFWSW010000190.1 GCA_017519205.1 Clostridiales bacterium | reverse complement strand
GTATATGAACCGTTCCTGATGCAGTGTGGCTTTATCGCCAAGACTCCCCGTGGACGTGTTCTTGCTCCTGCCGGTTGGAAACACCTCGGACTTTCCTGTCCCGCTGATCTTGACCGTCGTCTTCATGGGCTGGGTGTTTCATCCAAAAATGATTCGGATCCTTCACAGATCTCTATTGATGAAGTAATCGATATCAAGGGGAAGTGATCCGATGAGTGACGGAAAGATGCTTCTTCATGCATGCTGTGCGCCTTGTGCGGAGTATCCTGTTTCGGATCTGATCTCTCAGGGAATCGTTCCCGATGTGCTTTACTATAATCCAAATATACATCCGAAGTTTGAATTCGAAAGAAGAAGAGAACAGGTCGAAAAACTGGGTGAGATCTATGGCCTATCCTGTTTTTACTCTGACGATTTCCGTATAGATGACTGGCTTTCCCGCTCGTGGGAAGGCAAGTATGCTTCACGATGCGATATGTGCTATGAAATACGTATGGACTTTGTTGCAAGGTATGCCGAAGACCACGGATATGATTCCTTCAGTACTAGTCTTCTGGTAAGTCCTTATCAGCAGCATGACAAGATTGCGCAGATCGCTCGAGTTTGTTCTGAGAAGTATGGCGTAGCTTTTTCATACTATGACTGGCGTCCGCATTTTCGTGAAGGTCAGACGATGGCAAGGGAACACGGTCTTTACCGTCAGAAATATTGCGGATGCATCTATTCTCTTGAGGACTCTGAGTTTAAAGAGAAGATTATTGCTTCGTTTCCGGATTCCTGGGAAGCTTCGCGCTGACAAGAATCGTATTATACTCCTCGTAGATTACCATGCCGGGTTTAGCTTTCGGTATCTTTTTTACATGACTTACCGGACAGTAATCGATCTCGACACGGACATCGTATTCCGTTTTCGATTCGCTAATTTCGCTTGAAAACGGCTTGTTGCTTCTTGAATAGTAGGCAGCAACAGCTGCAGCTTCCGTTATTGCCTTATCTGAAGGAGTCTTTCCATATGTTCGCAAAATGACATGGGTGCCCGGGATGTTTTTCGCATGGAACCAAATGTCTTCTTTTGAAGCTACATGGAACGTGAGATTGTCATTTTGAATATTGTTCCGTCCCGATAGCACTTCAAATCCGCCATCTACAGTATATTTGCGGGGAGCAGACGGATCTTCCGTTTTTTTCGCGGATTTCGCTTTGTTCTTTTTGGACTGTGCCGCCTTGGCGGCCTGACGAAGATTCCTGGAGGAGACTTTTCCGGATTTGGATTTTCCCGGGTGATATACCTGGTTTTTATCCGTGTTTTTGCCGGAACCCTCTTTGTCAGAGGACAGCGATGTCTTTATCTCGAAATCAATAGCAGACAGATCATCCGGCTCACTTGCTGCATCTACAGCCTGTAGAAGAGACCCGAGATATGCTACCTCATCCTTTTCTGTTTCAATAAAACGCTGGGCAGATTCACGTCTGCTGATTTCCTTGCGATATCGTTTCAGATAGAGTTGTCCCTGTTCTGATGCTGTCATTCCGGCCTCCAGCGCGATTGTTGTCGTTTCCCCGAAATCAGGATAATCCGGAATTGTCAGAGTCGTATCATCAGGTTTGATCAGATACTGGTAAGCAAGGACCAGTTCACCCTCGAGCTTCAGTTTCTCGGCATTACTCGTTTCGCGGAGATCCTGTTCATGGATAGAGAGCTTTTTAGATGCATGATTATATGCTGATGTCAAAATAGCGCGTATCGTACGTCGTTTCGACTCAAACGCAGCTCTTTGATCAGTGAAGTGCTGAACCTGATCCATGGCTTCCGATATGGAGCCCATACGTTTACTAACACCGGCATCCTGTAAAGAAAGAGCGTGCCAGTCTTTCGGTTCTCCATCGATGTAGAAAACCGTCGGGCTGGGCTCCAGTAAACAAATTGACTGAAGAATCGACTGACAGGTTGAAAGAAGTGCATCATGCTGGGCTTCGGAAAGAGAAGACAGCGCACAACGGGGATCGATCTTCGACTGGAAGCAGATATCGTTAGCCAGAAGGGGAGAAAATCCCAAAAGAGAGTCGAGAAGTGCTTTTGCCATCGGACGATGTGAAGAGTCGGGAAGGAGCGGCAGTTTCCCTTCATTTACCATAGAAAGCGCCTCTTCAGGATTGATCTTTCCCTGAGAAGGCGGAGCTTCGTAGATGCGGGCAGGCATGATCTCTCGGACTCGGCTCGTACTGCTGTCTACATGAACAAGCGCGTCGATAATGCGGTTTTCCGAATTCAGAAAGATGATATTGCTGTATCGGCCCATCATCTCAATAACAAGCTTCTTGGTCGAAGTATCATGAAGCTCGTCGGTTACGGAGAGAGCAATCTCGATAATTCGCTCATAATGCGGACATGTGATGCCGATGATGTGGGCTCCCTGAAGGTGTTTTCGAAGAAGCATGCAGAAATTCGGCGGCATCTGCGGATTCTCACGCATAAAGTCGGTGATCTGGACACGAGGACTCTGCGGATCGCAGCTGAGTAAAAGCTTTTTATTGCCGTTGGGTGTTCGGACCAGGAAAAATACATCAAATCTGGATGGCTGATAGATCTTGTCGATACGGGCATCAGACAGATTCTGATTAAGCTCATGCGCGAGGAGATGTGTCGAAATACCGTCCAGAGGCATAGCTTATTCCTCGTTACCGGAATCCGAAGCCTCTTCCTTTGGCATCTCTCTTTGTTTTTTACGGTCCAGAATGATAAACACGATCCAGCCGATAAGCATGGCGGCAATAATCTCGACACCGAGCACGGTAAAGAAGAGATGGTAATGATTCATGGAAAGAAGCAGATCCAGACCGATAAGAACAAGTATCGCCAGAAGAAGGTAGAGTGCTTTTCCCCAAGGATACGCCCAAATAACCGAATAGAGAGGCTCTTTTTCAACGATCGGCTCACTTTTACGGACAGCCTTAGTCGAGCGGGACGAAGAAGCCGGCTTCTTAGAAGAGGAGCCGGATCTTGAAGCTGGTCGATTGCTCGAGGTCGTTTTTCTCTGTGCCATGGAATCTGCCTATCAGGAATTGCCGGACATATCCTTAAGATCGCCCTTGCTTGCAAGGAGCTTCTTGATCTTGTCTGTCGGCTTGATGAGGTTGGACAGGGAAGAGTCGTGGTTGATGGCATCTATGAGAAGAGCAACGAATTTGCTCATGTTTACATCTGCAAACCACGGAGCTGCCAGAAGTTCAGGTCTTCTATAGATGAGGTTGGTAGCAAATACCTTGGAAATGATACCATCCGCATATGCCTTATCGAAGTGTTCGACACCTTCTGTAAAGAGACCGAATGTTGCTGCACAGTAGATGTTCTTTGCGCCACGTTTCTTCATTTCACGGGCGATATCGAGCATGGAATCACCGGAAGAAATCATGTCATCGACGATCAGGATATCGAGACCTTCGACAGAATCACCGAGGAACTCATGTGCTACGATCGGGTTTCTGCCGTTAACGACTTTCGTATAGTCTCTTCTCTTATAGAATGTACCCAGCGGAACACCAAGCATGGAAGCGAAGTACATAGCACGGGAGATACCGCCTTCATCCGGGCTGATAACCATGAATTTGTCTTCAGTAAAGTGAAGATCCGGGATGGAACGGTACATTTCTTTGATGATCTGATATGTTGCAGACAGGCTTTCGAAGCCGGAAGTCGGGATGGCGTTGGCGACACGCTCATCGTGGGCATCGAAAGTGATGATGTTCTCAACACCGAGATTGTAGATCTCTTCCAGTGCAAAAGCACAGTCCAGGGATTCTCTGGAATTTCTCTTGTGCTGACGGCCCTCGTAAAGGAAAGGCATGATGACGTTGATTCGGCGTGCTTTACCGGAGCAGGCAAGGATGACACGCTTAAGATCCTGATAATGATCATCCGGACTCATGTGGTTTTCCTGACCGAACATCTTGTAAGTGCAGGAGAAGTTGGTCACATCACTGATAATGAACAGGTCGTGGCCGCGAACAGAACTCTGGATAACTGCTTTACCTTCACCGGAAGAAAATCTTGTATTTTCAACAGCGATACGATAGTCCTGACGGTAGAATCCCGGATACTTGCTGATGAATTCATGCTCCTGGTACTCGGATCTTCTTTTGTTCAGATACCAGTTTACTTTATCCGTAAACTCGACACTGCCTTTAAGCGGTACAAGAGCGATCGGTCCTACAGGTGCCATCGGGTTATCACCATACTGGTTATAACGGGAATAAGCGCCCTCATCCGGACTCTGCATCATCTGTTCCAACATCGGATTCTTAACTTCTGACTCACTCATTTTTTACATTACCCCATCAATTCTTCGATTCGTACTTGTCCGAGGAGAGAATCATATTTCTCGATCGGACTGATCAGTTTTCCTATGGATTCGTCAACATTGAGTGCATCGATGATTCGTGCTACAAATGGTGTCATATTTACGTCAACATACCAGGGTTTCTCAAAAAGAGCCTTTGGTCTGTAGGTCAGGTTCGTACAATATACCTGTTTTATAATGCCTTCCTTATATGCTTCATCAAATGGCTCGAGGCCTTCGGTGAAAAGTCCGAAAGGAGCAGCACAGAAGATGTTTCCGGCACCACGCTCGTGCATGTATTTAGCCGTGCGGATCATAGTATTACCGGAATTGATCATATCATCAACGATCAGGACATCTTTGCCTTTCGGATTATCTCCGAGGAAACGGAAGGATTTGATCGGATGATTACCTTCCTCGTCGACTTTGGTATAGTCACGATCACGGTAGAACATGCCAAGAGGGAGCTCGAGCATGGAAGAATAGAAGATCGCTCTGGATACAGCAGTCTCATCCGGACTGACGATCATCATGTTGTCATTATCGATATGAAGTCCCGGATTCTTGGAAATCAGCGTGCTGATGATCTTGTAAGCAGATTTCGGCATCTCAATGCCCATCAAAGGCACTGCATTGATGATTCTCGGATCGTGCGGATCGAATACGATCAGGTTGGCAACGCCGAGATTGTAGAGATCTTTAAGCATCTGAGCACAATCGAGAGATTCACGTGTTATGGAGTGATCCTGTCTGCCTTCGTAAAGGAAAGGCATGATCACATTGATTCGACGGGCTTTTCCGCTGACGGCCATGATAATACGCAGAAGATCACGGAAATGGTCATCCGGGCTCTTGAAGTGAGTCTCACCGGAAAGGGTAAAGGTCTCGTCATGGGAGAGGACATCCGTAATGATATAGATATCATGGCCTCTAACAGTCTGATTCAGAGTTACTTTACCTTCGCCTGTCTGAAATCTGGTAATGGTTGCAGAAATAGTAAAATCCCTACGTAAATAGCCGGCGCTGTTTACATAAGGACTATAGTTGTTTTGCTGCTTTAAAAGTCTTTTCTCGTAT
>JAFWSW010000189.1 GCA_017519205.1 Clostridiales bacterium | reverse complement strand
GGGAATTACTCCGAACATGTCTGCATACATCGGAGTCCCAAGCACTGTTGCCAACACCACGCCAAACGGATTCGTGCTTCCTAGAACGGTTTGTACCCATTCCTGCGGTATCCAATTATGTATTACTGCACCGATCGCAACCCCGATCAGAATGTATGGAAATACCTTTTTAAGTGTTGATATAACTTGATCTTTTGAATAGATTAATCTGTCCTTAATCCTAAGCTTGGGAGAATTCACATTAACCTTGCTCTTGCTTGCTCTGATGAAATCCGCAACCTGATCATCCATCTTGAGCCTTTCGATGATTGTTCCGCCCGCAACTGCGATGATCAGGCCCATAATCACATATACAATTGCTGTCTTTATTCCGAAAATACTCATCAGAAGTATAAGGCTTCCAAGATCAACCATAGGGGAGGAAATCAAAAAAGAGAACGTTACACCAAGAGGTAGTCCTGCACTTGTAAATCCCATGAAGATGGGAATTGAAGAGCATGAACAGAAGGGGGTCACTGTCCCCAATAATGCTCCGACAATATTAGCTCCGATTCCGTGAAATCTTCCCATTATCTTCTTACTTCTCTCCGGGGGGAAGTAACTCTGAATAAACGATATAACAAATACCAGAACGCATAGAAGAATAACTATCTTAATTACATCATAAAGAAAGAAACGGCAAACAGAAACTACAGCTGAGTTAGTATCTAATCCGAACGATGACAGCAGAAACCCTATAAAATCATTTAGCCACTTCATCCCCAACAGCTGATCCTGGATAAATTCCCACATATTCAATCACCTCTAATCGAAATATAACTATATTTCTATATATTGTTTGTTAATTTAGCCGCCTTGCGACGGCTGCAGTTAAGATCAAATAAATCCTTCTTACCTTACTCAAACACTGATTTTAAAGATTCGGATAATTCAATATACGCATCCTTATCAATCGAATAATATATATTCTTGCCTTCGCGCCTGTCGTTAACCAATCCGGATTCGACGAGAACCTTCATATCATGTGACAATGTTGGTTGGGTTATATGAAACTTTTCAAGTATTACGCATGCACACAATTCGCCTCTGGAAAGCATATCTACAATCTTAAGACGCTTGGGATCCGATAACGCTTTAAGCATTTTGGCAGTGTTTGTATACCTATCTTTCATGTGTCACCTCAGATAGAAGAGTTTCTATCTGTAAGATTAATAGAACAATTTCTATTTGTCAATATGTTCTTTGTTTGGAAGAGAAAAGTCTTCGATCGTCATTTTGCTTTTATCGATTCAATTAGCAGTCCGGCTTCCTTCCGCATCTGCCGCTATCTCGATCGCGATGATCACCGCGAATGTCAGTGGCTCATCGTACTTGTCATTACAATCGATCTCCATTTCTCGATGTTTAGTGGCTATCATTTTGGAAAACAGATCCATATTCGGATCCAGAGCGCCGGTCATGCGTACTCGAGCTACTTCATAACTGCCATCGAGTATAGAGTACACATGATGGCAGATGTTTCCTTGTGTACTCCAGTCAAGTCCTTTGAATTTGATGAAAGGATCACCGTTGATTTTAAACGGAAACGAAAGAGTCAGTGTGATTTCTCTAGAATCGGATGTGATTCTGATTTTATTGCTGAAGGATATCACTTGTTTTATATCCGCACATTTCTTCCCGGCAACATCAAACAGACCGTAATTGGAACCTACCTTGGCCTGGTTTGTGAGTTTATACAGGTCTTTTCCATGCGCATCTCTGATTATGAAATCAGGGGTATTGGACACCGATATTCTGTTGACAATGTATTTCATAATGCATTCCTCTCCCCCCATTTACAATAATTATACAACAAAAATTTTGTTGTAAATGAGGGGCGAAGATTAGAAAAGCGACTAGGCTGATTCTACCTAGTCGCTTTAGCGTGTTCTCTTTATTTCTGGTTATAAATCTTCTTGCTCGTGTCTCGAATCTGTCTCAATGTCGCAAACAAAAATGCCGAAAACCACTGAAAATAGGCGATTACTTGTCTAAACTTTTCATGGTCGGGAACACAAACCAGAACACTTACGCAGTCGCTACTGGGTCAATATTGGGACAGTTAGCAATATATACTTGAGATGAGAGATGATGAGAGAAGATAGAAACTACATAGTTCAGTACAAAGGAGGGATATCATGCGCATTGAAAAAAGAAACGAAACATATAAAATCATCGTAAGTTGTGGTTATGAGAATGGCAAACATATCAGGCGTCAAACCACATTTGTCCCACCCAAGGGTCTTACAGCCAAACAGGAGAAAAAAGCGGTTCTTGAGTTCGCTGAACAGTATGAGCGCAAGATCAAGGGCGGCGCAAACATCCAATATACCAAGATGACTTTCAAGTCCTTCTGCTATGATCTTTACACGAAAAATCATCTGGAAACTCTGAAGCCCAAAACTGCAAGCGGATACCAGATCATAATGGAAAGCAGACTGATTCCATACTTTGGAGACATGCTCCTGCGAAATATCACGCCTCTTGACATTCGCTCTTGGCTGTCCAGCCTAGAAAGAAAAGACGGAAGTGAAAAGGATCTTTCCCGTAACAGTGCCGGAGTATGGTTCCGGACACTGTCAGCCATTCTTGGGAAAGCCTATGAGTGGGAACTAATAGATGAAAATCCGTGCAAGCGTGTTAAGACACCGGCTAAACCTCAATCTGAGGTAAATGCCTTGCAACTCGAAGATTTCAAGAGAATCATAGAGAAGCTTCCGAATTATGAGGACAATCGTGCACGTCTATTCGTCCGTCTAGTTCTCAACACAGGCATTCGCGAAGCTGAAGCCGCCGGTTTGGAATGGCGAGACATTGACTTTGACAATCAGCAGATATCAATAAAACGAACCTCGCAATACATCCCTGGCAAAGGAATGGTGGAAACAACACCCAAGAGCAAGACTTCGATTCGGACTATTCCTATTTCCGAAACTCTAGTCGCTGAATTACGAGAATACAAGTTATGGCAAGATAATCAGATCAAATCTATCGAGAATTTGTACGAAGGACAGTATGGTGACAGGACAAGGTTATTTACAACATGGACCGGCGCTCCAATTTTCGACAGTACATTACGCGGTTGGCTGAAAAAGTTTCTTGTGTGGTGTGATGTTCCAAAGGTCACCGTTCATGGACTTCGACACACGTTCGCAAGCATTTTGATTACAGACGGTACAGATCCGAGGACAGCTGCTGCACTTTTAGGGCACAGCTCTCCATCGCTTGTAATGAATGTCTATGCGAATCCACAAGAAGTAGCAAAGAAGAACGCCATGACCAGACTGGATCGACACTTCAACCCTGATCAGCAGTGAGTAAATTGGGGGCTATTTGGGGGCTATTCCCAGAAAAACTAATGCAAACACATGCAAACATATGTTTGACAA
Organism: Clostridiales bacterium; assembly: GCA_017519205.1. Lineage (GTDB taxonomy): Bacteria > Bacillota > Clostridia > Saccharofermentanales > Saccharofermentanaceae > Scatonaster. The sequence goes on along the minus strand of JAFWSW010000189.1, from coordinate 16,485 downwards.
AAAAGCTACAACACGCTAAAATACGCCGTTTACAGCCATGCTAATCCATGATAAGAAACACCCGAAAAGTGTTTTGTAATCAGCAGGTCGCGAGTTCGAGTCTCGCAATCGGCTCCAAGAGAGAACCCCGATACCGCAAAGGTTTCGGGGTTTTGTTTTTGCTTTACCTGCTGATTTATCAAGAAAAAACATCTACGATAATCCACAATTGTCGTTCGCGTGGTTAACATTTGGTTAACGGTGAGGACAAAATGCCTCATTTTATTGGATTTAGCACCACCGCTTCTCGCGAACACTCCGCTTTGACTGATGAATCCCAGTGATCACAGAAGTCTTCAGTTGGCGAAAACTCTTTGCTTAGTTCATATCCCCGATGAACAATTATCTCCTCAGAAAACCATACGTCTTTCTCGAAAGCTATCTGGCGATCCCCGACGTCGATAATGATCCCACGGGTCAACCAAACATCATAGGTCTGTTCACCATTTTCGAACATGCGCTGATTCTCTTGAATAAGAATTATCCCTTTCACAACTTCACCTACTGGTGTTTTTATGAATGACTTTCTGTCGATAATCGGCAGTTTTGTGTCAGACACACTCCAGACCGCAACATCTTCCTTCGAGCCATAATAATCGAGGCATTCAGTAAAACTGTAGAGATAAGATTTTTCATTATCTACCACCATCCCTAACGCCTGTGAAGAAGTCGGAGTAAACTGATACTCATCATGCTTAATAAATTGCTCTAAGCATGCGACATATCGATTACGATCAATTAAGTGTTGCTTATAGATACTATCAAGCAAACCTATCGTTCCCTTCACATCAACACACTCTTTGATCGCTGCTTGTCTTAATGCGTTGTCGCCGGTTATGAGCAAAATACCTCTATTCTTTGCAATAGAAAGGGCAATTGCATCATATACGGAAATTCTTCGATATCGGATGCGTAATGCTTCGGCCAGGTAGAATTCTTCGGTAGTGATTTCAACTGCAATAAGACCTCGATTCAGCAACTCCGAAAGCAATCCAGTCGGATAGACTATTTCTTCTCTCAAAGCCTCTCTATACATGATGAATTTGCACGGCAAAAGGAATGGGAGATCCAGACTTGATATGGCGTCAAAATCGAACCATATATTGGCATCGCTACTGATATATTCCAAATCAAGTCACCGCCAATCCACAAAACTGCTCCATTTCCGCAATACTAGTCCCAAGTAATTCTGCTCCGCGCGCCATCGACAATCCTTCCTCGTTAACCGCTCTGTATACCAGTTGACGCAGAAGTGTTGGCGACTCCGGATCCTTAATGTGCACAGGTTCATTCGTTTGATATCCTGCTTTGTTTGCTCGAATATAGAAGTTCTTCTCCAAACTGGATGATATAATCCCTGCCAAAGCAGCGCGCTTTACCAGAAGATACATGGATATACCGTATTCTTCGCAAGTCAATATATAATCCTTGGTAACCCTTGTCCTATGGGCTCCAAGTTCTCTATGGACATCATCGAGTGAAATGAGAAAAGCACCTGCTACGGCTGTAGCTCGTTTTTCTTCCTCGACTTCTTCTGAACACTTCATATCCGAGGACATGATATGTACGAGTTCATGTGCAATCGTTGAGCGTTTCCTCTCCGGAGACATATTCTCATTCACAACAATATATGGATACTGGTTCACCTTGCCGTTCATGCCGCTAAATTTCCTGCTATCCACATCCAGCTCCATGATGAGGAATCCTTTATTCTCCAGAACTGCATACAGATCCTTGACCGGCCCGGATCTTGGAAGCCCGAGCGCTTGTTTAATTCGTTCTGCACATCGTTCCACATCTGCATCCCACTTAATGCTTTCAGTTTTCGGTGGCTCGGGAAGCGGATTCCCACCCAGACATTCTACAGCATCAAAGAAGCGGCTAAAGTATTCTTCAACCGACTCTCTTATGTACTCCTGTTTCGATTCCGGAAGTGAGGCCTGTTTGCGAAATTCACCGTGAACAAAAGAGAGAGATGTATTTCGTTCAGTCAGAAAGTCCGCAACAAAAACACCTAGCGCTTCAGCCAGTTTCTTGATCATATCAATATCCGGCTTACGGTCACCGTTTTCATAATGCGTGATTGCCATAGCCGACACTCCACATTTATCAGCTAGCTCTTTTTTAGACATATTCTTTTGTAACCGATAATACTTAAGGTTCTTATTGAACATATGTCAGCACCACCTTCCTGTGTTTATTTTACACAAAAATATTCAAAAAGTAAACACAAGTAAAGGAGAATCTGGACATTTCTTAGCATATCGTTTTTTTTGTTAACATTTGGTTAGCCCAAAATGGATTTTTGTCACTTTTGACAAAAATCCATTGTAGACTCTTGAAGAATACTCCCGCCGGTGCTGTTTTAGAATTTATATTTTTTCGAGTGTTTTATTTGAATTTTTTCGAGTATTTCATCCACGCTCTTTCAGCACCGTTTCTACCCTGTTCTGGATCGTGCTTACTACTGCGTCCAAACTCTTCTGTCCGAGGAAGTATCCTTCTGCTTCTTCTTTTACGATATTCAGGACCGCATCGTCGGTGACGCGCACTTCATGCTTTCTTTCCAGTTCTTCGGCAAAAGCACTTTTCTCCGGTTCAGTCATCCCGCATTTTTCGCAGAGTGCCTCCACCTCACTTCGGATCACCGGGATCCCGCCGAGGCTTTCTGCGAAGTTCCTCTGGTTTTCTTCGTTAAAAAGCGACCGGATGAAGTCCCACGCTTCCTGCGAATAAGGAGTCTCTTTCGAGATCGCAACAGACATCCTGCTGTCGATCGTCATGCCTTGCCAGCCAGACCGTCCGTCATTCCCAGAAGCCACATTCGGCAAGCCCGAATCATTTCCATCTCCAAATGCATAGACTCTTCCCTTCCCGTTTTGAAGCATAAGGCAATTCTTATAGTCGGACGGAGTAGATATGATGCACGGGATCATCGCGACCATATTCTCACGAAGAAGCGTCTCCGGTGCTTTTGCCATAGCTTCCTCATAAGTTTCTTCATTCGGTTCTTCTATATGTGAACCATACTTTTTCACCACATCAAGGATCTCGGCAAAGGAGGCATCCGAGAAGTCCGCCCGGCCCTTCTTAGGATCGATATAGCGGCCCGTTTTAAGAGGCAGAAGCATCTTCAGAAGATCATCATATTCCATAGGCGGAAGAAGCATCGTATTCTCCGGCAAACTGTCGCGGATAGCATCAAAATCAGAGGCAGCGATCGCCGGTCCCTCCGGAAGAAATGCGTTGTTTCCCCAGAATCCGTAGAGCTCCACATTGGTCGGAAGATGGAATACTTTTCCGTCCTTTTCATACGCACGAAGAAGCGTGCTGTAGTATTCCTGATCCGAAAGCCCGCCATCTCCGCTTATGTACGGCGTCAGATCCAGAAGGATATCTTCCGTCTGAAAAGAAGGAGAGGTAGCGAAGTTCACGAGGATATCGGGACCGGTCCCGGCGAGAAGATCGAGATAAACCTGATCCGCGATCTTGGAGATAACTTTCTCGTAAGCGCCATATGCACTTGCATAGGAAGAATAGTCGTGCACCTCGATCCGCACTTTCTTATCCGGAAGCAAGTTATACGCAACCACAGCCTTAACAAGATCCGCATCGTTTTCACGCGCATCACCGAGGGTAAGCACGGTCTTCCCGGCATGCGGATTTTTCGTTTCCTTAGTAAGCGTGACAAGAAGAACGTGCATGACCAGATGTCCATTCTCATCTGTTTCCTCGTCCACATACTTGATCAGCTGACACTTACTGCTTCCAATCTGCGCGCCATCTCCGATCACGCCCACATAATTCAGATCCGTATCACTCCAGAGAAGAAATTCTTCCTCTTTTCCACTATCGGTATTGATCTTATATATTCCATTGGAACTCATGCGGAAGATCCCCTGATCACTCGAACAGACATCCCCCTTACTGACCGAACCGGAAAGGCGGATCTGATCTCCCTTTTCCTTCAGCGTCTGGCCATCCAGCCGGACGATATAGTTATACGACGCTTCGGTCTTTTCCTCTTCATAGTGGCGGCAGGAAACATAGATCTCATCTCCCGCCACAAAAACATCTCCCGCAAACAGCTCGGGATCGTAGCTCGCCAGTTCTTTTCCCTCAGGATCAAAGAGCACTATCTTCTCGAAGTTCCAGCCGAGACTTCTTCCATCCGGAAGAGACTTACAGTAAAACAGGTCCGTGTGTTCGTCCGTCCAGGGCATGGAAGCACGAGGATCCTCCTCTTCTTTTTCCACTCCGAGGAAATTCCCGTTAAGGTCGAAGCAGGCCGTGCCTTCATCGAAATAGCTGACCCACTCTTCCCAAATCGCCAGTTTCTCTTCTTCCGTGAAGTTATCGAGGTTCTGCGCACATAGGTACTGCTTGTCGTCCAGTTCTTTCGGAACCTTGTAGCTCGCAACGAATTTAAAGCGGATCTTTCCGTCCGAGATTTCCGGTTCATCTACGAGAAGCTGCAGAAGCTCTTTTCCCTCCTTACGTGGAATAATCAGCTCCACTTCTGAGGCGGAATAATATGGGTCGGTCTCCTTTACAACACGATATTCTTTCTTCTGTTTTTCTTTCGGCTTACGGCATCCTGCCATGGTCAGGACGATCGATACCGCGAGAAAAGCAGCCGCCGGTTTCTTCCCTATTCTTTTTCCTCTATTGATCATCAGAAGCACTTCCTTTTCTTTTTCGTTTTTCCTTCTTCCATTCTTTTCCCTGATCCGCCCGGCCTTAGCCTCTCTCCTGCACGATCGTCTTTGCCCGGTTCGATATCGTTCTGCATACTTCATCGAGACTTCTCTGATCCGTAAAGTATCCTGCCGCTTCTTCCATCACGATCGACATCAGCTCCGGATCGGAAGATGAAACGAGCCGGATACTCTCCAGGATCTTCATATACTCCGAGAGTGTTTCATCGGTAATTTCGAGAGGCTTCTCATCCGGATACCGCGGATCGGGAACATAGTTTTCGATCTGCTCCCGGTTGAACTCCATCCACTTTTCATTCTGAAGATCCAGTGCTTTTCGCGAAACGGGAATGAAATTGCAGTTTAGGGATTCCGTCATCATCTCCTGCTGTTCATCCGATACCATAAACCGCAGGAATTCCCATGCTTCTTTCTGATTCCTGGAGGATGCGGAGATCGCCATAGATAGATTTACTCTTGCCATCATAGAACCGCCGAAACGGCTGGGGATCCCGCAGAAAACACCCTTTCCTCCAAGTCTTTCTTTCGCTCTGGCATATGAGAAAAGATCTTCAAACGATTCCAATGTAAAGGCCAGCATGTTCTCACGGAAAAGCACTCCGCTGTCCGGTCGGACATTTCTTTCATCTTCCATCTCCTTCGCAAGCTGCTCATGTGTCCTCGGCGAGCCATATTTTCTGACCAGTTCCAGAAGCTGCTGAAACTCCGCATCCTCGAAATGCACCTGACCCTTTTCATAATCGACAAACTCAGAAACAGGAAGCAGTGAAAGCAGATCGTTATATGGGCTTTCCGTGAATACAGAGACATCTTCGGGAAGTTTTTCACACGCGTCTAGAAATTCCTTATACGTATAAGATGATGCATCCCCCAAAAGCTCCCGGTTGGCAGCCCAGCCGCGCACATAGAAAGTCAGAGGTAAGTGGTAGAGTTTCCCGTCCTGTTCCGAGGCTCGGAAAACGCTATCCAGATATTCATTTCTGTCCAGTCCTGTTCCATCTGTGCTGTCGATCAAAGTATTCAGGTCCACCAGCACTTCGTCCGAATTAAACCGGGAAAGCCACGATGCGTTCATCAGGATATCCGGTCCGTTACCACTCAGCAGATCCAGAGACATCGTCTCCGCGACGCGTTTCTCCATATCGAGTCCCGAAGATGCGGTAACATCGTTGAGAGAATAGTAGTAAAGCTCCACCCGGCAGGACGAATCGGGGTCAAGATTATACCGGATGACATGTCTTCGGATATTCACATCCTGCTCGAAAGCGCCGATGAGAATGATCTTCTTCCCGGCATTGGGATTCTTCTCTGCGCGGACAGCCCGAAGCAGTTTCAGTTCCACTCTGGGATCGTCGGTCTCTTCTGATTCCGCATTTCCCGATTCTTCGATGAAATAGAATTCCTGATCCGAACTGGCCTTCGTATCTAGGATCCGCGCGGAATCATAATCGGTATCATTCCAGCTGAACACCACCTGATTCTTAGAAAGGTCCAGAAGATCGACCTTCGTGATCTCTCCCTCCGTAATCAGATAGCTCCGGTCCATTCCCCGGGAAATGTGTGAGAGATCCCCGCAACGCATCTTTTCTCCTTTGAGTTCACCTGTCTTCGGATCGATCTGCCGGATATAGGTATAGCTTTCATCCCAATCTTCAGGGGAATAGTGGTTACATCCGCCATAGTATTTCCCATCCTGGATAAACACCCATCCCATGAATTCTTCCTGGCTGCTTGACCCGGCAAGCGTGCCATCCGACGCAACGATACTCAGTTCGCCCATATTGGCGATCATCAGGTTTCCATCCGGAAGAAAAAGCACTTCACTGTCTTCGTCTATTTCCGCAGGTAGATTTCTTTTTTCTCCGAGTGATCCGTCCTGATTGAGTTTTTGGATCGAATAGGAAGATTCCGATGAATCAAATGAAACCGCATAAAGTTCATGGCTGTTATCTTCGATGATCTTCTCGATCCGCTCCTTCGAATCCGCCTTGGAAGATAGATCCATAAGAAGCTTCCCATCCTTATCGAAAAGCACTCTTCCAGAAACGCCTTCCGGCTCTCCTTCGGTTTCGTAGAAGAGCATGTAAGAAACAAAGACCTGATCTCCAACGAATCTGCATTCTCCTAAATCGGCATAGACTACTTTCCTGTCCTTTTCAACAGGAATGGACAGTTCCTTCTCCGTTATGTAGAAGTACGGGTCGGACTCCGCAACGACTTCCTTCCGATCTCTTGCTGCAACCTGTGTCCCGCCCTGCTTCTCCGACGCAGAGTTTCTACGGCATCCTGCCATCGGGATCATCAGCGCCATACTGATCAGTATCGCCACCAGTTTGAGAGCCTTTCTGTTTTTCATCGCTGCCTCCTTTTCATGCTATCCCTTCCCTGTGTTTTTATCACTTCATCCAAATTCAATGCGGCTCTTAATTAACTACACATGTAGTTAACGAGAGCAAAAAACACACGCATCATGTAGCCGTTGTTTCTTCCCAGTAAGTTTCTTCTACCCAATCGTCATCATTCGCATAGGCAGACGATGCCACCTGATCCTCATCCTTGACCCATGTGGTATATTCTTCGTAGTATGTCGTTTCTTCCACTTCCTGCTCGGACCATTCCGTATTCGTTTCGTATTCTTCAGAAGATTCAATCACATCCACTTGGTGGATCTTGCTGCTGACTCCGGAAGCTTCTTTTCCGCTCTTTTCGCCCAGTACAAAACCGGACACGACTGTCAGCATCCCCGCCAGGATAAGGACACCTATGACCTTTCTCGTCTTTCCCCGAAGCACCATGGAGAAGCGGTGTTTGAGTCCGGATTTCGGCGAATAGAAACTCGTTGCCAGAACCGGCCGCATCTCCCGACCGTTTCTTCTCACCTGATCCGCCAATGTATTTACGATCGAGTTGCAGTAGACCTTCCGCATCTTCTCCGGCTCATTTTCCATGACCGACATATCGCAGTAGTATTCGCATTCCTGCTCGATCGACCTGGCGAAAAGCACCATAAACGGATTAAACCAGTGCACGGCCCGGCAGAGGATCAAAAGAAGTTTGAACCAGAGATCCCTGTGGAGATAATGCGTCAGTTCGTGCTTGATGATCAGTCTTAATTCATCGTATTCATAGTGACGGATCGGAAGCAAAATGGTCGGGGTGAAAAGGCCGATCATCATGGGGGAAGATACCGCATCCGAGATACGGACTTCCACCGGACCGATCCCCATCTCTTCCGCGAACGTGGAAACAAATGCGTCGTAATATGGGGAAGGTTTTGAAAGTCTCAGGATCGTTCTTTTCCATCTGAAAAAACGGATAACAGATACGGAAGCATAAACAACCACTCCCAGAAGCCAGATCACAAACAGTATGGCCATGATCGTATTCCACGAAAGCCCTGCTTCCGCAGCTTTTATCACAGTCGTACCTGCCCCGATCGTTACCGCCGTAGCTTCGGATGCATTCGAAACATGAAACAATGTGTAACCGAACGAGAATCGAACAGGGATGAGAAATCCGAGAAGTACGATCAGCCAGGAATAATACCGGATCTTCGGAGACTGGATATTCTTAAGCGCACGAAGAATGATCATCAGAAGCAGTGCGACCAATGTCATATTCAGCGAGTTAAGAACGATCGTCTGAAAAAGATTTCCCATGCTTCTCCTTACTGCTCATCGAGCCATTTTTTCAAGTCCGAGATCTCTTCTTCCGAGAGATCTCCGCCATCGCAAAGTGACTTTACCAATCCTGTGACACGAGATCCGCCGAAGCGCTGGCGGAGGCTTTTCGCTTCGACCTGCATATACTCTTCTTCGGACACCGCCGGAGAATAGTATCTCTCTTTACCATTTTTCTCCGATCGGAGAAATGCTTTCTTTTCGAGTCGGACCAGCATCGTCATGACGGTCTGCTGCTTCCAGTCCTTCTCGGGAAGAGCGAGCCGGAGTTTCTCTGTAAGGATCGGCGAAGTCACCGCCTCACTGCACTTCCAGATCGCCCGCATGATCTCAAATTCCGCATCCGGAAGTTTCTTGATTTCCTTACTGCTCATATGCTCTCCCATCTGATAAATTACATTTGTAGTTTATCTACATGGTAGCACCGCAAAGAGGCACTGTCAACTAATTGAGCATTTTATCTCGATTCAAATAATCACTTCTTCTGTTGATACAGATTTTGTTATCCTTTTTTCGCCTTTGGTTTTCTAGAGATAGCCTGAAACGATTTTTGGTGTTTATTTCGAGTCTCGCAATCGGCTCCACAGCAAAAACCCCGAAACCGCAAGGTCTCGGGGGTTTGTTTTTGTCTCGTTTCTCTATCTCTCATTAAACACATTCGTAATTCGGTTGTTGATCGTCGCGATCACCGTATCGAGATCTTTCTGTCCGAGGAGATATGCCGGCATTTCCTCGTCCAGGATCATCATGACCGCATTATCCGGCATCAGGACCGTATCGACCTTTTCGAACGTCTGAAGAAGGATCTCTTCGAGCTTCGTGTCCGGAACATAAACACCGGAGCTTCGGTAGATCGCCTCCGAACTCAGCTGATCAGGATCCTGGAACCAGTCATAGGCGGCCTGGTTTTCCTTGCGTGATCTCTCCACCAGATACGATGTGGCCGCCCGGTTGATCGGGAATGTTTCAATAGCGTTTTTCTGGACATCCTCACTCAGGAGAATATCGAGGAACGCATACGCCCCCTCTTTCACGGAAGAACCTGCCGTGATCGAGAACGAATTACTGATGTTGGCAGAAGGCCCCGTGCCGTTTTTAGACGGGAGTCCCAGTATCTTGAGGTTCTTGCCGTAATAGTTGACCTGCGCAAGCTGGTGCAGGGAACGGATCTCATCGAAGAATACGGCATCATAGATAGTTTCCTGATCCTCCGTAGGATCGAGCGTGTCCCACTGGTTTCCCGGGGATACGGAAACACCCTCTGGAATCTCGTTTTTGAAGAACTCCGCCATTTCACGGAATTCTTCCGTGTCGATGTTCAGCTTCTTATCCGTATGCCACAGATCATAGTTCTGTTCGAAACAGAGATTCAGGAAATGCATCCGGCTGACAAACCCGGTAGCCAGATCCACACCGGAAAACTCATTCTTTACGCAGGATGCATACTGTTCATAGGTAAATCCGTACTGGTCAGGATCGACTTTGGTTCCATCCGTAACGATACCCGCGATCGTGAACATGGTCGGAATAAAGTACGTTTTACCGTCCAGTTTCGATGCTTCGATGATGCTCGCATAGTAGACCGAAGGATTATATGTTTCTCTTTCCAGATAGGGCGTCAGATCCTCCAGATACTGACTGTTCAGCACGTCGATCGACTGCGCCGCACCCAGGATCACATCCGGGCCGTTTCCGGAACGGATGTCCATCGCCAGGCTTCCGCTGACCATGGAAAGAGCACTGTACATCTGACGATCCGTCGCATCGATATCCGAAGTCGCAGCCCCCGCCGTCTGATACTCGTTCTGATCATAAAGCACCAGCTGCGCATGGTATTCCGGATTCTGTTCGTTGAACTTCTTCATGGCTTCTGCTTCGAAATACGAGATAGAATCGCCGAGGCTGGCTACCGTAAGGATCGTCTTCCCCGCATTCGGGTTCTTTTCGGTCTTCTCAAGGGTATAGACGACAGCCAGATCTGCTAATTCGCCATCCGGAAACGGCGCGACAGATCCGATCACTACTTTGTCCCCGTCGACTGCAAGCACCGTTGCACTCTGGCTCTCAAAACGGTTTACATCGCAATCGTCGAAATTGAGTACACAGGTTTCATTCCTGCCGGTTACATCGTATTCATAGATACCTGTTGCCTTGGTCAGGTAACCAATTCCTTTGTCGGTGGAAGAGAATTTCTGATTCGGACTCAGAGGCTTTCCATCTGTGACCGGTTTCACCTGTCCGCTAGAAAGATCCACTTCGGCGATCAGCTGTGTTTGACTCTTACTTACGCCTTCCACTATGACCTTTCCATGACCGCAGCCATAGATATTCTGCACGCCAAGAAAAACACCGGGACCGAACGCCTTGTCAAAATCCACGTCATACAGCACTTTTCCATCCTGACTTACAAGCAGGATGTTTCGGGCTCTGTCGTTTTCAAAAGAATAGACATTGCTGACTTCATATCCTTCTATTATATTCACACCGAGAAGCCAGAAACTGTCGCTGCCAACCGGCTTGATGTCCAGCGGATACGCCGGAACGATCTCTTCTCCGGTATTCGCATCGAGCTCACAGCAAAAGACTTTCGTGTGGGTGACCATGGTTTTTGACTGATTGGGTGATGCATTATCCGAATCCCACTCTTCTTCCGTCACAAGAGTTTCAAAATACAAACGGATGCCTTCTTTGCCTTCTCCCAGTGCAAGAAAGTCGCAGGGTACATAGTCGGAGCTGTACCGGTTCATGATCGAGCTGAGATCGACCGTACTCAGAAGACTCCCATCGAGAGAAAAGATACCCATGGCATCGTAGTTTATAGAATGCTTTCTTTCTTCTGTCGGTTTTTCCTGGACATCATACTTCACCACATATCTGTCATTGATCAGAAGCGGCTCTTTCGGGTATGCATAGGCATATTTATCTGAAGTAAAACCCGGCTCCAGCTCCACTCTCGTCGTGGTATACCACGGATCCGTTTCCAGGACCTTTTTCTTATTTCCCCCTTTTTTCTTACATGCGGAAAAAGACATGCAGATCGACGACAGGACGATCACCGCCATCGCTCCTGCGAAAAATCTATTGTGTTTTTTCATTTCAGAACAACCTCTTTTGTATAAAAATATACATTCGAAAGGATGATGATCCTCCGTGTTTCCAAACTCATTATAGCATTTGCCGACCCCCTCCAGAAAGAAAACCCCGAAACCGTATGGTTTCGGGGTTTTGTTTTACTTCTCAAAAGTTCCGAAGGCGGCGACTGCCTCATCTATTGTCATTTGTCCGGTGGCGACCGCATAGACGGCCATTCGCAACTGAAGGACGGCATCGTCCGTAAGGCCGATGACCTCCGGCGACAGGATCCGGGATTCAGGAACCACGCCAAATGCAGCGTACATACTGTTAAAAGACAGGTCCTTGGTCGGCGACATCAACCCCTTCTTCTGCGCCATCCGATTCAGCTCCGAGGACGTGATCAGGAACCGCATGAATTCGTTCGCCATGTCTATGTTTTTGCTGTCTTTGTTGACGGAGAACTGCAGATTCGACATATCCAGGAAGATAGCGCCATCATCCGACATGGGGATCGGGACGAAGGTGTATTTAAACGGAGAAGCGATAAAAGCCTCGGAGCGGCTCTCTCTTTTCGCGGTTCCGGAAACAGCATCTCCGGAGCAGGCCATCATGGGAACATCTCCTTCAAAGAAACGGAGGATAACTGCTTCATAGTTATTCTCGATTCCGGAGCATGCCTCAAGGTCCACGCAGCCGTCACTGAGGAACTGATCGATCTTCTCCAGCGAAGAACGGATATACTCGCCGGCAGACGGGTCAAGCGCGTTGAGCTTTTTGACAGCCTCTGCATCTTTCGCAACCGTTCCGCAGAAATACGGATAGATCGCAAGGATAAAAAGCGATGTCTTTTCCTCATTGGAAAAGCCCATCATCGGGTTCTTATAACCCTTTTCGCGAAAAGCTTTACATACATTTACGAGTTCCTGATACGTCGTAGGAACACTCAAGCCCGCCTTTTCGAAAAGGTCATTATTTACGAGCATGCCGTAGGTATTCGAGAACACCGGGACCATCGGCAGCGTGCCGTCATCTGTATTCAAGATGACATTGTTTCGGAGACAGTCCAGATCGAGGCCCAGCGCCGGATCCGCCAGATTCTCGGCGTGATCTATGGATGACTTATACTGCTCACGACCGTACATCCAGGAGTAATTGACATAGATGTCCGGAGCATCGTTTCCGTTCAGGACCGTACCGATCATGTTGTTATAATCATCGATCTTCGTGTACATCAGTTTTACATTCGGATAGTACTCGTTGAAACGGTCGAATTCCGCCTCCAGCGCTTCAAAGTTGTCGTAACCGCCGGAGATATTGATATGGCAGCTGGTGGAAGTATCCAAAGACGGCTTGAAGCCTTCCTCGGCTTCCGCTTTCTTTTTCTTTGCGCCGCACGCAGCCATTCCCGGAATCATCATCAGCGACAAAAACATGCATATCAGTTTCTTCATAATCATTACCGTCCTTCCCGGATCCTCCGGATCTCTTTGATGACTAACTTAACATCAATAGGCTTTGCAATATGGCCATTCATTCCCGCGTTCAGGCATTCTGTGATATTTTCGGAAAAAGCATCCGCCGTCATTGCGACGATCGGGATCGAAGAAGCTTTCGGATCCTCGAGTTTCCGGATCGCTCTGGTCGCGTCAAGGCCGTTCATCTCCGGCATCTGCACATCCATGAAGACCAGATCGTACCGGCCTTCCTCCGCCGTGCTTATCTTATCCACACAGATCCGTCCGTTTTCCGCACGCTCGGTGGTGATCCCGAACATATCAAGCATGGCGGAGATGATCTCCCAGTTGATATCGTTATCCTCGGCAATCAGAATACGAAGGCCCTTAAGATCGGAGTAATCATCCTCCGGCTCCACGGACGCGGATTCTTTTCCGATCAAGTCATTGATCTTGTCATAGAGCGTGGACGGGAAAAGCGGCTTGCTGACGAAGCCGTTTGCTCCGGCTTCTTTTGCCTTATCCTCGATGTCCGACCAGTCATATGCGGAAATAAGGAGGATCGGAGTCTTCGCACTGATCTCCGAGCGGATCCGCTTAATGGTATCGATGCCATCCAGTTCCGGCATTTTCCAGTCGACGATGATCACATCGTATTCCCGTCCGGAAAGGTGCCGGTGCTCGATCATGCCGAGCGCTTCCAGTCCGCTTTTCGCCTGTTCGGGAGAGGCGCCCAGGTCCTCGAGTGTGTCGATCGCCGTCTTGAGCATGATCTCGTCATCATCCACGACCAGAATATCCAGAGGATCAAGCTTCATATCTTCGCGCTGTCTGTCGGCCACGGGGATATCCAGTACGACAGTAAAAGTTGTGCCCTTTCCCGGCTCGCTCTGACAGTCGATCGTTCCACCCATCAGATCGACCATCTGCTTGGTGATCGCCAGGCCCAGGCCAGTTCCCTGGATACTGTTGACGCGGCTGTCGACCTGCCTGGAGAAAGGCTCATACATGGTCTTCATGTATTCCTCGCTCATGCCGATACCCGTATCTTCCACCACATAGAGAAGACGCACACAGCCGTCTTTCGGGCTCTTTTCCTCGCGAAGATCCACACCGACCTTTCCTCCGGGTTCCGTGTACTTGATGGCATTGGAGAGGATATTGATATAGATCTGGTTCAGACGAAGCTGGTCCGCATAGAGGTATTCCTTTTCCATCCGGTTGATATGGAAACTGAACTCCAGGTTCTTCTCCTTGATCATCGGCTGGGATATATTTACCAGGTTCTCGACCGTTTCCACGATAGAGAAGGTCAGCGGACTCAGATTCAGTTTTCCGCTCTCCACCTTCGAAATATCCAGAATGTCGTTGATCAGCGTCAGCAGGTGATTACTGGCCAGACTGATCTTACGGAGGTTCTCCTTCGTTGAGTCAACATCTCCGACGTTTTTCTCGGCGATAGTCGTTAAGCCGATGATGGCATTCATCGGGGTGCGGATATCATGGGACATAGTTGAGAGGAAATCGGTCTTCGCCTTATTCGCAGAATCCGCTTCCCTCGCCGTGGTCTGAAGACGCTTGTTGAGGAAAAGCATATGGAGCATATCGATGAGGAACAGGATCAGAAGACCTAAAGATACGACTCCGAACAAAAGCCAGTTTTCTTTCTCCACCTGAAGATCCTTTGCCGGCACGAAGCCCAGGAGTGTCCACCCGGAAGTGGCTTTTACCGGAGTATAAGCAAGTACGCATTCCTGCCCGTGCGAGTCGGACATGGAAATGGAACCGGTCGATGTCGTGATCTTTTCGAACAGCTGCTTCGCCGATTCGGGGTCCGTCGGATTATACGATTTGTAGAACTCGAAGAAACCGGAATTCTTAAAGCTGTATCCCTTGAGGATATAATCACCGTCGGAATCGATCATGGACAATTCCGCGTTGACGAGTTCCGTCTGAAGGAAGACCCACTTCTGCTCGATCTCCGAAACGGGGATCACACGAAGCAGGACCGCATCCACGGCGGCTGCTTTTTCCGCATCATAAAGCGTGACCTTGTTACAAAATGCCAGCGACTGCTCGCCGTTTACCGGGTTGGTGTAAGCACGGGTGATGTTGATCGACTGTCCGATCTCATCGATCCAGTCCACGTCATTGAGAAGGTCCACACGAGTATAAGAAACATCATATTCATCCGCGGTCCCCTGTTTCGGACGTGTGGAAAGGCCTGTGAGAGTATCAAGAGAGATCAGATGCGCCGACGTATTGTTAAGCACATGCGAGTCACGTATAAACTCGACGGCCTCTTCCATAGTCATTTTGCTGTTATTGATATAGCGGGCCCAGACATCGCAGATCCTCTGCTCGCCCTCGAGATAGTTCCCCGTCACCTGTTCCATGGCGACAGTGGTATCTTCGAAGTGCTCGATCTGCCTTTGGTAAGAATCCCGGCCGGTGAATCTGGAATAGAAAACAACGAAGATCAGTATGGCAGACATAATGATCACGTTGACTAGAATAATTAGCATCTTTTTCATATTCTGATTCTTCATTAAACCCAGGTCCGATCCACGATGTTCTATCATTCAGCTGTAAGAAAGATACATTTATATTATATAGTAATTATTAAAATTTTTTGTACTCGTGGTAAAAAATGTTAGGTTCGAGCATGGAAATATCCGGGAAACTTAATCCTCGTCGTTCACTTGATAATCTATTGCATAGTTTACATCAACTCTCAGGATGAAGTAATACTTTTCGGTCAGTTCTTCTCCGATCTTCATGAGTTCGTCATACGTTTTATCGGATGAAAATTCGATCTGAAAATCACTCGTGAACTCGATATATCCGACGATCTCCGCATCGATTTCCTTGCAGATATCTTCCATCTTTTTCTTCGCATCGGGTGTTCCCATCGTGAAGCTGACGAGCAGCTGGTTCTTCACATACCGGACATGGCTCTTCTCATCCGTCACGATATCTTCGGGAGCCGCTTCTTTGTAATACATCTCCCCGACATCCACATCATCGTCCGGCGAAGACGGTTCGTGATCCGACTGCTTGATCATGTGCCTTCTCTCGACACTATTGGCGCACTCGATATAGACTTTATCGTAGTCTCCATTCGCATTCATTTCCACGCGAAAAGCACACTCCCCGCTGCTTTCGAATTGCGAATAAAACCAACCGTACTTTGCACTCGGGTTCAGAGGATGGGTGCGGACAGGACTACCGAAAAGGTCGGCGAGTGCTTTTTCCATCGACGAATAATACTCACACATCTCTTCATGTGTGTGATCAGTGGGTGTGATCGAGGTGTCAATCTTACTATTCGAATTTGTGAATGTCACCGTGTGTGCGATCCCGTGCTCTTCGTTGGAAGTCAGGACGATCTCATTGAACTCGAACTCACCGTTCACTGCAGTCGGGTAGAAATAATAGGAGTAGAAATCCTCGCCATTCGGATCTTCCTCATAGGAAGTATGCAGGCCCATGGAGCTGTCTCCGAGCCGCGCCTGGAAG
>JAFWSW010000188.1 GCA_017519205.1 Clostridiales bacterium | reverse complement strand
ATAAGCTCGATCAGTGGAGACTGATGCACATCGGCGCACAGCCGGTTCCGAAGTCCCTGATCAAGAGATGGCTCGCATACTTCCCGAAGCATCAGTACGACACGAACTACGGTCTTTCTGAGTCTATCGGACCGGGCTGTGTTCATCTCGGTGTCGAGAACGTCGAGAAGGTCGGTGCGATCGGTATCCCGGGCTATGGCTGGGAGTGCAAGATCATCGATGAACACGGCAACATCGTCAAGCAGGGCGAGGTCGGTGAACTCTGTGTTAAGGGTAACGGCGTCATGGAGTGCTATTACAACAATCCGGAAGCGACCGCAGAGGTGCTTAAGGACGGTTGGCTCCTGACCGGTGATATGGGCCGTCAGGATGAGGATGGATTTATCTACCTTGTAGACCGTAAGAAGGACGTCATCATCTCCGGTGGTGAGAAC
The DNA here is from genome assembly GCA_017519205.1 of Clostridiales bacterium. GTDB lineage: Bacteria > Bacillota > Clostridia > Saccharofermentanales > Saccharofermentanaceae > Scatonaster. The sequence continues at coordinate 7,970 of JAFWSW010000188.1, read as the reverse complement.
CTCTATCCGGTAGAGATCGAAGACTTCATCATGAAGAACGATAAGATCAAGGATGTCGCAGTCATCGGTCTTCCTGACAAGCGTCAGGGTGAGATCGCCGGCGCGATCATCGAGGTCAAGGAAGGCATGACCATGACAGAGGAAGAGGTCAACGACTTCTGCCTGCAGATGCCGAGATATAAGAGACCGAGAAAGATCATCTTCGCTCCGGTACTTAGAAATGCCACAGGTAAGATCGAGAAGCCGAAGCTCCGTAAGATGTACGGTGAAGAGTATCTGGTTGCTTACGAGAATCAGGATTGATGAGAGAAAAAAGCGCTGTGAGATGATCTCACGGCGCTTTTTCATAAAGAAGAAAGTCGCTGCGTGTGTTGCTTGAATGAGAGGGTGAAGCAACATTTGCAGCGACTTTTTAGTTTCGGACTTAAAACCGGAAGATCATGAGGAAGATACATCCGGTTTCGAGCCTGTTACTCAAGAGTTTTTCCGGTAGACTTCCATAAGTCCTTTCAGGATCAGGTCAGGATCACAGTGGATCGTGTGACGGCAGAGCGGTACGACAGATGCAGCATAACGGCCGGTCGCCACGATAGTGCACTGTGCGCCGTACTCTTCCTGAATACGCTCGATCATCCCGTCGATACTGGATGCCGCCTGATACATCAGACCGCTCTTCATGCTGTCGGACGTATTCGTGCCGATGACCTTCTTCGGTGTCTCAAGGGCTACGTTCGGAAGCTGGGAGGTCTTTTCACAGAGTGCTTCCAGAGCGACACCCATGCCGGCGCCGATGGAGGTGCCGACGAAAGTCTTTGTCTCATCGATCAGGGAGAACGCCGTGGCGGTTCCCATGTAGATGTTGATCTGAGGAACCTTATAATCCCGGATGCCGGCTACGGCCGCCATGACCAGGTCAGATCCCAGCTGTGCCGGGTTATCGATCTTGATCTTAAGGCCGGTCTTCACACCGGGACCGACTACCAGGGGAGTGACTCCCGTGAAGCGCTCGATCGCGGTACGGATGACATTGGTCACGGACGGAACAACGGAGGATACGATCGCACCATCGACCGTCGTGAAGTCGAGCCGGTTGACGCGGAGCGCTGTCTCGATGAGAGAAGCGTACTCCAGATCCGTGGACTGCCTGTTCGTAGTCAGAAGCTCGGTAAAGAGGATCTCCTTATCATCGAAGCCTCCGAGAAGAATGTGGGTATTTCCGATATCAACTGCGAGGATCATAGGTCTTCCTCCTGATAAAGGTGCTTTTCGGTCGGAAAAGCACTGTCGGGTAATTACTGTTCGCTTACTGTTTCAGCAGTTTCTTCGTTAATCTCGACCGGGCAGGCAACATCGCCCATGAGAACGTGCTCATCATCGGATGAGTCCTTTGCGGACTTCTTGTCGAAAGAAATCAGGTTAGCCTTCTCGAGTGCAGTTCCGATCGCACCGCAGAAAACGCATGTTGCGATCAGTTCGAATACGCAGTTGATGCCGACGAAAGCGATGAAGAACTTCATGATGTTGTTGATCGGCATACCCCACTCAGACATCTGGTCGATGAACTTCTGGTTGTTCCAGCAGAACAGAAGCAGTGCGGACATGAAGAACAGGGTGTTAAAACCTGCAGCCAGAAGGCCGGTGATCGCATGTGTGCTGACACCGAATACTGTGTTGAAAGCCTTGCCTTTTTTTGCTGTCTTGGCTCTGGCGCTCTTAAATGCCTGTGCGACAAGACCTGTGCAGAAACCAGCCAGGATACGCGGGATGAAGCACATAAAGAATGTCAGGATCGGGTTGAGATCCAGCATGAAAGCGCCGAATGCGGAAGATCCGAAGCACTGGATGAAGCTGGTCAGTCCGAAGAGTGCGCCGAGAAAAGCACCTGCAACCGGTCCCAGAGCGATCGCACCGAGTGCGACAGGGATCATAAGCAGCGAGATCTCGATAGTTCCTAAGTGGAGATAACCGATGGGTGTGAATGACATCAAGAGAATGATTGCACTTAAAATGCCCATCAATGCGATAGATTTTGTTTTCTGAGTTTGTTTCTTCATAGCAAACCCCTCCTTTGTTATTATTCCTCAAAACCGAGGATACAATTACGCGGTATTCATTCTTCCGTGTCCCGTCTCCGTCAGATCCGACCGGTATCTGCGAAATAAGACGTTTCTTTTACAGAAAAACTTCAACCAATGCGATTATATGATACAATTTCATTTTTGTCACTTAGTGACAGGCTTTGTGATATACAATTCTTAATATAAAATGGCTCAGAGTATAGCCGATTCGAAAGGAAATTTTAGAATTGAAGGGAAACGGTGCGGTAAAACTGAAGATTACTTCTCTGGCGCTGGCAGCAGTTATGCTGTCCGGCTGTGCGCATCGTACCCAGTCCACGTCGACGACAACTACTACCCAGAACGTCGCGAAGGCTACCGAAGAGACCATAAAGACAGGCGGTGAACCCACTGTTCCGGAAGAGACTTTCTATCAGTCGGAAGATGTCGTTCTTAAGGCCCCGGCATCTCCGGAGTTTCAGGATATGAAACAGATCTATTCCGGTGCGAACCGGTCCGTTTTTCTTGGGGATATGGTACTGGCTTCGTTTTATAACGTATACGAGAAGACCGAGGGGATCGAGGAGACCGACTCCGAATCATTCTGGGCGATGTTCGATCTCCGGGGAACCTATATCGGACGAATGGAAGACAAGGAGATGCCGCCCGATGCTTATTTCACGATCGATCCGTCCGGAAATATCCTTGCGGTTTATAGTGACTATGTCGAGGAAGACGGGAAATGGGCAAGCAACGTTTATCTGGAGAGATTTGATCTTCATGGCAATGTTGTATCCGAAAAGAAAAAAATATACCGCAGCGATACCCTGATGCTGACCGATGTGATCTCCACGAAAGAATTCGGCACGGTGATCACCATGCAGCATACGATATTGCAACTGGATGCCAATGATATGATCCGGTCGGAAGAGACGATCGGTGAGAAGTACTTTTTCTGTGAGATGCTTCAGGAAAACGGAAAGTATTATATACAGATCCTGGCCTATGATTACCAAAATCCCGAAAATGAGTCAATGAGTCTTTCACAGCTCGGTACTGACAGTTCCGGCGCGCTCTTCTTGAAGGATTATGAAAGAGATGCGGATGCCATGCAGGGAATGAAGATCTTCCAGTCGGAAAACGGTCTTTATTCCGCGACGCGAAATGCACTGGGCAAACTCAATATCGCTACCGGTGAATATAGCCGCCTTCTTGACTGGAATCAGACAGACATTGACCGATCGATACTGATGGAAGGCGCGATCCGCGTGATCAGCGAAGGAGAACTGTCTCAGACACAGACCGTTCTTCCCGAGAAGACCCCGTCGGAAAAGCCTGTACAGGAACCGTCCGAAGCACCGCAGGTCGAGCCGGCAGAAACCTTTTCTTCCGAGAGTGCTCCGGAAGTGGTCGACGTTCCTGCTGATACTTCTGTTTCCGCTTCGGTAGAAACAACTTCGGTAGAAACAACGGCTGATGTAACTTCTGACGCAGCGAACAGTGGTGACGGGCAGACCCGCGTCTGTTTAACTGCGCTGGTTCAGACGAGTGAAGGCGATGTGCTGCATCTTTACAATATCTATCCTTCTGATACAAATCCCCATGCCGGACAGGATGTCGTCTGGATGGGCGGTATCGGCATCACGGACAGTGTCATCATGAAGAGCATCGCATCCTTTAATAAGAACTCTTCGAACGGGATCTGGGTCAAGGTCTATGACTATGGAGATTTCCGTTATACCGGTACATATGGTACGAAGAAGTATCGGGACAAAGCACTGGAGAATATGGTGGCACAGATCAATTCCGGTACAGGACCTGATATTATCATCAGCACGGAAGACTCGGCGTCTCTCGATAACAGCCATGCGCTTACCAATCTGAACGGCTATGTGGACGGCATCTCGGGGCTTAAGAGAGAGGAATACTTTGACAGTGCTCTTCGGGCATTCGAAACAGATGGAAAGCTCTACAGCATTCCACTGGGATTCAAGGTGAATGCGCTTCTTGGAAATCCTTCATATGTGGATGGAAAGACGGAGATGAACTACCATGATTTTTCCTCGGCCCGCGCGCTCCTTCAGGAGAATATCATGCTGTTTTCCGGCATGACACTGGAGTCGATGATGAATATGTTTGTTGAGGGAGAAACGTATTCCTGGATCAACTATGGAAGTGATAAAGTTACGATCGACAAGTCTGCTCTGATCGATATGCTGGAGCTTCTGAAACTTGAGATGATCAACAATGAAGGCGAGATCTACGGCATGAACGATGACTATGATTATACGCTGGACCCGTATCCTTTTGACGGATTCGATAATGTATACGGGTCTTTCGCGGCATTCTGCCCCGGTTCGGTGAACACTCTTTATGAGTATTCTCTCGGAGGTGTTGTCGGAGACAATACAGAATGGTATGGATATCCGGGCTCATCCGGATGTACACCGATCGTTGAGGCATTGATGACGGCCGGTATCGCGTCCTATTCGACACAGAAAGACAAGGCCTGGGACGTGATTTCCTACCTCCTCTCTGAAGAGGTCCAGAACGAAATCAATTCTCCGCAGTCACCGTCGCCGTATTCTACATATATTGAAGGAGCTATCCCGGTCAATATCGCGGCTTTCCGAAAACTGAACGAACTGCGCTATAAGCAGTCGGGACAGGGTTACGTCGATGAGACCGGAAGGACCATCCTTATCGGTCAAGCAGAAATAGCCGACCTTCTGGACAATTACGAAGCATGGCTCCAGAAGCCGCTTCGCCGGTATGTGAGGGATGATGAAGTCCTGGCTGTTGTCCGCAGAGTAACGGCAAGCTATCTCGGCGGCGAGATCAACGTCACCGAAGCAGCTGAGACGATAGAAAAAGAACTGACATCGATCTTCGAGTGATGATCGGTGCAGTTCTTTCTGTTTCTTTGCTTTTTGAAGAGTAATTATTCCTCGCTGTTCTCTGAAGTAAATACGAGTTTTTTCTTTCGCTTATTAATTGTCTTTTCGATCTTCGGAGTGACCTTGATGGTGAGAAGTCCGATGATCAGTCCGAGTGCGATACCGGCAAGTATGTCGCTCGGAAAATGAAGATAAAGATACATTCTGGAATAAAACAGCAGGATCCATGCTGGAACCAGACCGAATGCAAGCTTCGGATGGTTGTGGATCAGGATCAGGGAGAAGATCGTCATCGTCATCGTGTGTCCGGACGGGAAAGAAGAGTCCGAAGGATTCTTTACGAGAAGCACGACCTCGGGACGGAGCCAGCACGGACGGGCACGGTTTACAAGATGCTTGATAAGGATCTGGCCGACCAGAAGTCCGGTGAGCATGCCGCCGGAGACCATCAGACCGTCTTTTCTTGTCTTCTTTATGACCAGAAGAACGGCGGCATAACAGACGAACATGAACGGATCGCCCAGAGATGTATAGAACGAGAAGAAGCGGTCCCAGAACGGGGAGCGCGCCATCGTCTGAAGAAAATCAAGGATATAAAAATCGATGTCCTGTATTGCGGAAAACATATATCTGTCCTTCCCGGTTGAAATCTACCAAAAGTGTAGCACATCCTTGTAATATCGCAACATTCACCGAAAAATGATAGAATAATGCTAATCCGAAAACAGGAGAGAATTACATGGCTGATTCAATAAAATGCCCGAATTGCAGCGGTAATCTTGTGTTCGATGCGGACCTGCAGATGATGGTCTGCGAATACTGTATGAGCCGCTTCACTGCCGAGCAGCTGAAGAATACGATCGTTCCGGAAGCTCCGAAAAACAGTGAGGCCGGGAAGCGTATCCATAAGGCGCATGCCGAAGAGAAAATAAAGAAGAAACTGGGCGATCAGGGAGTGCAGTTCATCTGTAATGCCTGTGGTGCAACTGTCGTCACTGATGCCAATACCAGTGCGACCTTCTGTGCTTTCTGCGGATCTCCGGCCATTATCAGCCAGAGACTGACCGAAGAGTTCTCTCCGGACTTCATTATTCCTTTCAAATACGGAAAAGAAGAGGCCGTGAAGAAGTTCTTTACGTGGTGTAAGGGCGGACGCTGGACCCCGTTTGATTTTGTATCGGATAAGAATATTGAAAAACTTACCGGACTCTATGTACCGTTCTGGCTCTATGATGTTGAAAGTGACGTCGATCTGGCCGGGGAAGGTGTGCACGAAGTCTCGGTCTCCACAGGGTCGACGACCACGGTCACCACATCCTACTATAATGTCCGAAGAAAAAGTGCGATCGCCTGGAAGCATATTCCGCTGGACGGTTCCACCAGGATCGACGACCGGCTGATGGAGGCGATCGAGCCGTTTGATTATAAAGCGATCAAGGACTTTGATCCCGCGTATATGCAGGGCTTTTTTGCCGAGAGATACGATCAGACCGGTGATGACCTGAAAGGACGCTTGATCCAACGCGTCAAGGAATACATCACTGATGAGATGACTCCGTCTTTTAAGAAGTTTAACCGCGGAGTCAAGATCTCGCAGGACAATTCACTCATCTACGAACCGAAGATGTTCTACGCTATGATGCCGGTATGGTTCCTGCACTATACCTATCACGGGAAATCGTATGATTTCTGCATGAATGGACAGACCGGTGAAGTGACGGGTATCCCGCCTGTCAGCCGTCTGAAGAGATTTGTTCTGTTCTTCGTTGTTCTGGCCATCACGGCTGTCATTACCCGATTGATCGCAGGTATCATCATGGGAGGTTTCGTCGGATGAGCAGAGAAGATCTGAAAGAAACGAAAAAAAGCATCTGGAGCGAGTTCTCTGCACTCTCCGGTTTGATGATCGTAGGCCTTTTGGGTATCGTGGTCCTCTCTATCGCCGCTTTTGTTTTCATGAATATGAGACCTGCCAAGCGCGTCAGTATCGCAGATAATGCGAAGATATTCTCGTATGATGAGAAAGAAGAACTTCGGTCTCTGGCGAATGAACTTAAAGAGGAGAAAGATATCAATGTTGTTATCGTGACGACCAGAGATAATCCTGAGGGCACGGATGACGGCGACTGTAAGAGGTACGCAGCTGATGTCTATAAGAAGCTCTGCATCAAGACCAGTATGCAGGACAATTCCGGGATCTGCATCCTCATCGACCTGACACTGGATTATCCGGGCGGCAGGTTCTTCTGGCTGTATACCTACGGAACCGCATTCTTCGCTGTGGATAATGATCAGTGCCAGAATCTCTTTAAGAGTCATAAGTCCGATCTTCAGAGCGGGAATTACTATGAGGCCATCTCGGATATTCTCGAAGAACTTTCTGTATATAACTATCACTCGACAGGTCTTCTGATCACTTACGGAGCATGCTTTCTTATCCCGCTTCTGATTGCCTTTATCGTGACACTCTGCTGCACACATAAGAAGAAACTTGATAAAGCTCCCAGTTCCTGGCAGTATCTTGACCGGCCGAACACAAGAACGATCGAGTCAACAGATACCTTCATCCGCAAAACCACCCGTACGTACCACAATTCTTCCTCCGGCGGTGGCGGCGGAGGAGGCGGCGGTGGCGGAGGCGGCCACAGCGGCGGAGGAGGCGGACGCTTCTAGTATTCTCCGCATTAAGAATATGCATATGAAAAGGGACTGCCGGTGGCGGTCCTTTTTATATTCCTTCTATATATAAAAAAGGGGGTCGGCACGAGCGGTTTCCGAACGTCTTTTTTCCGTAGTTTGCGTGTAACAAAAAAAGCATGAAAAAAATCAGAAATTTGCTTGACACGGTATAGGTGAGGTGTTAATATAATCAAGCGCTTCGCGAGAGCGACGCGAACGGACCTTGAAAATTGAATAGAAGAGCAGAAAGTAATTACTACTTTTTATACGAGCCAAATGTTCAATTCATAGAGTTGAAAACATAAGTAAACAAAGAGCCAAAAGGCTCTCAAGAATT
>JAFWSW010000187.1 GCA_017519205.1 Clostridiales bacterium | reverse complement strand
CAGTTTGCAAAATATGGTATCATTCTTTCCGATAAGGATCTGACAGACCTTATGGGGTTGAGAGAAGGCACGATTGTTCCTGAGCCAGAAGAAAGCATAAAAGCGGAACCGGAAACAAAGATTATACAATTCAACATTAAGAAGATCACAAACCCAGAAGGAAATGCATGATTTAGAAACAATAAATGCGGGCAAATAGAATACTATTATGAAGATGTGTTGCCTGGCCTCCCTGCCAGGCAACATTTAAGGAAAGGGTTATTCCCGGAGCGTCAACGATCCACTTTGATGAGATCAGCAAGAAACGGATCTTTGCATCGGTGGATAATGCGAATTTCAGTGATATCAAGCTGATCAAAGAAAACTATACGAATCTGAAGAATAAACTGGGCAGGATTCCGGCTTTGGCGGATTTTGATAAGTACGGGGAAATGGATGTGCTCCGGATCTTTGATAATTCCAGTTTGGGATCGTACTACAAATTCCTTGTGAAATATGAAAAGGAATATAAGATAAGGCTCACAGATGATGAAGCGGTCATCGTAGAGTTTGTATCAAAGAAGCTGGCAAGCGGTAAAAGGATCCAGGAATTGCAGCTGTTCAAAAGACTGCTGGCTTATGCCCGCGGCAGTTCGAGAGAGGGACTGTTTGGCGGACTTAGGAAAGACCTGGAAAAATACGGAAAGAAACTGAGTGACGATCAGAAAGACAATATTGCCAATGTTATGACGAATGAGTTCCCGGCCGGCTCCGGTAAGAAAACGTATCAGCAGTGTGTTTTTATAGAGAAAACGCAGGAGGATTATAAGCCGACAGCTTCGATTCTGGAAATGCTTTCGAATGCGGATTTCTATCAGATCCTGGAAGAACTGGTTGATTTCGGTATCAGCAGATATGAAAGAGACTATCGCAACAGCTATAAGGACACGGATCTGGTGTTGTATCAGAAGTATACCTACGAAGATGTATGTAGACTTCTGAACTGGGAAAACAATGAAGTGCCGTTAAATATTGGCGGGTATAAATTCGATAAGAAGACAAAGACATTTCCGGTCTTTATCAATTACGATAAGGCGGAGGATATCAGTGATACAACGAAATACGAAGATCATTTCGTGAACAATCGTAAACTGATAGCGATATCAAAGTCCGGGCGAAGCAGGCAGTCGGAAGATGTGCGAAACTTTCTGGAATCAAAAGAAAGAGGAATCAGCGTTGAGCTTTTTGTCAGGAAGAACAAGGATGATAAGATATCCAAGGAGTTTTATTACCTGGGAAAGATGAGTCCCAGCGGCAGGTCGGAAGAATTCACCATGGCCAATACAGATAAAACGGCTGTGGAGATCGAATGGATCCTGGACGAACCGGTACGAGAAGATATTTACGAATACATTGTAGGGATATAAGGAGATTATGAAAAAGATGGACATTTATACGGTAGAACAGATCACAGAGGCAGATTTCGGATGTGAAGAAACGGAACGAAAAGAGCCCATGGCATTGCTGAAACTCAAATCGGGTGCAGAGGAAAAATACGTCGAACTGTCCGAGAGCGAATTGGAGAAAAAGGGGATCAGCGAAGGCAAGAAAGTGATCTTTACGGAAAGCGGAGAGATACTGAAATATATCCGCGTGGTGGCGGCAGTGATACAGAGGGAGTCAGAAAGCGTACAGCAGATCTTTTCCACTGCCAGAGGATATGGTGAGTACAAAGGCTGGTGGGAATTCCCGGGAGGAAAGATCGAAAAGGGCGAGACGCCGCAGCAAGCGCTTGTTCGTGAGATACGGGAAGAATTAACCGCAGAGATCGAAGTGGGAGACCTGATCAGGACCATCGAATATGATTATCCGGGCTTTCATCTATCCATGGATTGCTTCTGGGCTACCGTGAAAAGCGGACATCTGGAACTGAAAGAAGCGGAAGCTGCAAAGTGGCTCACCAAGGATGAACTGAAAGACGTGAAATGGCTTCCGGCTGATCTGGAACTGGTCGCGGATGTTGAGAAGGCATTCATATAAGTATAGTAAACGATAAAAGATTTCGGGTATAGGAACCGTGTACCATTACATAAATATTAAGTAATGTAACAATATTGTAACGGTACACGGTTCCAAGGTCACAAGTATATTTGGTGGTAATCTTGATAATCCAGTTGCAGAGTCCACAAAACAATGCGTGATGGCGTATAGGAAGTTTGTTGAGAATTATCCTGATTACGAGATAGATGTGAAATTGTGTGCGTTCACAAGCTCGGAAATGGAGAAGGCGAAGAAGGTATTTGATGTAGAATATTGAAATATTCTGTTGTGAGGTAGTAATTGATGAAGATGTCAAGTGAGGATTTTTTTAAGAATATTTCTATAATGGGAAGGCTATGCTATCTATTTATGTGTATAGAAAAATACCTTGTATCCATGTATCCAGATAGGGATTGGAAGATAGTTGCTGAAAGATTGTGGCAATGGACAGAAAAGTATTGGGATGAGGCTCAAGAAGAATCGGATCAGATAATCCCCGAATATCTTATGGAGTTTAGTACCTACGAGAAGACAAACAGGAGGTGTTTTGATGGCGAGCTATCAAGGGAACTGTACGATAAACTGATGCAACTCTATGACGGGATTACCGATGGAAATTCAGAAGATGAGATAAATCAGGTTTTG